>NZ_QUAE01000028.1:0-36679 GCF_003386945.1 Halobacillus trueperi | reverse complement strand
TATATTGATGTGGTGGTGAAGGCGAAGAGGTCACACCTGTTCCCATGCCGAACACAGCAGTTAAGCTCTTCAGCGCCGATGGTAGTCGGGTTTACCCCCGTGAGAGTAGGACGCCGCCACATTGATTCTCTTTCCTTATTAATGCTTTTGATGAATGAACATTATTCCAACGTAGCTCAGTGGTAGAGCAATCGGCTGTTAACCGATCGGTCGTAGGTTCGAATCCTACCGTTGGAGCCACTTGCTTCCATAGCTCAGTGGTAGAGCACTTCCATGGTAAGGAAGGGGTCGCCGGTTCAAATCCGGCTGGAAGCTCTGAGAAACGATCAAACACATGGCCCGTTGGTCAAGTGGTTAAGACACCGCCCTTTCACGGCGGTAACACGGGTTCGAATCCCGTACGGGTCACCACTTATCGGAGGATTAGCTCAGCTGGGAGAGCACTTGCCTTACAAGCAAGGGGTCGCAGGTTCGAACCCTGCATCCTCCACCATTAAATTCATAAGCCGGCCTAGCTCAACTGGCAGAGCAACTGATTTGTAATCAGTAGGTTGGGGGTTCAAGTCCTCTGGCCGGCACCACTTATTTAGTCAAAGTGGAGGGATAGCGAAGTTGGCCAAACGCGGCGGACTGTAAATCCGCTCCCATCGGGTTCGTAGGTTCGAGTCCTACTCCCTCCACCATTTATTTCATTGACTATAACGGCTGACATCCATGATCAGCTATTTTTTATGAAAATAAACATTTCTTGTATAATGATCTTAAGATGGTAAATACTATTTTTGTAACTGTTGGGCCATAGCCAAGCGGTAAGGCAACGGTTTTTGGTACCGTCATGCGCTGGTTCGAATCCAGCTGGCCCAGCCATTTTCTTTAAGATGTTATACTGGATATTATTATATGAGCCATTAGCTCAGCTGGTAGAGAAGCCGTAATCATCATTGAATTTTCTTCATTGTAGGCTTTGCGAGGAGCGTATGCTTCACCGACAAATCTATCAACGTGACGAGCACACTGCTTATAAAATAATGAGCATTATTTTTCATATGAGCCATTAGCTCAGCTGGTAGAGCATCTGACTTTTAATCAGAGGGTCGAAGGTTCGAATCCTTCATGGCTCATCTTTCATTTTCATATGCGGGAGTAGTTCAGTGGTAGAACACCACCTTGCCAAGGTGGGGGTCGCGGGTTCGAATCCCGTCTCCCGCTCCATACGGGGCCTTAGCTCAGCTGGGAGAGCGCCTGCTTTGCACGCAGGAGGTCAGCGGTTCGATCCCGCTAGGCTCCACTCTATGAACCTGACATCAACAGTTGATGTCAGGTTTTTTATGTTCTTTTCCTATTGCATCCAGGATTTTTTGGTGTCCCAAAGAAAATCCTAATGGTTCTCGAGCCATTGATCAAAAGTTATTGAGATTCTCATTTGTTTTTGATGTTCATCGAATTTTGTAACGCTGCTCTCGATGAATAGTCTTTCTTCTATTATATGGAAAAAGGTTTCAAACCTTGTAAACATGCATGATTACATACGTTTTCATACTGTTTCCCGTATATATATGCACAAACATGTCCAGTTGAGTCATAACGGGAAAAACGGATACAATTATAGTAGAGAAAAAAGGAGGAACTTTGATGAATAAACAGCTTTCAGTTATCGGTGTACCTATGGACCTTGGACAGATGCGCCGAGGCGTGGATATGGGACCAAGTGCTATTCGTTATGCGGGTATGGTTGAACGTCTAGAGCAATTGAAATATAACATTGAAGATCTAGGGGACATTGAGATTCCTCGTCCAAAACAAAATACAGATGAGAAAGAAGATAATTTACGTAACTTGAATGAAATTGCTGAGGGAAGTCGTCGTCTTGCAAAGGCGGTTGATGAAGTAGTAGAAAATAAACGTTTCCCACTTGTCCTTGGGGGAGATCATAGTATTGCTATGGGGACTCTTGCAGGAGTTGCCAAACATTATGAAAACCTTGGTGTCATCTGGTATGATGCTCACGGCGATTTGAATACTGCCGACAGCTCGCCTTCCGGTAACATTCATGGGATGCCACTTGCTGTAAGCTTAGGAATCGGCCATGAGAAACTGACGAGTATCCATGATTATGAACCAAAGATTAAACCAGAAAATATTGTGATTATCGGAGCTCGTTCTCTAGATGAAGGAGAAAGAGTGCTTATTGAAGAGAAGGGCATCAAAGTCTATACGATGCACGAAGTTGACCGAATGGGCATGACGCAAGTGGTGGAAGAGACAGTGGATTATTTGAAAGATCGTACCGATGGGGTTCATTTAAGCTTAGACCTTGATGGCCTGGATCCTAATGAAGCTCCTGGCGTAGGAACACCTGTAATGGGTGGCTTAAGCTACCGTGAGAGCCATCTAGCGATGGAGATGCTTCATCAGTCAGGGATGATTACATCCGCGGAATTCGTAGAAGTAAATCCGATTCTCGATGAAAAAAATAAAACCGCTAGCGTAGCGGTAGGTTTGATGGGTTCTCTATTTGGTGAGAGCTTGAAATAAATGAACAATTCTAGCAGTAACCCGCTTTTTGTAAGGTGGGTTGCTGTTTTTTATATGTTATTTCATCATATTCATTTAACAAGCGATCTAATTCCACACTCACTCGTACGACTTCCGGCGAGCTCAACTTATGGAGGCTGGCTAAACGAATCATTTCCACACGACAAGCTTCGATTTCTTTCTTCAAAGCGGTCACTCGCTTCATATTAAATTTCCTCCTAAGAAATTTTTTACATTTACAGCTTTATAACCGATACTAAAAAAAGTTAAACTTATATTAGCTAAAAAAATATTAAATTTATGAAACTTTGTGGCGAGGTCATCCGTAAAGGTTATCGACCGCACGTATAGCGGAGGTATTAGAAGATGGAAACCATGATTAAGCAAAAAATAAAAGAAGTGAAAAAAGGCAATCAATCCGCTTTCGAGGACATTGTTTCTTTTTACCAGAACAAAGTTTTTCATATTTGTCTGCGAATGGTCGGGAACTCGTATGAAGCTGAAGACCTGGCCCAGGAAGCCTTTATCAGAGCCTACACGAATATCCATACGTTCGATGAGAAAAGGAAGTTCTCCACCTGGTTGTATCGGATCGCAACGAATCTGTCGATTGATCGAATACGCAAAAAAAAGCCGGACTACCACCTGGATGCAGAAGTGAAGGGGACGGAAGGGCTAGACATGTATTCGCAATTAGCTGCCGACCAAGCTCTACCGGAAGAAGAAGTGGAAAGCCTTGAACTGCAGTCTTACATCCACAAAGAAATATTAGCGCTTCCTCCTAAGTATCGAAGCGTCATCGTTCTTCGTTATTTAGATGAGCTTGCTCTTCAAGAGATTGCAGAGGTATTGGATATTCCAGTAGGGACTGTTAAAACAAGGGTCCATCGAGGTAGAGAGGCTTTACGTAAGAGGCTTCGACATGTGTGAAGGAGTTGAGAGGGAATGAATTGCAAGAGAGAAGCCGTTGAACTTATGCATAAGTATTTAGATGGCGAATTAAATAAAGAAGAAGAGAGACGACTGAGAGATCATTTACAAAGCTGCCAATCCTGCCAAGATCACTTTCATGAACTAAAGAGAACGACCACATTGGTCAAAAACACGACGCCTGTATCTGCGCCGCCACGTTTTACTGCAAATGTGATGGCGAATTTGCCAAAAGAGAAGAAAAGGAAGAACTATCTTCGTAAGTTGCAAAGGCATCCGCTGCTTACAGCTGCTGCCGTCTTTTTCTTATTGATGTTCGGTGGTATATTTACCGAATGGAATCAGGACCAGCAAGTGACGGTATCCAAGCAAGAGAATCTGGAAATACGTGATCATACGGTCATTGTACCGAAAGGCGTTACGGTTGAAGGAGATCTTGTCGTGAGAAATGGGGATTTGAGGATTGACGGGAAAGTCGATGGGGACATTACCCTTATCAATGGCGATATCCTTAATGATTCTTCTGGACAAGTGGAAACGGCTGAGGAGCTTGACCGCAATAATCTGCGGGCATATTCAGGAGAGCTGACCGAAGTGAACCAGGTTTACGAATGGGTCTGGTATCATACGAAGAAGACATTCAAGGCGATATTCTCATTTGAATCGGATTAAAAAAGCAAGGAGGCTTACGCTTCCTTGCTTTATTTTTGAACAGAATGGATCTTAAGGCCCCTTGAAACAACCAAAATGGTATAGAAATGTATGGGTCTCTCCCAAGGACGGTATGTTCTCCATATATACAGGAAAGGTTATGTGATATAATGGTAAATGTGAATTTTTAAGGTTTATTATATCTAAAAGGAAGTGTAGGCATGCTTGATGGGGGATTGGATGTTTTAGATTATTTTTTGATTACTGTGGATATCGCCCTTGTCTGGTTTGTTGTATATAAATTAATCATGCTGATTCAGGGAACGAAAGCCGTTCAGCTATTAAAAGGTATTTTCGTTATTCTGGGTATATGGTTATTGAGTAATTTATTTGGACTGACCACATTAAGGTGGCTGATGTCACAAGCAATTACGTGGGGTTTCCTCGCGATTATCATTTTGTTCCAGCCTGAACTCAGAAGAGCTTTAGAACAACTGGGACGAGGAAGTTTCTTCAGCAGGAATACTTCAGAAGAAGAAGACACCGAGAAAACCTTACAGGCGATCATTAAGTCTTGTAATTATATGGCCAAACGCCGAATCGGTGCATTGATTACAATAGAACGAGATACAGGTATGGGGGATTACGTAGAGACAGGCATACGTGTCGGCGGACATTTGTCGAGCGAGTTGCTTACGAATATTTTCATACCGAACACTCCTCTCCACGATGGAGCGGTCATACTTAAAAATGATGAAATTGTCGCTGCTGCCTGTTATCTCCCGCTTTCAGAGAGTCCTTTTATTTCGAAAGAGCTCGGGACGAGGCACAGAGCGGCTATGGGAATCAGTGAGGTGACGGATGCTTTAACGATCGTCGTTTCTGAAGAGACAGGAGCTATTTCCTGTACGAAGAACGGGGAATTGCATCGAGACCTTGATCAAGTGAAACTGGAAGAGATTTTGCGTACTGAATTGGATTACTCCGCCCCTGCGGTGAAAAGCTGGAACTGGAGGGGGAAGAAGAATGGATAATTGGTTCAAAAGTGTATGGTTTATAAGGATTATATCCCTTATGCTTGCTGGTCTTCTTTGGGTGACGGTCAATGTGGATAACAATATGGACTCAGATTCTTTATTCTTCAATCAGTCATCTTCTGATATGGAAGTGATGGAAAACATTCCACTTGAAATCAGGTTTGATAGTGAAGAATATGTGGTCAGCGGAATCCCTCAAGAAGTATCCGTCTCTGTTGAGGGGCCGACCTCTGCTGTCGCTCCTGTTTCCAGACAGAAGAACTTTACGGTTTTTGTAGATTTGAATGGACTTGGTCCGGGCACACATGAGGTGTCCTTACAGCACTCAGGGATATCCAACCAGCTTGCAGTCACCCTCGATCCAAAAATCATTGAAGTGACGATTGAGGAAAAAGTGACCAAAGATTATGAAGTGAACATTGATTATATCAACCAAGGAAACCTGGATAGTGAGCTTGAGCTTGGTGATCCAGAAGTGGAACCTTCTGAAGTTGCTATTACGGGTGCATCGTCGGTCATTGAGCGTGTAGCCTCTGTGAAAGCGATTATTGATGTCGGTGAGGCTACAGAGTCAATTGAAGCACAGGAAGCTCCTGTCAAGATTTATGATAATCAGGGGAATGAGCTGAATGTCCTCGTGGATCCAACGACTGTAAATGTATCTGTTCCGATTTCCACCCGCACGAAAAGCGTTCCATTAAATGTAGCCGCTCGTGGAGGGAATACGGAAGGGGTACTGATTGAATCGGTCCGTACGGAAACAGAGGAAGTCACCATTTCCGGACCGAAAGAAGTACTTGATGGCATTGAGGCGCTTCCTGAAGTACCTGTTGATGTATCAGAAGTGACAGAAGATCAAACCGTAGAAGTGGATATTCCGCTTCCTGAAGGAGTGACTTCCGTTCAACCTGAAACCATTGAAGTGGACATTGAAGTTGTTGAAGGCGAAGTGGGAGATGACGGAAACGGCACAGATTAATCAAAACGAATCAATCGTGAAAACATAGATCAATGGAAAGTATAGAAAGAGAGGTCGAATGATTATGGGTAAATATTTTGGCACGGACGGCGTACGAGGCGTCGCGAATAAGGAATTAACACCGGAACTTGCATTCAAACTTGGCCGTTACGGCGGTTATGTCGTAACAAAAGGTGTCGAGCGTCCGAAGGTTTTGATTGGACGTGACACAAGAATCTCTGGTGAGATGCTTGAAGGCGCATTGGCTGCCGGGTTATTGTCGATTGGAGCAGAGGTCATGCGTCTCGGTGTCATCTCTACGCCAGGCGTAGCCTTTTTAACGAAAGCACTGCAAGCGGAAGCGGGAATTATGATATCCGCATCCCACAACCCTGTTGAAGATAATGGCATCAAATTCTTCGGTCCAGATGGTTTTAAATTGACCGATGATCAAGAGCAGGAAATTGAAGCATTAATTGATGCAGAGCAAGATGATCTTCCAAGGCCTTCAGGATCGGATCTTGGTCAGATCAATGATTACTTCGAGGGCGGGCAAAAGTACTTGCAACACTTGAAGCAAACCGTTGATTATGATTTTGAAGGACTTCACATCGCACTCGATTGCGCTCATGGAGCTACTTCATCACTGGCCTCCCACTTGTTTGCAGATCTTGAAGCCGACATTTCTTCGATTGGGTCATCTCCGGATGGTCTGAACATTAATGACGGCGTCGGTTCTACACACCCGGAGCCGTTACAAGACCTTGTGAAAGAGAAGAAAGCGGATGTAGGACTTGCTTTTGATGGAGACGGCGATCGTCTGATTGCAGTTGATGAAAAAGGGAATATCGTAGACGGAGACAAAATCATGTACATTTGTGCCAAGCACATGAATGAAAGTGGTACGTTGAATAACTCGACAGTGGTCTCTACGGTTATGAGTAACCTTGGTTTCTATAAAGCAGTAGAAGCAAATGGAATGAAGAGTGATAAGACGGCCGTAGGGGATCGTTATGTCATGGAAGAAATGCGTCGCGGTGGTTATAACCTTGGTGGGGAACAATCCGGACATATCATCTTCCTTGATCACAATACGACAGGAGATGGCATGTTGTCGGCTCTTCAATTGGTCAATGTCATGAAAGAAACGGGCAAACCACTTTCAGAGCTTGCCAGCGAAATGGAAAAGTTCCCTCAAGTATTGAAGAATGTCCGTGTCATTGATAAAAATAATGTCCAAACCCATCCTAGAATCCAGGAGGCTATCCAGGCTGTAGAAGAGGAAATGGGTGGAAGCGGACGAGTTCTTGTACGCCCATCCGGTACAGAGCCTCTAGTAAGGATTATGGTGGAAGCACCGACAGAAGAACAATGCGAAGAGTACTGTGATAAAGTTGTCCAAGTCGTTGAAGAAGAACTTGGTTTGAAGGAATAGTTTCAAGGCTTGCGCAGGTCGCACATGAGGGTGATCTGCGCATATCCTATTACAGAGCCCTTACATTTCTGTAACGGTTACAATTTTTATTGACCCCTCTGAGAGGTCTGTGTACAATTGAACATGTCCTTGAAAAAATTGTCGATTTCCATGTTTGAGAAGTCTCTTAATTGGAAATGAGACAAAAGGACTTTATTTTGAAATAGTTAAGGAGGATCGAGGTCATTCCTTATTTATAAAGCGCCAGGACTGTGTGCTACGTCTTAAAATGAACACAGTTGACGAGGTGGAGGTTCATCGAGTATTCGGCGGATGCCTCCCGGTTGCCACACTTCAACCGAATGTCCGAATGTAAAACGGGAAGGTGACTTTCCGAACAAAACATTCAGGACGAAGTGATCAAAGAATGAATAACGGGAGAGGGGTAGCGGAATGCCCCTTGGAATTCTATGGAGCATTCGTTGCCCTTCTCCGATAACAGGAGGACAACAATTATGTGTGGAATTGTAGGATATATCGGACAGAATGATACAAAAGAGATTTTATTGAATGGTTTGGAAAAGCTTGAATACCGCGGCTATGACTCAGCGGGAATCGCAACATTGAACGAAAATGGTGTGGAAGTGACGAAAGTGAAAGGCCGTATCGCTTCTCTAAGAGAAGCTGTCGATGAAAGTGTCAAAGCGACGCAAGGCATCGGACATACACGTTGGGCTACACACGGCGCTCCTAGCGAAGAGAACGCACACCCGCACCAAAGTACTTCCGGACGCTTCACAATCGTTCACAATGGCGTTATTGAGAACTATGTGGATGTTCGTGATGAGTACTTGAGCGGAGTCGAGTTCAAGAGTGAAACAGATACGGAAATCATCGTTCAATTGATGGAAGTCCTGAATGAAGAAATGAACGATGTAGCTGCAGCTTTCCGTAAAGCTGTCGACCTTCTGACTGGTTCCTATGCAATTGCTATGATTGACCGTGAAGATCACGATACGATTTATGTCGCTAAGAATAAGAGCCCGTTGCTAGTGGGAATCGGTGACGACTTCAACGTTGTAGCCAGTGATTCCATGGCGGCTCTTCACGTAACGGATCAATTCCTTGAGCTTATGGATAAAGAAACCGTCATCGTTCGTCGTGATGGTGTTGAAATCCAAAAGCCTGATGGTACAAAGGTTGAGCGTGAACCATTCACAGCAGAATTGGATACAACAGATATCGAAAAGGGAACGTATCCTCACTTCATGCTGAAAGAGATTGATGAACAGCCGTTCGTCATCCGTAAAATCATTCAGGAATATCAAAATGAGAATGACGAGATCAAGCTGGATCCTGAAATCCGCCAAGCGATGAAAGACTGCGATCGTATTTACATCATCGCTGCAGGTACGAGTTACCATGCCGGACTTCTAGGTAAACAGTTCATTGAAAAACTCGCAAACATTCCAGTAGAAGTTCATGTAGCTAGTGAATTTTCTTACAACATGCCACTTCTTTCTGAGAAACCATTGTTTGTTTACATTTCTCAAAGTGGTGAAACGGCAGACAGCCGTTCTGTCCTTGTCCAGACAAAAGAACTTGGTCATCCGGCACTGACGGTTACGAACGTGCCAGGGTCCACCCTTTCCCGTGAAGCAGACTATACGATGCACCTGCACGCAGGACCAGAGATCGCTGTAGCTTCTACAAAAGCATATACAGCACAAATGGCTGTTCTTGCGATTCTAGCTGTTGACACAGCGCGTGCGAAGGGCATTGAACTTGATTTCGATCCGATGCAGGAGCTTGCAATCGTGGCAACTGCTATGGAAGCTTTAACTGATCAAAAAGAGAAGTTAGAAGACTTGGCGAGCGAGTATCTATCAACGACTCGTAACTGCTTCTTTATTGGCCGCGGCATCGACTATTATGTCGGATTGGAAGGGTCTCTCAAATTGAAAGAGATCTCTTACATCCAGGCGGAAGGTTTCGCTGGTGGTGAATTGAAGCACGGCACGATCGCTCTAATTGAAGATGGCACACCTGTCATCGCCCTTGCAACACAGGAAAACGTCAACTACTCCATTCGTGGAAATGTCCAGGAAGTAGAAGCACGTGGCGCTAACAGCATGATCATCAGTATGGAAGGTTTGAACAAAGATGGCGATGCTTTCGTCATTCCACAAGTGCATGATCTGATGACACCACTTGTTTCTGTTATTCCATTGCAGCTGGTTTCTTACTATGCAGCGCTTCACCGTGACTGTGATGTTGATAAACCACGTAACCTTGCGAAAAGTGTTACGGTAGAATAAAGAATTCGAAAAGCTGGCATCCCATCGAGGATGTCAGCTTTTTTACTTTCTGGAATCTGTATTGGAGAAAGAAAACCTGGGGAAAATAAGTCTATTCGATGCCGTTAGGGGTGTTTGTTTTTATGAAAAAATGCGCCATGGTTTTATTGTTCATCACCTGTCTGTTGATGGTCCATACACCCGTTCACGCCCAAGTGGATCAGCCCAAACCTCTTGAAGATTTCTATGCTGAATATGGATATAAGTCTCTGGATGAGGCAGTCAAAGAATTCGAACAGCATACAGAAATGCACGTGTCTTTACCTAAGAAACTTCCGTCATTGGCATTTACACACGTGGTGGCCAAGGTTAATCGTTTAGGTGGGAGCGAGAATGTGGAATTAAATGTGGAATACTTGAATGAACATGTATCTGAAAATCACTATAATGTGGACATCCGGCCGGCAGAACAAAAGCTTTTTATTCATGAGAAGCGGATCATAGAACAGGTGAGGTTGAAGACTGGAGGAAAAGGATTTTTCGTGAAAGTCCCTGGTTTTCACGTCTTTATTTTCGAAACAGAGCAATGGCAGTATCGGTTGAGCATGGATCAACGGGTTTCTGATCAATTTTTCCCGGATCAGTTAGTAGAAATCGCCAATTCCATTGACAGCAAATGATCGGACGTAGGATCATTTCTTAAGAGTTAAAGAAAAGGGGGACGTTCAAAGAACGCCCCCTTTTGTATAGTGTTTCTCTATTCGCCAAACATATAGGTCTTATGGTGATAGGATATTGAAAAAGCAATTCCAAGCGCCATCAAGTTTCCGAGCAAGGCACTTCCTCCATAACTGATGAACGGCAGCGGAATTCCCGTGATTGGGAGCAGCTGCACAGACATTCCGATATTCTGGAATACGTGGAATGCAATCATACTGATGATTCCGACCATTACATAAGAGCTGTAGTTGCTGTTCGCTTTAAAAGCGATGGTCGTGAAGCGATAGATCAACAGGAAGAACAGGATAATGACGATACAAGAACCGAGAAAACCATATTCTTCTGCGATGATACTGAAAATGAAGTCGGTTTGGGCTTCTGGTAAGTACACTTCCCGTTCGCCGAACCCTTTTCCATACAACTGGCCAGAACCAATCGCTCTCATTGCTTTGACGAGATGGTATCCAGAAGAGTCTTCATACTTGGTCGGCTGGAACCAGGAGTAGATACGACCGAGCTGGTACTCTTTAACTCCTAAGTAGCGGTCGAGAATCTGAGGTGCTTTTAGAGCAAGCCAGATCACGCTTGTCCCAAGAGCTGAGATAATGGTGAAAATCGGTAAAATAATCTTCCATGAGATGCCTGAAATCAGGACGAATCCTGCTAGTATGGCGATAAACACAAGGCTTGTCCCTAAATCGGGCTGCTGCATGATCAAGAGAACCGGCAGGCCGGTAGCCGCTCCTAATTTGAGCAATAGGAACAAATCCATTTTCATTGATGAACGGTGCTTTTGATTATGATCAACGGCAATTCTTCCGAGAGCAAGAATGGTGAATATCTTTACAAGCTCTGCAGGTTGTAAAGACAATCCCGGCATGGCGAACCAACTCTTCTGCCCTTTGATGACAGGAGCGATGGATGGTGGAGCGACGATCAGGGCAATCAAAAGAATGATGCCGAATCCATATAAGTACCAGCTGATTTTCTTGAAATCTTCAGGATCCACAAGGAGCATAAAGCCGATGACGATGCCACCGAGGCCATACCACACCAACTGTTTAAGTACAAAGTTTTCATTATATTGTGTGCTTGCTTGAGCACTGAAAAGAGCGACTGCGCTGACGGCTATGAAACAACACATAATAAAAAAGAGCTGCCAATCGAATCTTTCTTCGAATTTCATTTTTGGTTATACATCCTCTCATGTAGGCGAAGCAAAAAAGCGTGCTGTTGACTATTATAAGCACATGTAACACGTTTGAAAAGTGAACTCTTCCTTATTCTTCAATTATAATGCATTCTTTTCGGTCATGGACATGAAAATGTAACACTTATGTATCAAATAAGCTCCCTTTAGTTGAAGACTCAGTTTCGAGATGTTTGTTGGAGTTTAGGGGCTCCGGGAAGTTCGCTTTCCATGGGGCGGGCGCTGAGCCTCCTCAGGCAACGAACACCGGAAACTTATCGAAATCGACTCTTCCACAATCCTGCCATAGTGTTTAATAACTTACATTCAACATCGTTGAAATTCAAATAAAAAAATCACCAAAAGAACGGTGATTCGGTAAGGGTGTATTTTAGAAACAGGTGAAGAGTCGCTGGATTCTCATGTATTTATATAATGTTCTTGCATGACGACCTTCTGAGGTATAAGGATTTTGTAATCTTTCAAGCTTATTGATGAAAGCAAGGTCACAAGCACAGTAATCTCTGTGATAACGATAGCATTCATCATGTGCTTTGCAGGCGGCATCTACGGCGTTGACGGGTTCGCCAGGGCCGCTGCATCCTGGTCCACAGTACTTGTATCCGGGAAAGACACAGAACCCGGGTCTGCGTACCGGTCCTCTTCTTCTATACATGTGGTTCTCCTCCATCAAAAAGATTGGCTAAGAATAGTTTATGACAAGGAATGGATTTTGTTTGGTCACATACCCTTCCTATGTTTATAAAACCCTTTCATGAGATACATACTAACTAACACCTTAAAGGAGGAGATTTTATGTCACACGAAAAATATCAAGACCTTATCCAAAAGCTACATGAGTGCATGGAAGCATGTAACCATTGTTACGATGCTTGTTTAAAAGAGGAAGACGTAAAAATGATGGCGGAATGTATTCGTACCGATCGTGAATGTGCCGATATTTGCGGATACTTAGAACAAGCAATTTCAAGAAACTCCCCGTTTGTATCTGAATTGGCAGGGGTTTGTGCCAAGATCTGCCAGGCTTGTGGAGATGAATGTAAGAAACATGATCATCAGCACTGCCAGGATTGTGCCAAAGCTTGCTATGAATGTGCGGAAGCTTGTAAAAAGGTAGCATAATTGATGAGAGCGGCCTCGCGATTAAGAGGCCGCCCTTTTTTTACTTCGCACAGCACTTTTCTTCCTTTTGTTCTTTGATTACGACTATACAGCAAGGTTTTTCTTTTTTCTGTCTAAAAAGTTTCTTTAACAAATTCATGGGTTCACCCCCTTTAAATCATGTAAAAAAGAAATCCTGATAGGGTAGACATAGCAATGACTGAACCTACAAAAGTGAAGACTAACTTCTTTTTAAAAATGCTGTGAAGCAGAGTCACCTCTGGGAGGCTGGCACCAGCTGAACTGATCATTAGGGCCATTACGGGTCCGAGTGCCATTCCTTTAGCGATCATCATATGCGAGATTGGGATCATGGTAGATAAGCGGATGTATAACGGAAGGCCCAAAAGTGCTGCAACAGGTACGAGCCACCACTGTTCGCCTCCCATATAACGAGCGATCCATTCTTCAGGCACGACGCCATGTATGAAGGCACCAATGGCTGCTCCAATGATCAAGAATGGATAGACACTTTTCATAAGCGCCCATGTTTCCGAAATCGCCCGATTCACATTCACTTTGTTTGTAGATGTTGGAGGGCTGTAATTTTTCATGATGACAGGTTTGAGTTGTTTCTCAAATCCTAACCCATGCAAAGAGAACCCTATGATAATAGATAGAGTGGTCGTGATAAGTGTGTAAAACAGCGCCACTTTCCATCCCAGGATGGCTGTCATGAGAGTAAGGATCGTGATGTCTAAGACAGGAGAGGCAAATAAGAAAATCATGACGATAGGGAAGCGGATGTGATTTCTTAAAAGGTGAACGACAATTGGAATTGTTGAACATGAACAGAAAGGGGTTACAAACGCGAAAAGTACAGCGATTCCTGCACTTATAAGCGGGTGGCTTTTATCCATGAGCGATTCCATGCGCTCATAGGGTATAAAACCTTGGAAAAGATAAATCAGAAAAGAGATACCTAAAAAGAGAATAGTTAATTCTTTGGCGATGGTAATAAAACTAAGTAATGTATCTTGTATCATCATCACTGCACCTTTCTGCGTACTTAATCAAGAAAAGTTGATTTATTGTAGATGGTTAGCAACAGGTACAGCAGATTTCTGGTTTTCTTTGGCGAGTTGGAAAGTTCCAATCCCTTATTTTAATACGGGAGGCGGGTTGCTTTTTGAAAGATTTTACAGTTGATAAAATTTCTTTATTTTTAATCTTCCATTCTTCTGTCGTAAAAATAATATCGTCTCCTTAAATCAAATTTTTTTGATTAATTAACCAGCAAAAGGGTAAGCCCAAAGGCTTATGCCCTTTTTATTAATCGCGTCTGAATAGACAGCACAACTCTTCGGACAACAAGTGATTCACTTCTTCTTCATTTAGGGAATAGTAGCTCCAGGTTCCTCTTGTTTCTTTATTGATCAGGGAGGCATCCAGTAAAATCTTCAGGTGGTAGGAAAGTTTCGATTGAGGCAGAGCCATGGTGTCAGAAAGATCACAAACACACACTTCTTTTTGCTGAGTGATTTGATGCATGATCTGTAACCTGCGTTCATCAGCTAAGGCTTTAAATTTTTTCTGGTAGGTCTGAAAAGTTTTGGACAAGGACAAATCCTGAACGGGTATCTCTTTCATTTAATGATCCTCCTTAAATCAAGATTATTTGATTAACTACAATTGTAAGGTTTAATTTTCTGAAAAGCAAGTATTTAATCAAGTTTTTTTGATTTAACATTAAAAACATTTTCTCTTTATATAGAATTTACAATGGTGGATTACTGTATAAGTATATTCTTATATGCGAAACCTAAAGGAGGAACGGAAATGATTGATCTTCAACCATGTCAGGGTTATGGGACAGATCTTTTGCGATTGAGAGAATCTAAGTCAATGAGTAAGGAACAAGTGGCTTTTTTATTGGGAGAGGATGTGCGCTTCATGGAAAGGTTGGAAAGTGAGAAGATTTATCCTTCTTCATATCTTATGAATAAGCTTTCAGAAGTTTTTCAATTGGATATAAAGGTTGTCTCAGGAAGGATTTGGTGTAACTCCCCATCTGAATGTTCGAAGTGGATTTGACTTTTCTCTTGCATATATAAGCATATACTTATATTATGATGGAGGGTGAGGTGATTCTGATGGAAAAGACAATGATTGAGTTGGAACAGGCCGCGCAGACGCTGAAGCTCTGTGGAGATAAGACGCGGCTGACCATTCTTGGATTGTTGAAAGATAGTGAATGTTGTGTTTGTGAGTTTGTGGAAGTGTTGCAAATGAGTCAGCCTTCAATCAGTCAGCATCTGAGAAAACTGCGTGATGCTGGTCTTGTGAAAGAACAACGAAGAGGGCAGTGGATTTTCTATTCCTTGAACAGAGAACATGCGACATATCCCATCATCCAACAGGTGCTGGAACAAATTCCGGACCAAAAAGAGAAATTGACAGCATTGGAAGAAGCAGGTTTGCGGATTCAATGCGATAGTTAGGGGGATTGTTTTTTGAGTTTAGCACTAATTGCTACGATTATTTTTGTACTTACGCTCGTCTTTGTCATTTGGCAGCCAAAGAATCTTGGAATCGGCTGGTCCGCTTGTGCGGGTGCCATCCTCGCTTTGATTTTTGGTGTCGTTGATTTTCAAGATGTGCTCGCCGTTACAGACATCGTCTGGAACGCAACATTAGCGTTCATCGCAATTATCATTATTTCATTGATTCTAGATGAGATTGGTTTTTTCGAATGGGCAGCCCTTCACATGGCCCGTGTAGCTAAAGGTGATGGGAAGCGGATGTTCGTTTATGTGACCTTGCTGGGGGCTGTCGTTGCTGCACTATTCGCCAATGATGGAGCGGCATTGATTTTAACACCGATTGTTCTTGCGATGGTCAGGAATTTGAATTTCAAGGAAGCGATGATTCTTCCGTTCATTATGGCCAGTGGTTTCATTGCCGATACGACTTCCTTGCCGTTGATTGTCAGTAACCTCGTGAACATTGTCTCTGCAGACTTCTTCGATATTGGTTTTGTAGAGTATGCGTCACGGATGATCGTTCCGAACTTGTTTTCACTTGCTGCAAGTATTCTTGTCTTATTCTTATTTTTCCGTAAGAGTATTCCGGACAATTACGATTTATCTCAGTTGAAAAAGCCGAAGGATGCGATACAGGATCATAAGATGTTCCGCATGTCGTGGGGCGTTCTTGCTGTTCTGTTGATCGGATATTTTGCAAGTGAGCCTTTGGGGATTCCTGTTTCCATCATTGCCGGAATTGTCGCGATCTTTTTCCTATTGATGGCGAGAAGAAGCGCGGCTGTGCAGACAGGAAAAGTGGTCAAAGGAGCTCCATGGGCGATTGTCTTCTTCTCTGTCGGAATGTATGTCGTCGTATACGGACTTCGAAATGTCGGCTTGACCGATATCCTTGCGAATGTCATTCAGTACACGGCAGATCAAGGCTTGTTCACGGCAACCGTTTCAATGGGATTCATTGCAGCCATTCTTTCTTCCATCATGAATAACATGCCGACCGTAATGATTGATGCCCTTGCCATCGCTGATACAAATACGGCAGGGACAATGAGGGATGCCCTCATTTATGCCAATGTTATCGGATCAGACCTCGGGCCGAAGATTACACCAATTGGGTCTTTAGCGACATTGCTATGGCTCCACGTTTTATCCATGAAAGGCTTCAAAATTTCATGGGGATACTACTTTAAAGTGGGAATCATATTAACTGTGCCGACCTTATTCATTACACTCGTCGGGCTTTATCTATGGTTATTAATTTTATAATTTTTATGCAAAAAAGGAGAAATGCTACATGTCTAACAAACCAGTTATCTATTTTCTATGCACAGGAAACTCTTGTCGCAGCCAAATGGCGGAAGGGTTCGGAAAGAAATACTTGAGCGACAAATATGATGTCAAATCAGCGGGGATTGAAGCACATGGCTTGAACCCTAATGCGGTCAAAGCGATGAATGAAGTCGATGTGGATATTACGGATCAAACATCAGACATCATCGATCCGGATATCCTGAACAATGCTGAATATGCGATTACTCTTTGTGGAGATGCGAACGATAAGTGCCCAATGACTCCTCCACATGTTACTCGTTTCCACTGGGGATTCGATGATCCGGCCAAAGCGGAAGGAACGGAAGAAGAAAAATGGGCATTTTTCCAGCGTGTACGTGACGAAATCGAAGCACGTATCCAGAAGTTTGCTGAAACTGGAGAGTAAAACGAAAAAAGCCGAGATACAATCTCGGCCTTTTCTATAAGGATAAATTTAACAAAAGGAGAGGTTTTTAATGAAAAAGGTTGAAGTGTACGATCCAGCGATGTGCTGTTCTACTGGCGTTTGCGGTCCATCTGTCGATCCGGCGCTGACGAAAGTAGCGAAGCAGCTAGCGGTTCTTGAAGCGAACGGCGTAAAGGTAGAACGTTATAATCTTTCCAATGATACACAAGTTTTTGTTGAGAATGACAAGGTAAGTGCTCACCTTCAAAAAGAAGGCGAATTGGCTTTGCCTTTGACAATCGTTGATGGGGAGGTAAAGAAGACGAAAGCTTATCCTACTGAAGGTGAGTTCGCAGAGTGGTGTGGCGTAGAAGAAAGTTTATTGACAGAGAATAAGACAAAGGCAGACGCTCGTTTTACGATTTTGGATTAAGGAGTTTTTTACGTGGAATCTCTATATCAGCCGAATGTAATGGAATTTCCATATTTTCTGTTTTTCACTGGAAAAGGTGGAGTCGGAAAGACTTCTACGGCTTGTGCAACGGCGATCTCGTTAGCAGACAATGGGAAACGGGTATTGTTAATTAGTACCGACCCTGCTTCTAATCTGCAAGACATTTTTCAAGAGGAGTTTGGTCAGAATCACCGCTACTTGAGAGATGTTCCTCGTCTAGCTGTTGTGAACCTTGACCCGGAAGAAGCGGCAGCCAAACATCGGGAGGAAGCGATCGGCCCTTATCGAGGTAAACTTCCGGAAACAGTTCTACACTCCATCGAAGAACAAATGTCAGGGGCATGCACGACTGAAATTGCCGCTTTTGATTCGTTCACATCTTTCCTGTGTGATGATGAAGTGAAAAATGAATTTGACCATATCATCTTTGATACTGCGCCGACAGGACATACCTTACGTTTGCTGCAACTACCGAAAGCGTGGAGCGGCTTTATGGAAACCAATCCGGATGGAGCTTCCTGTCTCGGCCCATTATCCGCTCTTGCAGATAAGAAGGGCAGATATGAACAAGCGATGCGGACATTGTCAGATCAGGAGCAGACGTTACTTCTATTGGTGAGCCGTCCGGAAGAGACTGCATTTTATGAAGCGGACCGTTCCTCAAAAGAGCTTTTCAAAATAGGCATTCAAAATCAACGGCTTGTTGTAAACGGATTATATCAACCGGTAGATTCGGAAGACTCCATAGCCCAAGCCTTCCTCTTGAAGCAGGAGAACGCACTGGATACGATGTCAGATCATCTAAGAAACTTACGGTCCTATCATCTGCCTTTTGCGCCTTTATCATTGACGGGAGTGAATGATTTGAGGGCATGGATTGAGGGGAATGTGGTTGATCGTATGAATTTGGAAGATGATGTGACTGAAAGCTCGACGGATGTGTCAGGACTTTCCGATTTGGTGCAGGAATTTTCGAAAACAAAGCAGGGACTAATTTTTACGATGGGTAAAGGCGGGGTTGGTAAAACAACAACAGCTGCCTCTATGGCAGTGGAACTCGCTGAACAAGGATACAGGGTCCATTTGACGACCACAGACCCGGCGAATCACTTGAGTTCCCTTTTCGAAGATCAAATACATGAGAATCTGCGGGTATCCAATATCGATCCGAAAAAGGAAACGGATGCCTATAAGAAGATGGTTCTTGATCAGACGAGTCACGATTTAAATGAAGATGAACTAAACTACTTAAAAGAAGATCTTGATTCCCCATGTACGGAGGAAATCGCTGTATTCAGAGCCTTTGCAGATGTTGTGGAACATTCAGAAGAAGAGTATATCGTCATTGATACGGCTCCTACTGGGCATACCCTGCTTTTATTAGATGCTGCTCAATCTTATCATCGTGAAATAGAGAGAACGACTGGTCATGTACCGGAGTCAGTCAGAAACCTTTTACCGAAATTGAGAGATGAAACATACACCCATGTAGTCATCGTCTCTTTAGCGGAAGCGACGCCTGTGTATGAAGCAGAACGTTTAGAAGCAGACTTAAAGCGGGCAGGTCTCCATCCGAAGTGGTGGGTGATCAATCAGACGTTTTCAGGTGTATCCCTCACGGATCCTGTTTTGAAAGCGAAAGCGCATATGGAAGAAAAGTGGGTGATGCATACGGTTGAGCACGTATCCAAAGTAGCTAGAATCCCGTGGCAGGAGAGGATATTCCTAGAGGGGCAGACAACTTAAAGGAGGATTCACTATGGCTTATAAATCGATCATCTTAGGCACAGGGCCTGCAGGGTTAACGGCGGCCGTTTATTTAGCAAGAGCAGATATGGAACCGCTCGTCATCGAGGGGCCGGAACCAGGCGGGCAATTGACCCTAACCACGGAAGTTGAAAATTTCCCAGGATTCCCTGATGGCATCATGGGGCCGGAACTCATGGATAACATGAAAAAGCAGGCGGAACGCTTTGGTGCGACTTTCAAGCGTGGATGGGTGACCGATGTAGAGGTGGGAGAACGTCCATTCAAGCTTCAAGTTGATGGCTTAGGTGAAGTGGAGACGGAAACATTAATCATATCTACAGGCGCCTCTGCAAAAATGCTCGGTATTCCAGGTGAAAAAGAAAACTTAGGAAAAGGTGTCAGCACATGTGCGACTTGTGATGGCTTCTTTTTCCGAGGAAAGAAAGTCGTCATCATCGGTGGAGGGGACTCTGCGATGGAAGAGGCGACGTTCCTTACGAAATTTGCGAGCGAAGTCCAAGTGATCCACCGTCGTCATGAGCTCCGTGCTTCGAAAATCATGCAGACACGAGCGCAGGAGAATGATAAAGTGACGTGGGCGCTGAACAAAACACCGGTCGAAATGGTGTCCGATGGCATGAAGATCAGTGGCATCAAGGTTCGTGACAACGAGTCTGGAGAAGAGGAAGTCATTGAAACGGATGGGATATTTGTTGCGATCGGTCACAACCCGAACACGAATTTTGTGAAAGGGAAACTGGATATGGATGATAAAGGTTATATCCTCGTTGATCCCGGTACGACCAACACGAATATTCCAGGCATTTTCGCGTGTGGCGATGTGCAGGACCAGAAATACCGCCAAGCAATTACAGCGGCAGGCACGGGCTGTATGGCGGCAATGGATACGGAGCGTTTCCTTGAAGGTGAAGCGACGATTGACTGGAGCGAAAACTTATCCTAATGACCTGAGTGAGCATCGATCTGTTTTACAGATCGATGCTTTTTTTTGTACCAGAAATACGTTACGTCACTTTGAACGGGCGTTAGGGAACTTTCCCACGGCGTTAAGTCACTTTTAATAGAATGAGGTCACTTTCAAAAAGAGAACGGGCACTTTGCACTTCAGTTAGGTTACATTGATGGATTTACCAAATAATGGTGTACCAGGTCATACAGATAATGGAAAATCATCCACCTGAATCTTAGTGTATATTTTTTGAAAATTAATTCTATACTTGTTGAATTTAAAATTCTATAAGTGTAGAATATTTGCAAGAGGTGATGAAATGGAAGTATTTTCTATGAGTTCGAGAAAAAGAGAGACGTATCAAGTGGAAGTGAAGCATTCTCTTCTGTGGGAAGCGGCACTGGGGATCGCTGCCATTACGAACGACCGGCTGCTGAAGACGCTGGACTATACAGAAAAACAATGGCAGACAATCAAAAAATCGTTGTCCACGGAAATGCTGGCTCATTTAGAAGCGGTCCAGGAAAAGAATACATGGAAAACGATCTTGCTGTTGCTTCATGAGAAGGATATGTGTTCTGTTGAGGAGTTCAATGATTTTGTAGATCAATTAGATGAAGAAGAGTTGCGTTATAATGCTATTCCTTATTTAGGGAAAAAACATCAAGAAGATCGGAGGCTTGCTTCTCAAGGAGATGAGGAGGCTGTGGCGCGGCTTCAAGATGTATCTAAAGACAGTGCGTTCTTTCCACGTTACATTGCCTACATTAGTCAGGTGGATGCGCATCACTTAAAAAGTCATATCCAAGAGGTGATGGCCGGCTGGTATGAAGCGGTTATTCAGCCGGATGAGGCGATGTTCAAAGGAATTCTGGAACGAGATGCTTTTTCCAAGAAGAAGCGGATTGAAAAACTGGAGGCGGAGGATTTTGTGGAGTGGGCGACACATGGAATCCGTTACATGCCGGAGCCTAGTGTCTATAAAGTCATCATGATCCCCCAATTTATTTATCGTCCGTGGAATGTGGAAGCCGATATTGAAGGGGCGAAAATCTTCTACTACCCTGTAGCCAATGAAAGTATCCAGCCGAATGACCCGTATGTTCCGGATCAAATGCTCGTTCAGAAATTCAAGGCGCTTGGAGATGAGAATCGTTTGCGTATGCTCAAGATTTTGATGGGGGGAGGGCGCACCCTGAAAGAGATGACCGAGGAGATCGGTATGGGTAAAACGACTGTCTACCATCATTTGAAGCTGTTGAAATCCGCACGGCTCATCGTCGCTTATGGTCCACGGTATCATGTCAGCCCACGGGCGTGGGAAATGCTGCCAAAAGAATTGGAGTTATTCTTGGGAGAGGAAAAATGAATGATGCGGAAGTATGGCAGACCGAGGAGAAACCGTCGTTCAAGTCGAACCACCAGGCCTTCCGTTTCATTGGAGGAAATCTAGTATCCTTTTTCGGGGATCAAATCTATTTGATTGCTCTTCCTTTGATGGTACTGGCTCTTACCGGTTCACCGCTCAGTATGGGAATTGTCGCTGCTGTTGAGCGGGTGCCTGTTTTATTACAACCGCTCGCAGGGGTGCTTGCTGACCGGTTGGATCGGAAGCGGATTCTATTGTTTTGTGATTTTTTCCGTTTTCTTTTGCTGGGGAGCATTGGGGTGTTGTTTTTTTATGAAATGATTACCATCTATTATCTCTACGCGGCAGCTTTCGTTATTGGTGTGCTTGGACAGCTTTATCAAACCTCTCAGTTTGCATCGATTCCGAAACTCGTAAGAAAGCAGGATCTTGATCTTGTGAATGCATGGAACACAGGGATGTTTCATACGGCTGTCTTTCTTGCCCCAGGGCTTGGCGGTTGGATTGTGGCCATTTATAATCCTGGAGTTGGCATGATCCTAAATAGTTTTTCATTCTTCATCGGCTTTCTAGTCGTTTGGAGTTTGCGGTTGGAAAGTGAGCAGAAGCAAGGGGAAAAGCGTTCGTTTACTCAGGACATGAGCGAAGGATTCCGCTTTGTGATCCATCAGAAACCTCTACTCTATACAAATATCGCCATGTTCTTTTCTGTATTTGGCACGACTCTTTTTTTGACGATGTTGATTGTTCATTTAAAAGCTGAGATTGGTTTTTCGGGGGTCTCGATCGGTTGGCTTCTTTCCGCTGGCGGGTTAGGTGCTATTGGGGGAGCGGTGCTTTCTCCTGTTATGAGGAGCAGGGTTGCTTATCGTACACTATTGTTTGGGTGTGGCGCTCTCGGAGGCCTTTCCATCTTCCTGTTCAGTTTCTATCAATCTTTTATTGCTCTCGCACTTTTGAACGCTGTTGGGACGATTTGTGCTTCCATAAGCAGTCCGTGTATTGTAACGTTAAGACAAAAGCTGACGCCGGAGCATTTACTTGGAAGGGTGCAGGCGACGAGCCGGTTCATGACGTGGGCGATGATGCCGGTGGGTGCGTTGGTCGCTGGGATCATCGGTGAATACATAAGTACATCCATGACCATTGCTATTGGAGGGAGTGTCTCCACCATCGCTTCTTTCATTTACTTACACCCTTCATTGAAAAAGATAGATGGAGAGGGATAAAAATGGACTACGTACAAAAAATGAGAAGAATGATTGGTACACAGCCGCTTGTCGTTGCAGGTTCCACGGTTCTTGTTGAGAATGAGCAGGGAGAGATGTTATTCCAGTATCGAATGGATACGAAAGAATGGGGGCTTCCTGGTGGGGCGATGGAGCCTGGGGAGAGACTCGAGCAGACGGCGGTCAGGGAGCTGAAAGAAGAAACGGGACTTGGGGCTGGAGACGTGCGGCAAGTTGCCACGTTTTCGGGGGAAGACTTTTTTTACAGGTACCCGAATGGGGATGAGGTCTATAATGTCATTGCTTGTTTTATAGCTTCCGAGATTCGTGGAGATCTCAGCTTAGACCATGAAGAAACGTCGGATTTGAGGTATTTCAGCCTTGATTCCCTCCCTGAGAACATGGACATGAGGGCACGAATCATTCTGGAAAAGGTGAGCGGATGAAGGCTTTTGAGGCGGCAAAAGATGTGATCGCAGAGCGGTTTCCGGATTGTGATGCGTCTCTTCTTGCGGGGAGTGTCGTAAGGGAGGAGGCCACAAGCACATCCGATTTGGACATCGTGATTTTCGATTCGGAAGTAACGTCTTCTTTTCGTGAGTCTTTTTATGCGGGCCAATGGCCGGTCGAGGTTTTTGTACATAATTGGTCCTCCTATCGTGGGTTTTTCGATAGTGATTGTGAGCGGGGACAACCTTCTATGCCACGAATGGTGGCAGAGGGGAAGGTCCTTAAGTGGGATGAACGTTTGGAAGCTGTCAAACATGAAGCGGCTGGCTTACTGAAGAAGGGTCCACCCCTCTGGTCAGAGGAAACCCTCTTGCTTAAGCGGTATTTCCTTACGGATGCATTGGACGATTTCGTTGGTTGTACAGAACGGGGGGAAGCTCTTTTCATTGCAGCGAAACTAGTAGAGCAGACGAGTGAGTTTTATTTGCGAGCGAATGGACAGTGGAGCGGCTCATCGAAATGGATCGCTCGGTCACTGCGAAACTATGATGCTGCCTTTGCAGAACGGTTGATTCAGTGCTTTGACCATTTTTACAAAAGTGGGGAGAGGAAAGGCGTCGTTGAATTAGTGGATGAGGTGTTGAATCCATACGGAGGCCGGTTGTTCGAAGGGTTTTCAATCGGAAAATCGAAAAGGAGGTAGACCTGTGAAGAGAATCATGGTGCTTGGTGTTTCGGCAGGTGTAGGCAAATCGACATTTGCAAAGAAACTAGGGGAGAAGCTCGATATCGACGTGTATCATCTGGATCGTTTTTATTGGGAGCCGGGCTGGCAGGAATCGACACTGGAGGATTTCTCAGAGAGGCAGAGAAACGTTGTAGGAAAAGACCAATGGATTATTGAAGGGAATTATAGAAATACGTATGAGATACGCGCGGAGAAGGCTGATACGATCATCTACTTGGAATTGCCTTTAACGACCTGTCTATTTCGGGTCTTGAAGCGCTGGTGGACCCACCGGGGGAGCACACGCCCGGACCTCGGGGAAGGGTGCAGTGAAAGAATGGAAGCAGACTTTTTAAAATTTATCGTGACGACCTATCGAAAACGGAAAAAGAACATGCAGGAAAGACTCCTATCGTTTCAAGAAATCGGCCGTGAAAAGCAGGTCATTCAATTAAGGTCCAAAAAAGATATACAGAAGTTTCTTGATCACATTTCATAGATGCGCGGTTCCCGAATAGACTGGAGGACGGAATCATTACATAAAAGAAGCGCTCCAATTCAACAATTGGAGCGCTTCTTGTTTCTATTAGGAAGCCTTTTCCTCTTGCTCTCTTTCTTCTGGCATGAGAAGTGGCTGAGGCTGACATTTTTTCTTCGTCAATTCGGATACAACGAAGATCATAATGAACGCAGCGATACAAGCAAGTGTACGGAACGGGAACAGGACGATTCCGTCAGGGTTGATCATTGGATACGGCAGGAACGCCGGTAGTCCCATTGCTGGTTCTCCGCCTCCTAAACGAAGGAATAACGCCACAGAGAATCCGGCGATGGATCCGTAGAGGTTCGCATTTTTATAAAACAATGCCATCGTGAGCTGTGGGAAAAGAATCGTGTACACAAGATCGGATGCTAAATACCACAGCGTATAAACACTTTTGACGTTCAATGCAATGATCATAGCTCCGACACCGACGATGATGATCGTGCGCTTGATCACTTTTTTCAATTGCTCAGAGCTTGCGTTCGGTTTAAGCAATGGACGATACACATTCCAGGATGCCATGGAAGAGGCAGAAAGAATGGAAGAGTCCATGGAGGACATGACCGCCGCTGCGAGCGCTCCGAGTCCAATCGCGGATACGAGTTCAGGGGTCAAATACCTCAGGATGTGCGGAAGAATAACCGCTGGGTTTTCAGGAGTTGGAAGTCCCATACTTGCCCAGTCCATATTCACGCCTACAATTCCAATCAGAACGGCAGGGATGGCTGCAATGATGCAGATGACTCCTGCTGTGATGGATAACCACATCGCGGTTTTTTCATTTTTGGCGGAAAGGACACGTTGGAAATATACTTGCCAAGCAATACCACCAAAGATGAGAAGAAGGGCATAGTCAATCCAGTTCCAGAACCAGTTGCCCCAGGCAGGATCCTGCCACCCGTTCAGTGGAGGAAACAGATTGGCGTAAGAGCCGAATTCTACTGAATAATTACTCCACGCGTTTTCAAGACCACCAACATGACCTAAAGTGAAGGGCACCACTAAAATGAGTCCGATTAATAGGATGGCCATTTGGAAAACGTCCGTATAGGCGACCGCCCACATGCCTCCGGCTACGGTATAGGCGATGGCGATAATTCCTGAAAGGATGATGGATGTAGTAAAGTCAATGTTCAGGATGGTTCCGAATGTTGTACCGAGTGCCGTAAGAATTGCAGCACTCCAGAACATTTCCCCTAGCAGAGCGGGAATGTAAAGGACGCCGGCCATTTTTTTACCAAAACGTTGTTCCAGGGGATCGATGATCGTGAGGAATTCATAGCGGCGCATTTTACGGGCATAGAAAATACCACCAATAATTAGACTTAATGCGTATCCCCACGGGGCTTGAGCCCATACGAGACCATCGCTGTATGTGAATTCTGCCGTACCATTCACATAACCACCACCAACCCATGTAGCAGCCATAGTGAACATTGCGATTCCAAGTGGTAAACTGCGGTTTGCGACCATCATGTCTGCTAAAGTTCCGGATTTATTTGTAGCGAAGACGGCACCGATGTAATAGACGAGGGCATAGAAAACAATCATGGCGATAAATCCGCCCCATTGAATGTTTTCATTTGTGAAGGCCATGTAGAGGACGAAAACACCTAGAAGTGTCCCGAGCATGATAGCGGCTTTGTTCTTAGCGAAAAAAGATGTTTGTTGATTCGATTGCAATGACATCACTCCTTTTTATATTATCTGAATATTCTGTAAATTATAAAGTCCACACGTCTCCCTTGAATAACAGATGAAACGTTATTCAGAGAGGCGGTATCTTAATTTTCTTGGTCGACAGGAAGAAATTCGAAAATTTCCCCACTCTCAATAGAGTCAACGAGCTTCTGTAACCAATGGTAATATGGAATGGACGCTTCCAACTGCTGATAGACTTGCTGCGCTTCGTGCTTAATCTTTTCGTCAACTTCGGAATCCTCTATAAGCTTATTCAATTCCTTCTGGGCTTGCTTAACTGTGTCCAAGTTGATTTTAGCTTCTCTTATCCACATCTTCGTGAAAAAATTGGAGAAGAATTTAAAGAAGTCCTTTTCAGCTACAAAAGTCTGTCGGCGCGTTCCCTTTCGAAACGTTTGCTTCACAATGTTGTAATTTTGAAGCTTCTTCACTCCTGTACTCATGCTCGGCTTGCTCATTCCTAGTTTTTCACGCATTTCATCCAGCGTCATATCTTCTTCAAAGTACATCGTCCCATATAAAGTCCCTGCACTTCGGGTCACTCCATACAAATCCATCGTTTCCGCAATGGAATCGATCACAAGTCCTTTCGCGTGCTCAATGGTCTGTCGGGAGCCTTCTTCATGATGATTTGTCATTAAAAACCTCCTCACAGGCGTAAAAGCAATTAACTTTATTAAATTTTTTCTTTACAGACTTTATCTTAACGAATAAAAATCGCTTGTCAAAATCCATTTTAGAAAAAAATCGCCTTAAACCCTATCATCTCATAGGTTATAGCCGATTTAAAAAAATTTTCACTTTGACAAGCTTCCAAAGGCTTGTTAACGTTAAAAGTATTCAAAAAGTTAAATTTTTTATTAACAAAATTAACAATGTCGGAGAAGAAATGATTCAGGGGATGGAATCCGTCACTTCTTAATCGGAAAGAATATCATTGGGTGGTAAATGATTCGAAACTGCTGCCGTGACCTCTTTGCATGAAGCATTGAATTCAGTCGCTTCTGTCATGGGTAGGATAACTGATGAAAATTATGATGACGTGGAAGAGATGAAAGAACGAAGGAAACCTTTGGGGAGAGGTCTCAAACGTTTCCCAATGGACTACCTGAGTATCACTTATATCGTTCTAGAAGGCATGTTCTCTGTCTTGACGTTTGGAATATTTAAAGTAAAGAGGAGGCCGTTTTGTTTGCTCACTCTACTATATATGATCTGGCTGGTTCTCACCGGTCAGGCAACCGCGAAAAAACAAAATTTGTAGCAGGAAAGATTCGTTTCGGAAGTTATTGCATACGACTTTTATATACAAGAACCCTGAGAGTTTTTGGGGAAAGAAGAACGAAGACATTACACACGAGTTACAGGACAGTGAATAAGCGCTAGAAGACATTGGACCAAAGATACAGGACATTAACCCGACGTTAAAGCAGCGGGAACTTTTTATGATTGGAATAATACTCATGCTGAATAACAAGCCCTTTTATTTGTACAGGACTTGTTTCCTTATACAAAACCACTGGCTAACCCAGGGTTCGTTTCATGAGATATGACTGTAGATAAGACGGCAACATCAACAGTAAACAAACTGTACAAACGCTGCTTCAACATTATAATGCTCTCATGTAAGCCTTCAGGAAATGAATCCTGTGGGTTTTTTTTCATTTCATTAATTCCCTGAGACTTGCGTAAAACGTGCTTCTCCTTTCTTCGGTAGAGTCGAAGGGCACAAATTTATAAACTCTTGATTCTGAAAAAAGCAGGGGATCACGAATGGTTTTTCATACCTATTACAATGTCTTCAACTTTACATAGAGGGAAATGATATAGAAAAGATCCCTTTAATCAGTGTCCATAGGGTAACGTATGATAGCTGTTTATTAAGGAGACGATGATATAGAATTGTCATAGAATCATCAGTTTTATTTTTAGCAATGATCCGCTTCATGAATTATAATAATGGTAATGTGAATTTTTTCACAAAATGGCATATAAGGAGTTTTATATAAATGAAGCACCTCAGCAGACTAGCTTTCTCAGATCGAAGAGTTTTCATGCTGTTGGTCCTCACTTCCGTGTTGATTGGTGCCACGATTATTGGTCAATCTTATTTTTTCGTTGCGATCGTCGACCGGATCTTCCTTGGTGAGGGACGTTTTCAGGATATCCTTCCACTTCTCGCGGGATTGCTTTTGGTGCTCGCTGGACGGACGCTGTTTACATGGCTGAACGGCCGGACAGGCATTAAGCTTGCATCCAAAGCAAAACGTTATTTCCGTCAGTCCATAATTGAGAAATACGCGCGAAATCCCGTTCAAGCCTCTTTACAAGGACAATCGGGAAGGAAAGTCAGTGTGCTGATGGATTCCGTGGACGAGATTGATGGGTATTTCAGCAGTTATGTTCCACAAATGATCCAGACGATGATTATCCCGCTGATGATTCTTGTCGTTGTGTTTACCCAGCATCTCTACTCAGGGCTGATCATGATTATTACAGCTCCGTTTATCCCGTTATTTATGGCCATCATCGGTGTTATGACAAAAAAGAAATCAGAAGAGCAGATGGAGAAGTTGAATACATTCTCCGGAAAGTTTCTTGATACGCTTCAAGGCTTAACAACTTTAAAACTTTTTGGACGTTCCAAGCAGCAAAAGGAAGAGATTGAATCGAGCAGTCTCGGTTTCCGTGATGCAACGATGGAAGTCTTGAAAGTCGCCTTTGTCTCATCCTTGATGCTTGAGTTCATTTCCATGCTCAGCATCGGGCTGATTGCATTGGAAATTTCGATTCGGCTCGTTGTATATGAGAGTGTTTCCTTTTTTACCGCCTTTTTCATTCTCATTCTTGCCCCTGAATTTTATTTGACGCTTAAAGACTTCGGGAGTGCTTTTCATACAGGGAGAGGCGCAACAGGTGCTGCCAACCTGTTGGCGGAAGAGCTTGAAAAAGAAGAACAACACATTCAGTGGGGAAGTGGAAAGCTTGAAGGTGAACAGCCTCCTGAGATCAAGCTCGATCAAATGAGTTTTCATTATGAGGAAGGGTTTGCGATGGAAGGGTTGACGGCAGCCATCCATCCCTATCACCAGGTAGCCATCGTTGGTAAAAGTGGTGCGGGAAAATCGACGTTCCTGCATCTTTTAGCCGGCCTGACTAAACCGTCCTCTGGAACGATCAAAGTTAATGATCGCTCCCTTTTTGACTATGAAGAAAAAGAATGGTTTTCTCAGGTCAGCTACATCTCTCAGCACCCGTATTTATTTTCAGGAACGATTGCTGAAAACATTGCGATTGGCGGCAGAGGAAATCATTCTAAGGAAGAAATCCGACAGGCCGCTGAGAAAGCAGGCATCGCCGAGTTGATCACCTCATTGGAAAAAGGGTACGACACCCCGGTCGGTGAAGCGGGACGCGGACTTTCAGGAGGAGAGAAGCAACGCCTCGCTCTTGCGCGTACATTTTTGAAGAAACCTTCTGTCATCCTGTTTGATGAACCGACGACAGGTCTGGATCTGAAAACGGAGCGGGTGTTGCAAGCCTCCATGGAAGAGCTTGCGAAAACAGCGACGATCATCACCGTTGCCCATCGTTTGCATACAATCAAAAAGGCCGATCAAATACTGCTGCTCGATCGCGGTCATCTTATAGGAAAAGGTACGCACGAAGAACTGCTGGAAACGGTGAAGGAGTATAGGGAAATGGTGACCGTCCAGCAAGGAGGGAACTCCGCATGAAGGAAGTGAAGGAAGTCATCCGGTTAGTCGTATTGGAAAAAAGGGATATCGTGCTTTCGATCGTCTTCGGTTTTCTTGCTGGTATGTCAGCGGTCGGGCTGTTTGGCGCCAGTGGCTATTTAATATCGAGGGCGGCACTCATCCCGCCGTTGTATGCCTTGACGGTGCTTATCGCTTTTTTAAAGCTGTTCGGGTTTGCGAGGGCGCTCGGCCGTTATGCGGAAAGGTATTTTTCCCACAGGGCGACCTTTACGATTTTAAGTAACTTACGGCTTACTTTTTACAAAAAATTAGAACCGCATGCACCGAGGATTTTTCAGAAATACCGGAGTGGGGATTTGCTATCACGAATCGTCGGTGACGTGGAGAGTCTGCAAAACTTCTTTTTGCGTGTGTATTATCCACCGGTGGTCCTTGTCATCATCTTCTTAGGGACAGTCGTTTTCGCATCCATCTTCTCTATTTCCATAGCCATCGTTCTTCTCTTGGGTCTTGTCGTTACGGGGCTATTGATTCCAGCCTGGTACACCGTTAAACAGAGGAAACTAGCCAGCCGTGTAAGAGAGGCGCGCGGAGAGTTATCGACCGAAGCTGCGGAATGGCTGTACGGCTTCCGTGACCTTAAAATCTATCAGCAGCTTGAAGACAAAAAAGAAATGCTTCAGCAGTCTTCCGATGATTATATTCGAGAGAGTGAGCGTGACAGTCGTCAGATGCTTTCCAGTCATTCCTGGAACACGTTTGCGACACTCCTCGTCTCATGGATCGTCACAGGCCTTGGTGCTTTTCTTGTGGCTGAAGGAGATCTGAACGGGCTGTTTCTAGCGATGCTGGTGATGATTTCGTTGACAGTCTTTGAAAATGCAGCACCGATGGCTGTTCTGCCAAGTCACCTTGATGATAGCAAACGGGCATCGAAGCGGCTTTTTTCCATTGTAGAGGAAGAAAATCGTGGAACAGAAACGTACAACCTTGATGGAAAGCCGGCTCCTAGTATGCAAGTATCTGATGTCAGTTACCGTTTTCCGGACGAGGAGAGAGAGGCACTTACAGGTGTCACCTTGTCCATACCGGCAGGCAGTAAAACAGCCATCGTCGGAGCAAGTGGATCCGGAAAATCAACACTTCTGCAGCTGTTCATGAAATTCCAAATCCCATCTACGGGTGAGCTGATGGTCAATGGTAAGGACATAACGGAAATATCAGAAGAGAGCATTTGGGAAAACAGCAACGTCGTCCTTCAGGAGAATCATTATTTTTACGGGAGCATACGTGAAAACCTCCAGCTTGCCGGGGAAGACCTCTCAGATGAAGAGATGAAGCTCGTGCTGGAAGAGGTTGGATTGGAATTTGACCTGGACCAACCGGTTTTCGAAAAAGGGGAGAACCTTTCGGGGGGAGAGCGTCAGCGCTTGTCCATAGCAAGAGCTTTTCTGAAAGGAAAGCGTCTCTGGTTGCTCGATGAACCGACATCCTCTGTCGATGCTCTCACCGAACGGATGATTTTCAATCATCTGTATGAACGTGCGTCTCAGGATACCGTCGTCCTCATCAGCCACCGTTTGAGCGGCCTCGAAAAGATGGACCAAATCATCGTCATGGCTGAAGGGAAAGTCGCAGAAGCAGGTTCTTATGACGAACTCATGCAAAAACAAGGACACTTCTACGAAATGAAACAAATTGAAAAAAACATTTTCAGCACATAAAAAATGCCGTACCGGATATTCCATAATATGGATGACCTGGTACGGTAATTTATTCCATGTAATTGAGATAAGTGTACATCCGGTTTCGTAGGTTGTGATAATCCCTTAATAGTAGTAAGGGTAGCCGTACGGATATTGGTAGTAATAGGGGTACGGATTTGCCAAGTATGGGAACAGCGCTAATGTAGCAAGACCAGCTAGTGGCAATACTTGGCGACGGAAGCGGCGAGCACGACGGCGGCCATATCCGTACTGGCGTTGGTCATCCATTGCGTTCCCGTCCTCGTCGAGCATCACATCTTCACTGACTAAGATCGTCATCTTATCATGATTCACATCAGTGATGACTCCATCAAAGCTGCGTCCATCCTTCGTTTGGACCATGACATGGTAGTACTTCATTTTATTGCACTGCTCATAGGAAGGCTGCGTATGACCTTGTTGCTGCATCTTTCGGTCTTCTGTCATTTTAACCAACTCCTCAGAATCCATGATATTCACCCAGCCCAAAAGTGTGACAATCCATCTCTTTTGATTTATTAAGCTTGCAGGATTATTGAAGACTTGATTTCAAGATGTTTGTGAGATTCTAGGGGCTACGGGAAAAGGTTCGCTTTCCATGGGGCGGGCGCTGAGCCTCCTCAGGCTACGCCTTCCGGGGTCTCAGCTGTCCCGCACAGCCCATAGGAGTCTCACCGTTTCCCTCCGCCCCTTTACCATATGAGGTTCTCGAAATCTCCTTTATAGTCCCTGCCTAGTTTTGTTGTGAAATCTTGCTTAAATCCCATGGTTATAGGATTCGTAACCATAAAAGCTCTAGTTGTTGGAAGGTAGTTTCGAGACTCCTGCGGGAAAAAAGTGCTTGGTGAGACCCCGTAGAGCGGAGCTTGAGGAGGCTCAAGGAGATGAGGAAGTTCGATTAAGTTCGGCACGTCCTGTGCCAACATAGAACGACCCCACCTCTTGTGGGGCCCCGCGGAAAGCGAGCTATTCCCCGTAGCCCCTATCCACTCCAAAAGTATCGAAACTGAGTCTTCAAGAAAAGAAAGCATTTATGAATCAACAAGAAGGAACATGCAGATTAAAGAAAGCGTTATCATTATTTGTTAAATTCTAGTACACTAGAGATAATTCATAAGGTGAGGTGAAGGAATTGAAGAAGAGAGCGCCGATGGATTTAGGTAATGATGTGTTTTTGATTGATGGCTATGATATGGGGTTTAAAGGACGGACAGGTACATATGTTTTGTTAGGGGATGACATTACTCTCGTGGAGACAGGCCCGAGCCCTTCTGTGCCGAGAGTGCTGGCTGGTTTGGAAGAGTTGGAGATTCCGAAAGAAAAAGTAGCGTACGTGGTTTTGACGCATATCCATTTGGATCATGCAGGTGGAGCGGGGCTGCTTTTGCAAGAATGCCCGAACGCACAGGTCATCGTCCATGAAAAAGGGAAGCGTCATCTTGCAGATCCCTCGCGCTTGATAAAAGGAGCAAAAGCGGTTTATGGAGAGGCGTTTAATGAATTGTTTGACCCGATTCTTCCTATCCCGGAAGAAAGGTTACAAACAAAGGCAGATGGCGAGACGCTTACGCTTTCAAAGAACCGCAAACTTACTTTTCACGATACTCCCGGACATGCGAAGCACCATCTTGGCATTTATGATTCACTGAGTAACGGGATTTTCACAGGAGATACGGCAGGGATTCGATATCATCAGACCGAAGATCATGGACTAACTTTTTATTTACCAACGACTTCACCGAATCAGTTCGATCCGGACGCGATGCTCGATTGCATCAGTCGTTTTCGCGATATGAATCCTTCTTGTATCTATTTCGGACATTTTGGGAAGACAGAAGATCCTGATCAAACGTTTGACCAAGTCAGTAGTTGGATTCCTGTTTTTGTGAGTGAAGCGAAGGATGCTTTAGAGCAAGGACAAGGGTTGGAGGGTGTTCAACAGCGGCTTCATGATCGTGTATCGTCCTATTTAGAGGATAAAGGAATTCCGCACAATCATGAGGTCTATGATATTCTGAAACTGGATATAGACGTTTGTTCCATGGGCCTTGCCGACTACCTGAAGAAGAAAAGCAGAACGTAATTGTTCTGCTTTTTCTCGTGATTGCACATATAATTGAAACATAACGCTGTATTCGATCGTATGGAATATGGAGAAAGAAGGGGGATACATAATGATTGGAATAGTAATGACAACGGTATTATCTTTTCTACTATTTTTGGCGTTGTCGATCATCGTCTATGTGAAAAATCGAATGAGAAGAAAGAAAATCATGAAAACGACAGTGGGAGTCCTGGTTTTCGGTATCATCGTCATGTTTTTTATCGTTTATGCGTTCATGCCGACGATTACGGTGCCGAATATGCTGATTCTCAATGTGATCGTCGCTGTTCTTTTTGTTCCGTTAGTGTACGGAGGAGCCAAAGTGCCGGTGCAATATCAAACGATGCATCGCTCATTGTCAGGGATCGTTATTTTAGGCGTAGCGGTCGCGGTCATTGGTGTTTTCATTTACAGCATTCTAGCTTTGCAGGACAGCTACGACAGCATTTCGAAATCAGAGGAAGAGGAAGCCCGTCCTTTGAATGAGGAGAACACACCGATATCTGTCGCGCCTGAGTCAGCAAGGAACAAAGTGCAAAAAGCGATGAGTGTGGTTCCGAACACACAATTCTATGATTTAGGAAAACTGCAGGCCCAGCAGATTGATGGCGAAATCGCTTATGTGGCGCCTGTAGAATTTTCGAGCTTCTGGCGTTATTTACGAGGAAAAGAGACGGAAGGGTACTTTACGATTACGGCTACGAATATCAACGCACAGCCGGAGTTCGTTCAGAGCAAAATGAGGTACACGAACTCAAGCTTTTTCAATCATAATGTTCAGCGTGTTGTTTATGGGAAGCATCCGGATTATATCCAAAGTGGAGACGCGCAGATTGAGGTGGATGATGAAGGGAAACCGTGGTATGTTCAAACGATTTATAAGCCGCTGCTGTTTTCCAACCGCCCGGACATGAATAATATCAGAGTGGCCATTGTGGATCCGGTTTCAGGGGGCGTCGAAACCTACGATTCTGCCAATGCACCTGATTTCGTTGAAGGTTCGGTCAGTTCTGAGCTTGCAGCGATTGAAAACGAGTACTTCGGTAAATATGTGAATGGATGGTTGAATTCCCTCTTCGGGAAAAAAGATGTAAAGATTCCGAACGAGTCGGGAACGGAGAGCAGTGTTACACCAATTTTCAACGAAGCGGGTGAAATGTTCTACTTCACAGATATGGCTTCACCGAAAGAAAATATTGATTCTGCCCTTGGTTATACGTTGATCAACGCCCGGACAGGGGCTCTCACCTATTACAACGGTCAGCAGAATCAAGGAATCATGGACAGTAAAGGAGCTGTGCAGATCGTCAATAAACAGTATCCTGAGAAGAACTGGACAGGAACGATGCCGGTTCTTTATAACGTGGATGGTCATCCGACATGGATCGTAAACGTTCTTGATCCAAATGGGTTGTTCAAGCAATATGCCTATATTAAGGCAGCAGATTCGGACTTTGCTGTTTTTGGTGATACAGCCAAGCAGACGTTGAACGCGTATCGTCTGCAAATTGCCCAGGACCCTAGCAGTGTAGAAGGAAGCCAGGGTGTCGACTTGACGGAGAAGTCAGGAACGATTAACCGTGTGCTTGTCACTTCTACAGATTCCAGGCAGTCTGTTCAATTTTTATTAGAAGGGGAAACGACCATTTATACGGTCAACACAAGCAAAGCCCCTCTCTCCATTTTCCTGAAAGAAGGGGATCAAGTGGATATGCAGGCACGCATCCGCGATAATGGCACAGCGACAGTAGAAGAAATGAAAATCCAAGGCGTCAATTGATGAGAAGCAGCAGGGCACCCGCTCCTGCTGCTTTTTTGTTATGATAAAATATATATAGAAATTTAAGTTGGAGGGATTTTTTATGGCAGAAAAAACATTTGCAACAGCAATCAATTGTATGGATGGACGTGTACAACTTCCCGTCATCCACTGGATGCAGGAACGTTACGGGACCGAATACATTGACATGATTACAGAGGCAGGACCGACCAAATTCTTATTAGAAGGATCCGAAGACCAGCTGGCCGCTGTCAAAACGAAAATTGATATATCCGTAGACAAGCACGGATCAGGCGTCGTTGCCATTGTCGGCCACTACAATTGTGCCGGTAATCCTGTCGATCGCGATGAAAAAGCAGGTCAAATTAAAGAATCAGTAGATCTTGTGAAATCATGGGGCTTCAATGTAGACGTCATCGGATTATATGTGAACGATCAGTGGGAAGTAGAAGTGATCACAGGATAAGAGGGTTTTTCTTCCTTATGGCGAATAGTTCTTAGTAGAACATTCGTGAAGGAGTGGCGGTATGGAGCAAGCGAGCTGGTTTGATTTCGTTGAAAAAGAGCGGGATCCGGTTTATGAAGAACTGCAGAATTTAACGAAGGAGAACCCGAGCATACGCATCGCCTCCTATACCATCACGTTGAATCCTTTTGCTCTTATTGAAATTGAAAGTGACGGCATTCATTATTGCGTCAGCGACATCGAATCCTGTTACACCTATTTATGTAACCTAAGTAAATAACCTTAAACTCAAACCCCGGAGCCCAAACTCCGGGGTTTATCTGTGCCCCTTCTTTCACTAAAGCTCGCTTCTCTTGAAGACTCAGTTTCGAGACTTTTGTTGAGTGGATATGGGGCTGCGGGGAATGACTCGCTTTCCGTGGGAGCGCGGTGAGCCTCCTCGAGCTTCGCTCTGCGGGGTCTCACCATGCACTTTTTTCCATCTTAGTTATCCGGTTCCGGCGCCTAGCGGCTAGTGAGACTTCCTTCGCTTCTGTACGATAAGTCAACATCGAATCAC
>NZ_QUAE01000027.1:0-38979 GCF_003386945.1 Halobacillus trueperi | reverse complement strand
AGTGCATGGTGAGACCCCGCAGAGCGAAGCTCGAGGAGGCTCACCGCGCTCCCACGGAAAGCGAGTCATTCCCCGCAGCCCCATATCCACTCAACAATAGTCTCGAAACTGAGTCTTCAAGAAAAGGGAGCTTATCTTGAATAGAGAAGGGAATGTTTTTTTATGGTGAAAGGTATAGGAAGGATGTTATGGATATGAAGAGAGTTATTGTTGTTGGTGGTGGGCCGAAGTCTTACATACCTGATGTAAAAGAATACGCATGTGAAGAATGCATTTGGATCGGCGCCGATCAAGGAGCGGAAGTCCTCGTTGAGCAGGGAGTGGACCCTGACATTGCCATCGGAGATTTCGACTCCGTCTCGGAACAGTCTCTGGCTGAAATAAAAAAGAAATCCAAACGAATCCTTGTATATCCGGACGAAAAAGATGAAACCGACTTGGAATTAGCCATAAACGAAGCACTCCGTTTAAATCCAAGGCATATTCTATTATTCGGAGTGACCGGTGGCCGGATCGATCATTCTCAAGCGAACATGCAACTCCTGTACCCTCTGATGAAGGAAAATGTAAAGAGTACGATCATCGATCGACAGAACCGAGTGGAATTAGTCTCTGCTGGTGAGCATAAGATAGAAGCGGATGAAATTTACCCATATGTTTCTTTCTTGCCGGTCACGCTTGAAGTGACAAAAATTACGCTTGAAGGGTTCTACTATCCTTTGAATCAAGCTTACCTACCATTTGGATCCACCTTGTGCATCTCAAATCGACTGATTGAAGATACAGGTACTTTTTCATTTGAGTCAGGCATACTCTTAGTAATAAGAAGTACAGACTTGCCTACTTGAAGGTAATAAGGGAGTTCGCATTAGTTCATATAGGAGGAGGGGGCTCTTTTGAAATTTTATACCATCAAACTCCCAAGGTTCGTCGGGGGTTTAGTGCGCGCAGTCATAAGTACATTTAAAAAAGATTAGGACCAAATCAAAAGGGAAAACTCCGGAGTACACATGGGCTGAGCTCCGGAGAGCATTACAAGCGCCCGTTTACTTATCTTTAGACAAATAAAAAAAAGCACCCAGAAAGGGTGCTTTTTTGTGAGCTCATAAGCTCAGTGTCCGCAATTATACGCGTTGTACTTTGCCTGACTTAAGTTCACGTGCTGTTACGTAAACTTTTTGAGGCTTGCCATCCACAAGGATGCGAACTTTTTGAACATTAGCTTTAAATTTACGTTTATTAGCGTTCATCGCGTGTGAACGGTGGTTACCTGAACGGGTACCTTTACCAGATAGAACACTTCTGCGTGCCATGAAAATCCCTCCTGTTACATACATAAATCATCAGATACTTAGTAACTTTATCATATAGAAAACGTGTTTGCAATAATCTAGTCAGAATTATATCAAGAATTTTTTCTTGACAGAACTTATGAATTGTTACACAGTATAGTAGGGATATCCAGGTCATTTTCTTACCATTGAACAGAAATTCATTTCACATTTTTGTGTTATAATAGGGTAGGATTAATGAGGATTATAAAGGAGGATCTATTATGTCTGTTGATTTAAATAACCAATATGGTCATATTACTATTAGCAATGAAGTCATTTCAACGATTGCTGGAGGAGCTGCTGTCGAGTGCTACGGCATCGTCGGGATGGCATCTAAAAATCAGATCCGTGATGGTTTATCTGAAATGCTCCGCAAAGAGAATTTTTCCAGAGGAGTCGTTGTCAGACAGGATGAAGATCGCCTCCATATAGACATGTACATTATCGTGAGCTACGGTACGAAAATTTCCGAAGTCGCTCATAATGTCCAATCACAAGTAAAATACACACTAAACAAAACAGTTGGTTTGTCCGTGGATTCTGTGAATATTTTCATTCAGGGAGTTCGTGTGACAACTGAATAGATCGCGGTTGTAGTCAAAGGAGGAAGTAAGTGTGACGTTACAAAAGTTAGACGGCAAGACGCTTGCCGAAATGATCTTGCAAGGAGCTCATCATTTAAAGCAGAACTCACAAATGATCGATGCTTTGAATGTTTTCCCTGTACCGGATGGAGATACGGGGACGAATATGAATCTGTCCATGACTTCTGGAGCTGAAGAAGTACGGAATGTGGACCAGAATCATGTAGGAACAGTGGCCCAATCTTTATCCAAAGGTCTCTTAATGGGAGCGCGTGGTAACTCAGGTGTTATTCTCTCCCAAATTTTCCGGGGTTTTTCAAAGGCGATTGAAGGTAAAGAAGTCATTACAACCAAAGACTTTTCGGACGCTCTTCAAGGCGGGGCCGCCACAGCATATAAAGCCGTCATGAAACCTGTGGAAGGAACCATTCTTACTGTAGCAAGAGAGACTGCCGAAGCATCTGTCGAGATTGCTAAAAAAGAAGATGACTTCATTCCATTCATCGAAGGAGTCGTTCAAGCAGCGAAAAAATCATTGAAGCATACGCCTGAACTGCTTCCAGTATTGAAAGAAGTGGGTGTAGTAGATAGTGGCGGTCAGGGCCTTGTCACGATTTATGAAGGTTTCCTAGCCAACTTAAAAGGGGAAGAGGTTCCTGATCTTGATGATACAGTATCGATGGATGACATGGTCAACGCTGAACACCACAAGCTAAATCAGGATTTCATGAATACAGAGGATATTGAATTTGGCTATTGCACAGAATTCATGGTCAAATTTGAAGAAGATAAACTTGCTGAACATCCATATGATGAAGAAGCCTTCCGTAATGAGCTCAGTGAAATGGGCGATTCTCTGCTTGTCGTTTCTGATGAAGACTTGATCAAAGTCCATGTCCACGTGGAATATCCAGGTGAAGCGATGACCTTGGGGCAAAGATACGGCAGTCTTGTCAACATGAAGATCGAGAATATGCGTGAGCAGCATACGTCGATCGTTGGTGACAAAAAGAAAGCCAAGCCAAAGTCAGAGGAAAAAGCAGAGTACGGAATCGTGACAGTAAGCATGGGAGACGGAATCAAGAAATTGTTTGAAAGTCTTGGAGCTACTGTTGTCATCCAGGGCGGTCAAACAATGAACCCGAGTACTCAAGATCTTTCAGAAGCGATTAAAGAAGCACATGCGAAACGAGTGCTTGTCTTGCCGAATAACAAGAATATCGTCATGGCTGCTGAACAAGCGGCAGAATTAGCGGATGTAGAGGTGGCTGTCATTCCATCGAAAACGATTCCTCAAGGGATGAGCGCCCTTCTTGGGTTCAACCCGGAAGCGGATCTTGATGCGAATAAAGAGGAAATGCTCAGCCTCATGGCTGAAGTGAAGACAGGTCAAATTACGTACGCCGTCAGAGATACACAAATTGATGGGTTGGACATTTCTAAAGGCCATTTCATGGGAATCGCCGATGGCAAAATCTCCGCTACAGATCAAGATGCATTGACGACTGCTAAAACGTTGTTGAATCAAATGATCGACGAAGATGAAGATGAAATTCTGACCATCTTGACAGGTGAAGAAGTCGACGAAAAAGATGTAGCAGAACTTGAATCATTCATAGAAGAAACGTATGAAGATCTGGAAGTGGAAATCCACAATGGTGGACAGCCGATTTACTCCTATATCTTTTCAATCGAATAAAACGTGCAGGAACGCAGCTGTTGGGGCTGCGTTTCTTTTATGCTTGTTTTCGAACCACCTTGACTCGAAGATGGTTTCGAATAGAAAAAACAACAATTAAGAGATAGCCGGATAGCAGGCAAGTGTACACAAACGTTAAGATCGAATCACTGACTTGGATCGAAGAAAGTAAAGTCCTCGAATTTGTAAGTATGATAAAACCTCCGGCCAATACACCTAGAACAGAAGAAGGAAGGGTTTTGACAAGCCAGGCGGCGATGGGTGCCGCCACAACACCGCCTATAACGAAAGATGAAATGAGCAGCCAGCTGAACTGGTCATGACCTAAAAAAATCAAAAAACCAGCCGTGGCTGAAATCGTTACCAGAAATTCGCTCGTATCCACCGTCCCGATGACTTTCCTTGGAGCGATCCCTGATTTAGAAAGAAGCGCAGGTGTATTCACAGGCCCCCATCCACCCCCTCCGACACTATCCAAAAAACCCCCGGCAATTCCAAGTGGCAAGAGGAAACGTTTGTTTACAGACTTTTTTTCTTTGGTATTTGTTTTTTTCGAAAGGTATAGGAAACGAAAAATGATATAAATCCCTAGTGTGAGTAGGAATATGGATATGTAAGGTCTAATGAATTCCCCTGATATATAGCTTAAAAATGCCGCCCCTAAAAAGGCACTGATGGCACCAGGAACTGCGATAATCATGACAAGGCGTTTGTCTACATTTCCAAATTTATAGTGGGAAAAGCCTGAAACAGCCGTTGTGGCGATCTGAGACATATGGATGGAAGCGGATGCTACAGCAGGAGCAAGTCCATAGGATAAGAGAATGGTTGATGAGCTCAGCCCAAACCCCATGCCGAGTGCTCCATCCATCAGTTGAGCAACAAAACCAATGAGAGCGAAAATCGTCAGTTTTTGCAAAGTGTACCACTCCTTTTAAATAGTTCAATGTGTGGAAAAATATATTTCATTATTCCTATGCATTTACTAGGTTTTATAATCAAAAAAAATAAAACTCCCCCATCTGAAAGAAGGGGGAGTAATCCGCACCTTATCTTTCAGCCTTCTGGCTGCTGGAATGAGCACCTTCTTAAAGGTTGCTGCGGGATAGTTAGACCAGGTTCCTCCCCCGACTCTTCATAAGGATCGTATGAGTGATTTTAAGAATAATTCTAAAACTAACGGACATGGTTTTATTTGTCAATCATATAGTATAAAAAAACATAAAAAATTGTGATTTTTCTAAAAAGCATTGACATATGATGCTAAGGAGCATAAGATTTGTATCAACTTGTTTTTCAGAAAATTTCATACCTTTTCTTATCTAGAGAGGTGGAGGGACTGGCCCTTCGAAGCCTCGGCAACGGATCTACACAGATACTGTGCCAATTCCAGCAAGTGTTAAGCGCTTGAGAAGATAAGGAGAATGTAGTTTACATTTATTCGTAAATGCCTTTCTTCTTATCGCGAAGAAAGGCATTTTTGCTTTAAGAAAGGAGGATGAAATGAAACAACCACTCGTCACGTACCAATCTTTTGAAAATCCATTTGAAGGGGATCCACCGAAAGACGACGATACCAAAGGAGCAGCGGAAGTCATTCGCTGGGCTTACACTCAATATGAGGACATTGTGTATGCCTGCAGTTTCGGAGCAGAAGGTATCGTTCTCATTGATTTGATTTCCAAGGAGAAGCCGGATGCCGAAGTCGTTTTTCTTGATACAGAAATCCATTTTCAAGAAACCTATCAGCTTATTGAAAAAGTGAAAAAGAGGTACCCGAAGTTAAACATAACGATGAAAAAACCTGAGATTACTCTGGAAGAACAAGCTGAGAAATTCGGATCCGCCCTTTGGAAACGGAAGCCGGATCAATGTTGTTACATCCGTAAAATTAAACCACTCGAAGATGCCCTAAGCGGGAGGAAAGCATGGCTGTCGGGACTGAGACGTGAACAATCCCCCAGTCGTCAGAATACGAATTTCGTTAACAAGGATGAGAGATTTAAATCCATAAAAGTATGCCCCTTGATTCACTGGACGTGGGAAGACGTATGGCAATATATCCGACTAAATAGGTTGGATTACAATGAATTGCACGATCGAAATTATCCCAGTGTCGGATGCATCCCATGTACCGCTCAAGCTTCAGATGATGGGAGGTCAGGCAGATGGGAAGGGTTCAATAAAACTGAATGTGGGTTACACACAGCAGAGTCTGTAGAAGAGGAAAATTCATAAAGGAGGAATTTGCATGTCGATTATAACCCCGCACGGTGGAGTGCTTGTAAACAGGTGGAAGGAAACGAGACCGGAGGAGCTGCCGGAAGATATTATCGAGCTTGATTCAATGGCATTAAGTGATGTCGGTTTAATTGCAAATGGTGCTTATAGTCCTTTAAAAGGGTTTATGAACAAAGAAGACTATGAATCTGTCGTTGATACGATGAGGTTGAAAGATGGCACTCCATGGAGTATTCCTATTACGCTCCCGATCACAGAGGCACAGGTTCAGACGCTTGGAAAGAAAGCGCAGTTGGTCAAGGACGGGATTGTATATGGGACGATTACGATAACAGATCGATTTAAACCGGATAAGGAAAAGGAAGCTCAAAACGTGTACTTAACAAAAGAATCTGCTCACCCCGGTGTGAAAAAATTATTCGACAGAGGAGACTGGTATGCAGCAGGTGAAATCGAAGTATTTCAAAAACCTCCTTACGAACATGGGAAATCATTTTATCTAGATCCAAAAGAATCAAGGGAGCTTTTTCAACAACTCGGTTGGAAAAAGGTCGTAGGTTTCCAAACACGAAACCCTGTTCATAGAGCTCACGAATATATCCAGAAAGCTGCGCTTGAGACAGTGGATGGATTGTTTTTAAATCCGCTGGTGGGCGAAACGAAAAGTGATGATATTCCCAGTGATGTCCGGATGAAGAGTTATCAAGTTCTTCTAGAGAACTATTACCCAAAAGAAAGAGTCACTTTGGCCGTATTCAATGCTGCGATGAGGTACGCAGGGCCGCGGGAGGCGATCTTTCATGCGATCGTCAGGAAGAATTTCGGGTGCTCTCATTTCATTGTCGGACGTGATCACGCAGGGGTCGGTGATTACTATGGCACATATGATGCACAGAAAATCTTCAGCCATTACGAAAATGGGGAACTTGGCATTACTCCTCTTTTCTTTGAACACAGTTTTTACTGTAAAGCCTGTGAATCGATGGCTTCTCATAAAACCTGCCCCCACGACAAAGAACATCACATGATCTTGTCAGGGACGAAAGTGAGAGAGTTACTGCGTAAAGGAGAAAAACCTCCAAAAACGTTCAGCCGTCCTGAAGTGGTGGACGTCTTAATCGAAGGACTGCAGAAAGAAACCGTGGAAGTGAAAGGGTGAGGAGCATGAACAAAAATTTGACCTGGCATGAAGCATCCATTGGGAAAGAAGCTTATCGCAGGAAAAATGGGCACCAAAGCGGAGTGCTCTGGTTTACCGGCCTCTCGGGCTCAGGTAAATCAAGCATTGCCAACCGGTTGAACAAAGTTCTGCACGAAAAAGGAATCCAAACCTATTTGCTCGATGGCGACAATGTGAGACATGGACTTAACTCAGACCTCGGGTTTTCGGAAAAAGACAGGGAGGAGAACATCAGACGGATTGGTGAAGTCGCGAAACTCTTTGCCGACAGTGGAACCATCGTTTTAACAGCGTTCATTTCTCCTTATCAAAAAGATCGGGATCTTGTAAGGGCCTCTGTGCCAACGGGGGATTTTATTGAGATCCATGTCGACTGCCCTGTGGAAGAGTGTGAAACTCGTGATCCGAAAGGGCTATATAAGAAAGCGAGAAATGGAGAAATCAAAGGATTTACAGGTATTGATGCTCCTTATGAAGTACCCCTCCATCCGGAACTGGTGCTCGATTCTAAAACTTATGATGTGGAAAACTGTGCTGAACAAGTATGGAAGCTTTTACAAGATAAAAATTGGGTGGAATGAAAGGGGCCGGAAGATGACAAACGTTTATATTGTGGGAGCGGGACCGGGGGATTACGACCTCATAACAGTGAAAGGGTTAAAAGCGATACAAAAAGCAGACGTCATTCTCTATGATCGTTTGATCAATCAAGAGCTTTTGGATGAGGCGAAAGAAGACGCTGAACTTGTTTTTTGCGGCAAACGTCCGGATCATCACGCTTTAAGTCAGACGACCATCAATCACCTTTTGTGTAAATATGCGCTGAAAGGAAAAGTGGTCACCCGTTTGAAAGGGGGAGACCCATTCGTATTCGGACGTGGAGGAGAAGAAGCGGAGGCACTCGCCAAAAGAAGCATTCCTTATGAAATCGTGCCGGGAATCACTTCGGGAATTGCAGCGCCTGCTTATGCAGGCATTCCTGTGACCCACCGGGACTACAGTTCTTCTGTCGCTTTCATTTCAGGTGTCAATAAAAAAGGCAGCGATGAAGAGGCCTATTGGGAGCGAGTCGTTAAAAGTATGGATACTTTGTGCATTTATATGGGAGTAAAGAAGTTACCAGACATATGTGAACGACTCTTGAAATACGGAAGACCTCTTCATACACCGGTAGCCTTGGTGCAATGGGGCACAACAGAAGAGCAAAAAACGGTGACAGGCACAATTGAAGATATCGTTGAAAAATCAAGAAGTATTGAGAATCCTGCGATGATCGTCGTAGGGGATGTAGTCAGGTTACGAGAACGTCTGCAATGGTTTGAACCTACCGTGGAAGAAAACCTTAAAGAAATGACCACAGGCGTTGTATGAAAGTGGGGGTACGATGGAAGCCGTTTTATATGTCAGTCATGGTAGTAGAAAAAAGGAAGCTAAAGAGGAAGCGGTTCACTTTTTGACCCATGTTCAGCGCAAGGTCGATTGCGAACTTTATCATATTTGTTTTCTCGAGTTAGCAGATCCGGATGTGTTGGAAGGCATTCGCAAACTTGTAGAAAAAGGGGCTGAAAAGGTTGTCATCATCCCTGTACTGTTATTGAGTGCCGGACACTATTTCAAGGATATTCCCAATGAGATCGAGAAAGCCAAAGCGATCTATCCAGATCTTTCAATCACTTATGGTCAAACGCTTGGAGTGCAGGAAAGAATCACGGATGTGCTGGTAGACCGCTTGAAAGAACTGCCGGCCGAACTTGATGAAACAACAAATGTATTACTTGTAGGAAGAGGGAGCAGGCATCCTGATACAAAAAAATCCATTGAATTGATTGCTGATGTGTTGAAAGAGAAGTGCCGGATCGAACATATCCAAACATGCTACCTGGCTGCTCTTTCTCCGCGATTTGCAGATGCGTTTGAAGAATCGCTGCGCAAATATTCTAAAACGATTGTTATTCCTTACTTGTGGTTTACCGGCCTCCTCTATGAGTCTTTGGAAAAAAGTTTGCAGAACGTAAGAGAGAAAGGAGGTCATGTCTATCTCGCTTCCTATTTAAATGATCATCCCAATATGGTTCAATCTCTGGTTGACCGAGTCAATCAAGCATTAAGCAAAGGGATGGAAGAGGAGGAAAGATTAAGGTGATTTCGCTCTCCGTTGATTTAGAAAAAAAGGATATCATCATCATTGGAGGAGGAAAAACAGCTGAGAAAAGGGCGAAGGTCTTCCATCGAGAGAAAGCAAGGATTACTATTGTCAGTCCAACCGTCACGGAGGACCTCCAACAGTTGATTAAGGATGGAGGAATTCGCTGGTGGAACAGGTGTTTTAAACCTGACGATGTCACCGCTGCTTTTCTTTTGGTTATTGCAACAGAAGACCAGGATACAAACGACAGGATAGCAATGCTTGCAGGTGATGTCCCTCTCGTGAACAGAGCGGATGGGGGGAAGGGTGGGAACTTACATATTCCTGCACAATTCTCCAGAGGAAAACTAAATGTATCTGTTACCACTCAAGGCGCAAGCCCTAAGCTCGCCAGCCGGTTGCGTGCAGAATGGGAAAAACAGTTTCCGCCTGCTTATAAGGAATATGTAGATTTTTTATATGAATGCAGGCAAATGCTGAAGACTTCTTCTTTATCCAGAGCGGAAAAAGATAGGTATTTGGAAAGAATGCTTGATCCCTCTTATTTGGAACGGGAAAAACAATCGATCATCAAGGAAGAAATACATAACAAAGGAGGAGCACGCATTTGTCGGGATTAAAAGGAAAAAAGGTAGGCATTGCGGCAGTCCGCCGTTCGGAGGCGATTGAAAAATTAATTACAAACATGGGTGGAGAACCGTTTGTTTTTCCATTGCAAGGGGAGCAGTTGCTGGATGAAAAAGCATCCCGCCGTCATGTGGAAGACTATCTTCGTCAATCGTTCAGCCGGGTTATTTTGACGACAGGAATTGGTGCTCGGACCCTTAGCGATGCGGCAATAAGAGAAAATCTGGACGGTCTGTTCCTTCAGAAGTTGGAAAAAGAGTCACTTGCCATTCGCGGTTCGAAAACGATGGATTGGTTAAAGACGAATGAACTGTTCCCTGACGTGATTTCTGAAGACGGAACGATGGAAAATCTGTTGAGTCAAATCCCTGTCGTAGATCAAACAGAGACCCGCAAAATCTTTCTCCAGACATACAACGAAGATGAAGAATTCTTGATAAGAAAATTAGAGAAGAAAGGATACAGCGTTTACCGGGCTAACCCTTACAGGTTCTTACCGCCTGATCCTGTGGTCGTAGAAGATTTAGCCCTTCACATAGCAAACGCTCAATTGGATGCGGTTGTTTTCACAAGTAAAACCCAGGTGAAAAATTTATTTTATCAAACTAAGAGGCGGCATGAGGTTGTGGAAGCTTTCAATCATCATGTCCAGGCGGCAGCTGTTGGAAAAGTAACCGCCCAATCCCTTCATGACCATGGAATTTCTTCGGTCGTTCAACCCGAGCGTCCGAAAATGGGTGCGATGATCGTGGAGCTTGACCAGTATTTTCAGTCTCAATTGTCGCATCATTAGCTACCAATCTGGAGGTGTCAATGTTGAATCTAGAAGTCAAGAACAGCCCCTTTGATCAAGAACAAGCGGAACAATTGAACCGTTTGCTTTTGACAATGGATGATAGACAAAAAATTTGGCTGAGCGGTTATTTAGCTGCCGTTCCAAGCCATGCTTCCCCTGATGCAAAGGATCACCAAGGAGAAGGAAAAGCGGCGGCTGCCCGGCAGGTAACCCTGTTGTATGGATCACATACGGGGAACTGTCAGGCTCTAGCTGAAGAATATTCAGCGAAGTTAAAAGAAAATGGCTTTGAAGCCAATGTTATGGATATGGATGAATACAAACCGAAAAACTTAAAAAATGAGCAGGATCTATTGATTTTAACAAGCACCCACGGAGACGGAGATCCACCGGACAATGCACTATCTTTATATGATTTTCTCTTCAGTAAACGAGCGCCCAAGTTAGACGGAATCAGGTATTCAGTCCTTGCTCTAGGTGACAGCTCTTATGAGTTCTTTTGTCAGACGGGGAAGGAAATCGATGAAAGGCTGGCCGAACTTGGCGCAGAGCGTATCCGCCCCCGCGTCGATTGCGACTTGGATTACGAAGAAGATGCTGAATCATGGTGGAATGGAGTGCTTGAAAAAATAGGGGATACAAAGGATTCTGTCGCTCAAACGGTTGAAAAAGTCACTTCTATTACAGATCGTCCGATTTACTCTAAGAAAAATCCTTTTCAAGCGGAAGTATTGGAGAATATCAATCTGAGCGGACGCGGATCGAATAAAGAGACCCGCCATTTGGAAATCGACCTTGAGGGGGCAAACCTTACCTATGAACCCGGGGACAGTCTAGGGATTTTTCCGAAAAATGATGAAGCACTCGTAGATGAGCTGATTAAAGAAATGGATTGGGATCCGGACTTGTCGGTCATCGTGAACAAAGGTGGGGAAGTCCGCGCATTACGGGAAGCTCTGATTTCCTATTATGATATTACAGCTTTGACCATACCTTTACTGGAAAAAATAGCGGCTCTGACAGATCATGAAGAATTCGAACAACTTGTTTCATCCAGAGAAAAAATGAATGCCTATGTATATGGAAGGGACCTGTTGGATGTCGTCAGAGATTATGGACCATGGGAAGCGGGAGCCGAAGAGTTTGTCAGCGCCTTAAGGAAAATACCTGCAAGGCTGTATTCCATTGCGAGCAGTTTAAAGGCAAATCCCGATGAAGTGCACCTGACCATCGGGACAGTAAGGTATGATTCAAATGGCCGGAATCGTACAGGAGTCTGCTCGGGGCAATGTGCAGAAAGGACAGAAGCGGGAGATCAGCTGTCTGTTTTTGTGCAGAAAAACAACAATTTCAAACTGCCGGATGACCCGTCAATCCCGATCATCATGATTGGTGCAGGGACGGGTGTCGCACCTTATCGATCGTTCCTTGAAGAGAGAGAAGAAAGGGAGGCGCGGGGCAGGTCCTGGCTTTTCTTCGGTGAACAGCACTTTGTTACGGATTTCTTATACCAAGTCGAATGGCAGCGGTGGTTAAAAGATGGGGTCTTAACAAAAATGGATGTCGCTTTCTCTAGAGATACATCAGAAAAAGTGTACGTCCAGCACCGATTGCTTGAGAACAAGGAGGAATTTTATCAATGGTTAACATCCGGGGCTTATGTCTATGTATGTGGAGATGAAAAATACATGGCCAAAGATGTACACAACACCATCCTGCAAATAATAAAAGAAGAAGGAAAATACACCGAAGAAGAAGCAGAGGAATATTTGAAAGAATTGAGAAAAGCGAAGCGTTACCAAAGGGACGTTTATTGAAAAGGAAGGGAGAGGTAGTCTAGTGGCTGAAAACAAAATCTTAAGGCCTGAAGGTCCACCGGATGATATGGAGAGGATCAAAGAAGAGAGTCGTTTTTTAAGAGGAACGCTCTTGGATAGTTTTCAAGACTCGATCAGCGCGAGTATCCCTGTGGATGATACGAAACTGCTGAAATTTCACGGAAGTTACATGCAGGATGATCGTGATCTGAGAAATGAGCGGAAGAAGCAGAAACTAGAACCCGCTTATCAATTCATGGTGCGTGTCCGTCTTCCCGGAGGTGTGGCGACGCCAGATCAATGGCTGACGATGGATTCGTTAGCGGATGAATATGGAAATGGTACCATGAAGCTTACGACAAGGCAGACCTTCCAGTTGCACGGGATATTGAAATGGAACATGAAAAACAGCATACAAGCAATGAATAAAGCATTGCTTGATTCCATTGCAGCTTGTGGGGATGTCAACCGTAATGTCATGGCTAACGTGAATCCAAATCAGTCCGTTTATCATGCGGAAGTCTATCAGTTTGCTAAACAAATAAGTGAACACTTACTTCCGAAGACCAGAGCGTATCATGAAATCTGGCTTGATGAAGAAAAAGTCATGGATGGCAAAAAGGAAGAAGAGCCGTTGTATGGTACTCACTACCTGCCGCGAAAATTCAAAATTGGTGTCGCCGTTCCCCCTTCCAATGATGTGGATGTATTTTCACAGGATCTCGGTTTCATAGCCGTTGAAGAAGAGGGGAAGCTGATCGGTTTCAATGTAGTTGTTGGCGGCGGAATGGGCATGACCCATGGAGATGAGGCTACATACCCTCAATTAGGTCGTGTCATTGGTTTTTGTCCGAAAGAAAAAGGCAAAGATGTCGCTGAGAAAATCCTGACGATTCAGCGTGATTACGGAAACCGTTCGAATCGGAAGAACGCTCGTTTCAAATACACGGTTGATCGTCTTGGACTGGATTGGATCCGTGAGGAATTGAATCGTAGAACCGGTTGGGAACTGAATGAGGCAAAACCCTATCATTTTGATCATAATGGCGATCGATATGGATGGTTGAAGGGGGAAGATGGGGTTTGGCATCATACGTTTTTTATCCAAAATGGACGCATTAAAGATGAAGCGGATTATTTACTAAAAGAAGGAATGCGGAAAATTGCCGAACTGGGACTTGGTGAGTTCCGGCTGACCCCTAATCAGAATGTTACGCTTTCCAAGATAAAGGAAGAGAATAAACCAGAAATAGAAGCTATTATTGAAGAGTACGGGTTATCCGAAGGAAAGCAAAATTCTGCATTAAGAAGAAATTCCATGGCCTGTGTGGCCATGCCTACGTGCGGGCTGGCAATGGCTGAGTCTGAAAGGTATCTGCCTTCGTTGATTGATCAAATAGAAGAAGTCCTGGATGAAGTGGGCTTGAGAAATGAAGAAATTATTATAAGAATGTCAGGTTGTCCAAATGGATGTTCACGCCCAGCGCTTGGGGAGATTGGTTTTATAGGTAAAGCCCCTGGTAAATATAACCTTTATCTGGGAGCTGGGTTTGCGGGGGACAGGTTGAATAAACTCTATCGTGAAAATATCGGAGAAAGAGAAATCTTAGAAGAGTTAAGGCCCTTACTTGTCCATTATGCGAAGCAGCGGGAAGATAATGAAAGGTTTGGAGATTTTGTCATACGTAAAGGGTACATCCAACCGGTAACTTCAGGTCAAGACTTTCATTCATAAATAAAATTTTCACCATATGAAGCGCCATGCATAAAGTGTAGGGCAGACTTTATGCAAAAAGAGGTGCAAAGGTATGGATGACAAACAGAAACAATTGCCGGATTTGTTCGATCAACGCTTTCGTGACATCGTCAAAGCGTTCGATTCATTCTTTGATGAATCTATCAAACATGTTCAGGATTTCTTTCAACAAACGACCATTCCTGTGGAAGTGTTCGAAACAGAACGGGACGTCACCGTGGAAGCCTATCTTCCTAATGTGACGCGTGAGCAAATACGCATTGATCGCTCTGGGAACCAGCTTCGAATCCGCGTGGATGAACGGCAACTTCGAGAAGTGAAAAATGAAGATGCTCATTATTACAACCGTACTCATTCATTTAGTCAAAGAGAACGCGTGATCACTCTTCCTTTTGCCGTTGCTGATACAGCAAGCAGTGCATCCTTTAAGGGTGGCGTTCTTACGATTGTATTTCCAAAGCATAACTCTTCCATTAAGGTCATAGACGTGGATGATCAATAACCCTGTCCTCACACCAAAAAGCGTCCAGAATAACCTGGACGCTTTTTTGATGATTTTTTTATCCATTGTTATGTCGTTATTAAGCTAAATAGCAGGATTGTGAAAGACTCGATTTCGAGACTTTGTGGGAGTTTAGGGGCTCCGGGAAAAGGTTCGCTTTCCGTGGGCGAGTGATGAGCCTCCTCGAGCTAACGCTCTGCGGGGTCTTATCTACCACGCACTTCCTCTTAGATATCCGGTTCCGGCGCCTAGCGGCTAGTGAGACTTCCCTCGCTTCTGTACGATAAGTCAACATCGAATCTCTCCGTTCTTCGTGTTTCCTTTATCTCCGCCAGCTCAGTCCAGTCCATACGCCGCTGATCGAGGCGCCTCCACACTTAAGGTAGGAGTCTCACCGTTTTCCTCCGCCCCTTTACCATATGAGTTTCTCGAAATCGCTCTAGTAGTAACCTGCCGTGTTCTGTAATGAAGACCTGCTCACCAACGCCGTTATAGAGTCGCTTTAACCATAGATCCTGCACGAATAAGGCGTGGGAACAGGGTCTGGGAAACGTCCGCATGAAAAGCGAATGGAAACACGAACGTGTGTGTTTTTCTACTGACTGATCCAAAACACTGCAAATCGTCGTTTCCCTGACCCCGTATCCATGGCCAGGAATTGTCATTCATTATTTCAACTAGGCAAGGCTGCCTTTAAGGCCGCGCGGAAAGTGAGCCATCCCCAGAAGCACTGACCCGCTCATCAACAGTCTCGAAACTGAGTCTTCCACAATCGGGAGCTTTTCAGGAAGAAGGAGGGAGGATTTTTGAGGCTTCTGAATTTTTGCGGGGTACATATATTTAATAATGGTTCAAAAAAGGGAAGAAATGTTCTCAAGGACCCGGGGGGTTTTTGTATGTATGTCGTGTGGGTTCCGTGCTATGTCCCTGTCGTATACCCGAATGTTTACCATCATTACCCTCAACGTCGAGATCTTCGCTTGTATCCGGAAGTTGACGAGGATATGTTTGTCCAGTCTGCCTCAGAGATGGAAAAGTTGATGGATGATGCTAGAAAAGTAGTAGGAAAAATTAGCAATTCACATGATTTTGCTAATGATGTGATGGGGGCTGCTCAGGAATCAGATCAATCGAAAGTAAACACCTTGATTCGAAGTTCTGGTGTAGAGTCCCCCTTTCAAGCAGATTATAATCCAGACCGGATGAAAATCCATTTGTCTGCAAGCAATCAACAAGTAGAGTGTTGTCAGTTAACCATTGTTTTACGATGGAGAATACAATAAATCCCGTACATCTTAGATGTACGGGATTTATTGCTTTTTTGTATTCATTTAAAAAATACAGCATAGTTGCGCTGCACCTAAATTAATGACCAAGCGAGCGCATGATAAATTCAATGAGAAAGACCATGGCGATCAGTACGACTGGCGTAGTTAGTTCTCTTTGTTTTCCGATGGCGAATTTTACGATCGGATACGCGATGAATCCAAAAGCCATTCCATCAGCGATGGAGTAGGTGAAGGGAATCATCACGATAATCAGGAAGGCTGGCATCGCTTCGGATAATTGATCCAGGGGAATTTCCTTAATGTTTTGTACCATCAGCGCTCCGACAATGATGAGAATTGGTGCGATAGCGGTGGATGGTACCATGGAAATCCAAGGGGTCAAAAAGATGGTGCCGATGAATAAGGCAGCCATTGTGAGTGCTGCTCTTCCTGACTTACCTCCGGATGCAATGACAGCTGCACTCTCAGCTGAAGAAACCGTCGGTGATGTACCGAGGAATCCAGTACTTAATGCTGAAAAGGCAGAGGCCTGATAGGACCTTTTGAATTTGCTTTGTTGATCAAGCATCTCCAATTGTCCGTGAATAAGACCCATATTCTCAAAAATGAGAACGATCGCAAGGGGGAAAACGGCCATCCAGAATCCGAACTCTGTCACGCTTGCGAAATCCGGCATGAAGATCCATGACTGTTCGCTGAGTGCGAGAGAATCTCCTCTTTCTCCCAATACTCCTGTGAAATGAGCGATGATGGTACCTGCAATCATCGTCACTAAGAAGTTACCAGGGACATTTTTTGTGAAAAGGAAAATCCCGATAAACAATGTAAGGATACTTGTGATGACAATTGCAGACGAAGGGTTGCCGAGTGTGATCAAAGAGTGTTCCCCTCTGACGACAAGGCCGCCTTTTTCTAATCCGATCAACGTCAAGAACAGTCCAAGACCAACCGTGATGGCATGCTTCAAAGAGCCCGGAATCGCGTGTTTCAACCAGTCTCCAAGTTTTGTGAAAGCCGTGATTAGAAAGATCAACGAAGCTAGGAATACAACAGCCAGCCCTTCTTGAAACGTCAATCCCGTACCTTCAACGATGGAGTAGGCAAACAAAGCGTTAACACCCATTCCTGGAATGAGAACCATAGGCGCATTAGCGTATAAAGCCATGATCAAACAGCCGAGTGCGCTGGCAAGAATCGTTGCAATCATACCACTTTCGAGCGGCAGACCTGCACTGTGAAGGATTTGGCTGTTCACGGCCACAATGTAGACGGTCGTGAAATAACCGATCAATCCAGCCAAACCTTCTTTCTTCCAGCTCACTTTTTGATGATGCTGATTGAGCATTTGAATCTCCTCTATGAAATTTATCCCTCTCCCGCCCGGTTACCGAGTAACCCACAAACGTTTATTTTACTCGTAAATGAACAATCTATCAACCTGATTTGTTCGCTTTTTGTAAAAAATGAGGTGTAGAACAACAGTTTGTGTTAAGATGTAAAAGGATTATAATATAGTAGAAAGCGTTTTCTTTCTTTATATATAGATGAAAAAGGGAAGGTGATTTTCATGAAATTTCGTTCAGTATTCGATATTATCGGTCCCGTCATGATTGGGCCATCCAGTTCACACACCGCAGGGGCAGCAAGGATCGGGCGTGCCGCACGCCATTTATTTGGCAGGGAACCAAAATATGCCCACATCCATTTGTATGGATCATTTGCGAAAACCTATAAAGGTCATGGCACAGATGTAGCCATCATTGGTGGATTGCTCGACTACGATACGTATGATGAACGAATCAGTCAATCACTCGTTACGGCGCGGAAAAATGGAATGAAGGTAAGATTTCATGAAGAGGATGCTCATACGGATCATCCCAACACGGCCAGAATAAAAATCGGTGACGATGATGGTGAGCTCGAGTTAGTCGGAATTTCCATCGGGGGAGGAAAAGCGGAAATTACGGAATTGAATGGTTTTGAACTTCGCTTATCCGGAAGTCACCCGGCGATTCTGCTTATTCACAATGATCGTTATGGAGCCATTGCCTCGGCTACGGCCATTTTAGCTAAAAATGAAATCAATATCGGACGCATGGAAGTGTCCCGTAAAGCGCAAGGAGAACAAGCCTTGATGGTCATTGAAGTGGATCAGAACATTGATGATTCGATCCTTGATGAACTAGAACGAGCGGATCACATTACACAAGTAGCTAAAATATCAGATTAAATAAAGAAAGGAGAGCTCACATGTTTCGAAATGTAGCTGAACTCGTAGAATTAGCAGAAAGTGAAAATATCCAAATCTCTGAAGTTATGATTCGTCAGGAGATGGAAGTGAAACAACTAACGAGGGAGCAAGTGTTCTCTCAAATGGAAAGAAACCTCGATGTTATGGAGAAAGCGATTGAAGATGGTTTGAAAGGTGTTAAATCGCATAGTGGATTGACTGGAGGAGATGCAGTCCTCATTCAAAACTATATGAAAAATCACACCCCGTTATCCGGAAACCTTCTTATGGATGCCGTTAGTAAAGCTGTCGCAACAAATGAAGTGAATGCGGCCATGGGGACCATCTGTGCTACACCTACCGCAGGAAGTGCCGGTTGTGTGCCGGGGACGCTTTTTGCTGTGAAAAATCAATTGAATCCGACGCGTGAACAAATGGTTCGTTACCTGTTTACTTCCGGTGCCTTCGGATTTGTGGTTGCTAATAATGCTTCTATTTCCGGGGCCGCAGGAGGTTGTCAGGCAGAAGTCGGGTCAGCTGCAGGGATGGCTGCTGCTGCGATTGTAGAAATGGCCGGGGGTACGCCTTCACAATCTGCTGAAGCAATGGCGATTACTTTGAAAAATATGCTCGGCCTCATTTGTGATCCTGTTGCAGGTCTAGTAGAAGTCCCTTGTGTGAAAAGAAATGCCATGGGTTCATCCAACGCGGTTGTTGCTGCGGATATGGCTCTTGCAGGAGTGACGAGCCGAATTCCTTGTGATGAGGTTATTGATGCGATGTACAAAGTAGGGCAGCGCATGCCTTCAGCATTCAGGGAAACGGCTCAAGGTGGACTTGCTGCTACACCTACGGGGCGTGAATTAGAAGCCAAAGTGTACGGAATATCGTTGAAGAAAGAGTGAATGACGTGTTGCACCAATCGATCAGTGAAGTTAAAGGAGTAGGAGATAAACTACGATTACAATTAAATGAGCTTGGACTCTTTACAGTGGAAGATCTATTATTCTACTTTCCGCACCGCTATGATTCTTATGAAGTGAAGCCTCTTACTGAATTGACGCACAATGAGAAGGCGACCATTGAAGGTGAAATCGTCTCTGAACCTGCTTTAAGTTTTTATGGCAGGAAGAAATCACGGCTGACTTTTACCCTTCAAGTCGATCAGTTTGCGGTAAAAGCTGTCATGTTCAATCGTGCTTTTGCAAAGAAACAATTGAATCAAGGGGACACGGTTACGGTGACAGGGAAGTGGGATCAACAGAGACTCCAAATAACGGTCAGCCAGTTTAAAAAAGGAGAGTCTAAAAGTCAGGAACCCATCCAGCCTGTGTACACGTTGAAAGAAGGGGTTAACCTCAACACATTGAGGAAAGTGATCAAAAACGCCCTTGATGATTATAGTGTGGATCTTCCTGAGATTCTTCCTGAAGATCTGGCTCTTGCTTATAAACTCCCAGACCGCCCTTCAGCTTTGAATCAAATGCATTATCCGGAAACAAGGGTGATGCTGAAGCATGCAAAACGTCGTTTTATATACGAAGAGTTTCTTGTATTTCAATTAAAAATGCAGCTGTTAAGAAAGCATAACCGTGAATCGACATCAGGAATTGTTCAAACGTATGACAACGATCAGTTGACGGCATTTGTTCAATCGCTGCCATTCGAATTGACTTCTGCGCAGAAACGGTCTCTCGCAGAAATTTTAAACGACATGAAAAGTCCGCACAGAATGAATCGTCTCCTTCAAGGGGACGTCGGCTCAGGAAAGACAGCTGTTGCCGCGATTGCTCTTTACGCATCAATTACAGCTGGTCATCAGGGGGCTCTCATGGTTCCGACGGAAATTCTGGCAGAACAACATTACCATTCTTTGCAACAAATGTTTGAAGGGCGTGCGAAGGTAGCTTTACTGACCGGATCTATCAAAGGAAAGCGGAGACGAGAAATCCTGGAAGCCGTGGAGCAGAATGAAATCGATATCCTCGTTGGTACCCATGCGCTCATACAGGATGAGGTCGTCTTCAAAAACCTTGGATTTGTGATCGTCGATGAGCAGCACCGTTTCGGAGTCGAGCAGCGGCGGGCACTGCGAGATAAGGGTCTTTCTCCTGATGTCCTATTCATGACAGCAACGCCTATTCCAAGGACGCTTGCGATTACGGCATTCGGAGATATGGATGTCAGTATGATTGACGAAATGCCGGCAGGACGGAAACCTGTGGATACGTATTGGGTCAAAGGAGAAATGACCAACCGCGTCTTGAGCTTTATACAGAAAGAGATTGACCAGGGGCACCAGGCCTACGTCATTTGTCCTTTGATCGAAGAATCGGACCAGCTTGATATTCAAAATGCCATTGACCTCTACGATCAGCTAAGCGCTGTTTTTGAGCCGTCTACATCCGTCGGATTGATGCATGGTCGTCTCCATAACGAAGAAAAAGAGAGCGTTATGCAACAATTTGCAGCGAACGAGCTGAAGATCCTCGTCTCCACAACGGTCGTAGAGGTAGGCGTGAACGTACCGAATGCAACTGTCATGGTCATTTATGATGCACAAAGGTTCGGTCTTTCCCAGCTTCACCAGTTGAGAGGACGTGTAGGGCGTGGAGCCGATCAAAGTTACTGTATTCTTCTTGGTGATCCCAAAGGAGACGTAGGGAAAGAACGAATGAGAATTATGACCGAGACGAATGATGGCTTTGAATTGTCTGAACAAGATTTGAAGCTGCGTGGTCCCGGCGACTTTTTCGGCAAAAAGCAAAGCGGTCTTCCTGAATTCAAGGTCGGAGACATGGTGCACGATTACCGCGCACTCGAAACCGCAAGAAAAGACGCCGCTGAAATGATTATGGAAAATATGCTTGATAATGACGAACGATACAAAACTCTAAAAGAGCACGTATATAGTGACCAACACCTTCTTGGTAATGTGTTGGACTAACTAACCAAACACTCGGCCAAAAAGCCGAGTGTTTTCCATTTCCCACACGACCCCTTTCAAGTATAGCTCCCTTTTCTTGAAGACTCAGTTTCGAGACTTTTGTTGAGTGGATGGGGCTGCGGGGAATAGCTCGCTTTCCATGGGAGCGCAAGGGGCACATACCGCGCATCCTTAAAGGAAGCCTTGCCTAGTTGAAATAATGAATGACAAATCCTGGCCATGGATACGGGGTCAGGGAAACGACGATTTGCGGTGTTTTGAATCCGTTCGTAGAAAAACACACACGTTTGTGTCTTCTTTAGCTTTTCATGCGGACGTTTCCCAGACCCTGATCTCTTACCTTATTCGTGTAGTATCTATGGTTAGAGGGACTATAACTACGTTGTTAATCAGGACTTCATTATCGAACTCAGCGGGTGACTGTTATAGGGATTTCGAGAACCTTATATGGCAAAGGGGCGGAGGGAAACGGTGAGACTCCTGTGGGAAGTGCGTGGTAGATGAGACCCCGCAGAGCGTTAGCTCGAGGAGGCTCATCACTCGCCCGCGGAAAGCGAACCTTTTCCCGGAGCCCCTAAACTCTCACAAAAGTCTCGAAATCAAGTCTTACACAATCCTGCCATATTATTTAATATAGTGTCGTGTGTCACTTAATTGAGTGTCGAAATACTATGGAGATGAAAATAGGGAATCATAAGCAAATCCTTGCGTAATTGAACTTGGTATTATATATTACTATTAGTACCTAGTCATAAGGTGAGAAATTATGGCTAAATGAACGGTGGAATATGTATGAAGAAGTCTAAAAAAGTACGTCAGGAAGAATTGAAAACGAAAATAGACCATACCCCCTTCATTACAGACGAAGAACTAGCAAAAACATTCGGGGTCAGCATCCAGACGATAAGACTGGATCGAATGGAACTTGGAATTCCGGAATTGCGGGAACGCATCAAGTCGGTCGCCACACAAGAATGGAATGAAACGGTGAAAGCTTTGCCGGTGGAAGAAATCATCGGGGAAGTGGTCGACCTGGAATTGGACGACCGTGCCATTTCGATCTTGGACATCCGCCCGGAACATGTCTTTTCCAGAAACCATATCGCTAGAGGGCACTACTTATTTGCACAGGCCAACTCCCTGGCCGTCGCCTTAATCAATGATGAACTGGCGCTTACTGCGCAGTCGGAGATTGCATTCACACGCCCGGTGAAACTTGGTGAACGTGTGGTGGCTAAAGCGACTGTCAAGGGGGACGATGAAAAAGGACGAACACTTGTAAATGTGCATAGTTATGTAGGTAACGAAGAAGTATTTGCGGGAACGTTTGAAATGTATCGTTCGAACCAACAGAAGGAGATGGATCAAGAATGAAGTTAGCCATTGATGCTATGGGCGGTGACAACGCTCCTGAAGCGATTGTGAAAGGGGCGGTACAGGCCGCAGACACAATTGACGGCTTGGAAATCACACTTGTAGGTGATGAAGCTCAAATCAAGCCTTTTTTAACAGGACAGTCCAATGTGTCTATATTACATACAACAGAAGTCATTACAGCAGATGATGAACCGGTAAGGGCTGTTAGGAGAAAGAAGCAATCTTCTATGGTTCTGACAGCCACTGAAGTGAAGGAAGGACGAGCGGATGGTTGCATATCTGCCGGGAACACAGGGGCATTGATGAGTGCGGGATTGTTTGTCGTCGGTCGAATGAAAGGTGTGGACAGGCCAGCGCTCAGTCCGACACTTCCAACGTCAGACGGCAAAGGTTTTCTCATGCTGGATGTCGGAGCAAACGTGGATGCGAAGCCAGACCATTTGTTGCAATATGCAGTGATTGGGAGTATTTATGCTGAAAACGTGCGCAATATTAAACAGCCGAGGGTTGGTCTGTTGAATGTCGGTACGGAAGATGGCAAAGGAAGTGACTTGACCAAAAAGGCGTTTGACCTGATGAAAGAAGCTCCGATCAATTTTGTTGGAAACGTCGAGGCGCGTGACTTACTTGAAGGCGTAGCAGACGTAGTCGTGACTGATGGATTCACAGGTAATGTTACATTGAAGACGATCGAAGGAACGGCCATGACGATGTTTTCGATGATGAAGCAAACATTTATGAGTAACTTTAAAACTAAAATTGCGGCTGGGTTAGCAAAGAATGATCTGCGGAAGTTAAAAGCTCAGCTTGATTATAGCGAATATGGAGGAGCGGGTCTGTTTGGTTTGGCCGCACCTGTCATCAAAGCGCATGGTTCTTCTAATGATCGAGCTGTTTTAAATGCCATCCGACAGGCCTGCCACATGATTGAGCTTGATGTAACGAACACAATTTCAGCAACACTTTCTGAAATGCACAAAGAGGAGGATGAATCATGAAACGAATCGCATGTGTTTTTCCTGGGCAAGGGTCCCAGGAAGTAGGAATGGGGAAGGCGATGTATGAGGCTTATCCTGCTGTGAAACAATTGTTTGATGAAGCGGATGAAGCCCTTGGTTATTCGTTGACTCGTTTAATGTTCGAAGGGCCTTCTGAAGAATTAACGAAAACAGAAAATGCTCAACCGGCATTGCTTTTGAATAGTATAGCCATCCAGCGAGTACTCCAGCAAGAAGGGGTGGCTCCTGGTATGACGGCAGGTCACAGCCTTGGAGAATACAGTGCCTTGGTTGCAGCCGGAGCGCTGGAACCAATGGAAGCCGTTCAACTAGTTCATGTCCGTGGAAAGCTGATGGAAGAAGCTTACCCAACAGGTATGGGAACAATGGCGGCTGTACTTGGTCTATCACAAGAAGAAATTGAAGAAGTTTTGCGTGACTTTGATGGAGATCTAGCTGTGGATCTTGCGAATATCAATTGTCCAGGGCAGATTGTCATTTCTGGTACAAAAGAGGGCGTGGACAAAGCATCTGAACAATTGTCAGAAGCAGGAGCGAAGCGGGTGCTTCCTCTCAATGTCAGTGGACCATTCCACTCCCGTCTCATGAAGTCAGCTAGTGATGATTTTGCTGATCATTTATCTGAAACGAAAATCCATGATGCGAACGTCCCTGTGTACGCTAACGTAACTGCTGCACCGGTGACAAATGCGGAAGAAATAGAGAAGCTTCTCATTGAACAACTCTACTCACCTGTAAGGTTCCAACAGATTCTTGAGGCATTCGTCGAAGAAGATGTCGATGCTATTGTAGAAGTGGGGCAAGGGAAAGTGTTGAGTGGTCTTGTTCGTAAAGTGAAACGTCGAATGAAAACGTTCAGTGTGCAGGATCCAGACTCACTGCAAGCGTTCATCGATTGGTATAAGGAGGAATCGTAATGTTACAAGACCAGGTGGCTCTTGTCACAGGGGCATCCCGCGGAATCGGAAAGGCTATTGCACTTGAACTTGCTCATCAAGGGGCGAAAGTGGCCGTCAATTATGCAGGAAGCGAAGATAAGGCAGAGGCTGTTGTTCAGGAAATCCATGAACTAGGCGGCGTGGCCATCAAAATACAGGCCAACGTATCCAATGATGAAGATGTCAAACGAATGGTGAAAACAGTCGTAGATGAATTCGGCCGTCTGGATATCCTTGTTAACAATGCAGGGATTACGAAAGACAATCTCTTAATGAGAATGAAAGAAGAAGAGTTTGATTCAGTGATCGATACGAACTTGAAAGGCGTTTTCCTTTGTACAAAAGGGGTGACACGCCAGATGATGAAGCAGAAGTATGGAAGAATCATCAACGTCGCTTCAATCGTAGGTGTTTCCGGAAACCCTGGACAAGCGAATTACGTTGCTGCCAAAGCCGGTGTCATCGGAATGACCAAATCGAACGCCAAAGAATTGGCGGCTAGAAACATACAGGTGAATGCCGTAGCGCCAGGCTACATCGCTACAGATATGACAGATGCCCTAACAGACGAGCAACGCGAGCAAATGCTTGCCTTGATTCCACTGAAGCGTCTTGGTGAAGGGGAAGATGTGGCACGCGTTGTCCGATTCCTCGCTTCTAAAGATGCAGCGTACATGACAGGTCAAACGTTGCATGTCGATGGCGGCATGGTCATGTAAAAACGCGTGTTTAACTAAGCGCAATTTCTCTTGAACTTGAAATTAAGATTTCATCTGAAGTCGGGGCTAAACAACCTCTTGCGCTTTTGGCAACACATTACTATAATTACTGAAGGGAGGTGAGGTTCCAATGGCAGAAACATTTGATCGTGTAAAACAAATCATCGTCGATCGTCTTGATGTTGATGAGTCTAAAGTGACTATGGAAGCTTCCTTCAAAGAAGATCTAGAAGCAGACTCTCTTGATGTCGTTGAGCTTGTAATGGAGCTTGAAGACGAGTTTGATATGGAAATTTCTGATGAAGAAGCTGAAAAAATCAATACAGTAGGCGACGCTGTGAATTACATAAGCAGCCAGTCGTAATAGGATCGCTGTCCGTTATTCGGGCAGCCTTTCCTATATTTTTCAAGAAATTCATAGCAAAGGACAAGGTGATTTATGGATGATTTTTCCAGTTTCCAGAAAAAGATAAATTTACAATTCAATGATATCTCGTTACTGGAACAGGCTTTTACACATTCATCATATGTGAATGAGCATCGGAAAACCGATCGGGAGGATAATGAACGGCTGGAATTCTTGGGAGATGCCGTTCTTGAACTAGGAGTCTCTCAGTATTTGTACCGGGAGTTCCCGGATATGGCTGAAGGAGAGCTTACTAAGTTCAGAGCCTCGATTGTGTGTGAAGTCTCATTAGTAGAATTTGCGAATGAGCTGAATTTCCAAGACCTGATTTTACTTGGTAAAGGAGAAGAGCTGACAGGAGGGCGCAATCGACCAGCATTGCTTGCTGATGTCTTTGAAGCGTTCATCGGAGCTCTTTATTTAGACCAGGGTTACGATGCAGTCATACAGTTCTTAAGAACGTATGTGTATCCAAAAGTGAAAAAAGGTGCTTTTTCTCATGCGATGGATTTCAAAAGTCAGCTACAAGAATTTATTCAACGGGATAAAAACAGTAAAATCGAATATGAAATCGTTGAAGAGAGAGGACCTGCACACAGCCGGGAGTTTATCGCTCACGTACTGATCCAGGATGACATCGGTGGGATTGGTGTAGGCCGTACGAAGAAAGAAGCGGAACAAAAAGCGGCTCAACAAGCATTGGAAAATCAAGGAGCCCATTTATAATCCGTCTTTAAAAGTGATCAAAAAGAGACCGTTTTCCGGAGAGAACCTTCGAAAAACGGTCTTTTTTTAGTGGCGGTTGGTTATTTTCTGTATTGACCAAGTTCCTGCACAAATGCCTGGATTTCAGAAACACTTAATTGCCCTTTCATTTCAATAATATCGTGAAGGGATTTGATTTCTTCGTATTTATTGAGATCGTAATCCTCTGGGTCCATAAGGGAACGGTTCACGACCTGTAGTTTTTCTGCCATGTCATTGATGATGACTTCTAGGTTTTCTTGGTTCGGTTCTTGTAAACTCAAAAATGAATCCTCCTTCAAGGCTCGTTATATAGGCTATTACATATGATAAAGGACTTTGCCGAATTTTGAAACCCTTCATTAATATTATAACTTATTAAAGTAACTGGCAGGATGGTGGAAGACTCAGTTTCGAGACTTTTGTTGAGTGGATGGGGGCTGCGGGGAATGGCTCGCTTTCCGCGGGAGCGCGGTGAGCCTCCTCGGACTGCGTCCTGTGGGGTCTCACCATGCACTTTTTTCCCGCAGGAGATTCCTGTGGGATTTAGATGAGAGGTTATTGTATAAAAAAAAGCCCTCCGTTATGATGCATTTGTACAACCAAATACAAACATCAAAAGGAGGACTTCCCTTTGAATGATAATCGGAATGAACGAATAAATCAAATCACAGAGGATACCTTAGTCATTGGCATTGATATCGCCAAACAGACCCATTACGCGTGTCCGGTAGATGACCGTGGGCGCGAACTTACGCGCAAGGCCATCCCTTTTAACCAGAGTCGGGACGGGTTTGAATCCTTCCAACGACAGGTTGAAGAATGGCTAGATCGCTATGATAAGAAACACGTCTTGATCGGGTTTGAACCGACCGGACATTATTGGATGAACTTAGGTTTTTTCCTTCTCGAAGTGGATCTTCCCTTCGTTCAGGTTCACCCTATGCACGTCAAGAAATCTCAGGAGTTTGATGATAACCTTCAAACGAAAAACGACTCGAAGGATGCCCGGCTAATCGCGAAGCTGATGGTCACCGGAAGCTTTTTCTACCCGAGGATCCCGGAAGGCTTTCAAGCCGAGTTGCGTAATGGTTTCGCCATGAGATGGAGGTTGAAGAAGGATATCGCCCGACTAAAAAACCAGATGATCCAATGGCTCGACCAGTACTTTCCGGAATTCAAATCCGTCTTCAAGGATTTCCATAAGCTCGCCTGTGTGACACTGAAGTTCACGCCCCTGCCGGAAGATCTTCTTCGTCATGACGTGGAAGAACTGGCCAGGATATACAAAGAAGAAGGCGGTCTACTTCGAGTGGCTAAGAAAACGATTCATGAGGCTCAAGATGTCGCCAGACAATCGATTGGGCTTACCGAAGGCTTAGAGATCGCTCGACTCGATATGAAGTCCTTGGTTACCCAATTCCTTTTGGGTGAACGGCAGCTGGAAGAGGTTAATCAGCACATGGAAGAACTGGCGAAGCAATTCGATGAATTCGAATACTTGGTGTCTATTCCAGGGATAAGCGCACATACAGTTCTGGATCTGTTGGCTGAAACCGGATCACTCACACAGTATAAAAACCCACGTCAACTTATCAAACTAGCGGGGTTAACACTGCGCGAGCACTCTTCCGGACAGTATAAAGGGCAAAAAACCATTTCAAAGCGTGGAAGGAAACGGCTACGAAGTCTTTTATTTAAAGCTATCCTCCCTCTTTTGAGAAATAACGAAGCCTTTCACGAATTGTATCAGTACTATATCACTCGCCCGGTGAATCCTTTGAAGAAAAAAGAAGCGATGGTTGTGCTTTGCGGAAAACTCTTAAAGATTTTACATGGTTTATCCAAACACGAGAACTACTTTCATGAGGAACGAATGAAACAGGACCTTCACTGTCTGAAACAGGCAGCGTGACCTTCTTTTTTCCCGTACCTTTTATAAGATGACATGGAGAAGCTGGCGCCAAGAGAGACGACAGACCACGAGTCTATGCAGGAGAAAGAAGCCGGCCTCTGCCTTATGATGAGACCGAACGAAGGAATGAAGGCGTACGACGCCAAGAGACATGGGAGGGTCCGTCCTCATAAGAAAGCAGAGATCCGAGAAGCATCGTTAAATCGAGAAGAGCCTCTCATAGAATCAAGTGAGAAACGCAACGCGTCCACCTCATTTCCAAAAATCGAAAATAAAGGATATAACTGTATGAGCAAGTGCTTGAAAAATTTTTTTGAAAGACAAGAAACAGCTTTGAACCCTGATGTATCAATATTTCCGGAGGGAGTCTCGCCATTCCCCTCCGCCCCTTTACCATGTGTGGTCTCTCGAAACCACTTCTCAGAATCTCTGTAATCTCTGCTTGTATGCTCAAACGAAGTAGATAATTTAAAACTCCCCCCCCCCAATTGGTCATTCCGACGGTGAAAGCTTGATGTGAAGCGCTTTTTTACCAGTTTCTGATTGGAGTGTAAGACGTCCCATCATGATAGAGGGGTTCGTATCTCCATGCATCGAATGGGGTGGTTGGGAAGTTGCGAGACTCTCGTGGGAGAAGGAGATAGGCGAGATCCCGCAGGACGCAGTCCGAGGAAGCTCGGCGCTCCCCCACAGGAAAGCGAGTAGCTTCCCAACCACCCCTGACTCCTATTTTGGCAAACGAAGCCCGGGAAACATCTCGAAATTGAGCCTTCCACAATCGGGAGCTTATGTTGAATAATGAGATTTTACTAGGTGTAATAAAAGTAGCTTTCGGTTCCTACCGTAGGGCCGTTCTTTATGATAAAATATATTAGTTGAGTGAATGAAAGATTTGTGAAAATACAGGAGGATGAATATGTTCCTCAAACAATTAGATACGATAGGTTTTAAATCATTTGCCGAGCGAGTGACTGTTGATTTTGTTTCTGGAGTCACATCTGTCGTCGGACCGAATGGTAGTGGAAAAAGTAATATAACGGATGCGATTCGATGGGTATTAGGCGAACAGTCAGCCCGTTCGCTCCGCGGTAGTAAAATGGAAGACATCATCTTTGCTGGTAGTGAAACCAGAGCTCCATTGAATATGGCAGAAGTGACTTTGACCCTTGATAATACGGATCAGGCACTGCCTTTGGATTACCAGGAAGTGAGTGTGACGAGACGCGTTTACCGCTCCGGTGAAAGTGAGTTCTATATAAATAATCAGACATGCCGTTTGAAAGATATTGTCGATCTCTTCATGGATTCCGGGCTTGGCAGGGAAGCTTTCTCTATCATCAGCCAAGGAAAAGTGGAAGAGATTCTTAGTTCCAAAGCAGAAGACCGCCGTTCCATTTTTGAAGAAGCGGCAGGAGTTCTGAAGTACAAACAGCGAAAGAAAAAAGCGGAATATAAGTTGTCGGAAACACAAGAAAATCTGAACCGTGTGGAAGATATCATATGGGAGATTGATGGTCAGCTTGAACCGTTAAAAGAACAAGCAGCTGTCGCGAAAGATTACTTAGAGAAAAAAGACGAGCTGAAGAATGTTGAAATCTCTTTATTGATCACTCAAATACAGCAGGTCCACGGAGAATGGGAAAGAATTCTCAAAGAACTGGAAGAAGTCAGAGGCCAGGAAAACGAGTTAAGTGAGAAAATCGAGACGAATGAAGCTTCACTAAAAGAACAAAGGGATCATGTAGAAAGCCTCGATGCTTCTATAGAAAACATGCAGGCGAAGTTGCTTGAACTAACGAGAGACCTCGAAAATCTTGAGGGGAAAAAGCAACTAATGAAAGAGCGTCATAAGCATTTTGAAGAAAACAAATCCAAATTGGAAGAGGCCTATGAGGATCTCTCTGACAAACTGGTGAATTTAAAGGCGATTGCCGAAGAAGAAGCTCAAAAGTTAAAACAGATCAAAGAAAAAAGAGAAAATACGAAGCAAGAGTTAAATCAAACGACCCAAGCGTTAAAACAGGATATCCATCTAATAGAAGATGAGATTGAAGACTTAAAGAGTGAATATATCGAATTGCTGAATAAGCAGGCAGCCAAACGAAACGAGAAACAACTCTTAGAAAAACAGCTGGACCAAATTCACTCCAAAAAAGGCAGTCAGATCGATAAATTCAAAGATCTCAGAAGTGAACGCACAAAGCTTGAAGAAAAGTTGACTTCTATGACAGCCGAGTTGGAAACCCTGACAACACAGCGGGAAGAGCTAGAATCTCAAGTCCAAGAGTTGAACGAGAGATATGAAAAGAATAAACAGACGTATCAGGAATGGCAGGAGAAGCTTTATAAGGGCTATCAATATTTGGAAAACATGCGATCTAAGAAGGAAATGCTTGAAGAGATGAAAGAAGACTTCTCAGGTTATTTCCACGGCGTCCGTGAAGTTTTAAAGGCTTCTCAAAAAGGCCAGTTGCAGGGGATTCATGGAGCTGTACTCGAACTGATTGATATTCCATCCCATCTTTTGACAGCGATTGAGACAGCGCTTGGTGCGCAGGCCCAGCATATTGTCGTGGAGGACGAACAAACCGGAAGACAGGCGATCCACTGGTTGAAAACGAACAATAAAGGAAGAGCGACATTCCTTCCTCTTACCTCCATTCAGCCTCGTTCTGTCCATGGCGCTGCATCGCTTTCACAACAAGCAGGGTATGTAGGAGTTGCTGCCGATCTTATCCAATATGATACAGCCCATTCAAAACCGATCCAGCACCTCCTTGGTCATATCGTCATTGCCGAAGGGTTAGAGCATGCAAACCAAATCGCCCGTGTGCTGAATCGAAAGTACAGGGTTGTAACGCTTGATGGAGATGTCGTCAATCCTGGTGGTTCGATGTCAGGAGGGGCGAAGAAACAATCCAAGCAATCCTTGTTCACAAGAGAAAAGGAATTGCAGGAACTTAGTGAGAAGATAGTCACTTATGATGCAAAGGCGTTAGATGTGGAGAGTAAAGTGAAAAAGCTGAAGACGACCTTAGCAGAGCAAGAAGAGGAAAAAGAACAGTGGAATGTGAAGCTTTCTGAATTAAAGAAAGAAGAGTATGAAAAGCAGTCCGATCAAAGGGAAATGCAGCTGAAACTCGACCATTTGAATGATCAACTTCAATTGTTCGATCAAGATCAGGCCCAGTACGATCAAGACTCTCATCACGCTGATCAGCAGTTGACCGACCTTGACGAAATCTTACGGACTTTAGAAGACCAACTGGTATCGATTAATACAAAGATCGAAGAGTTGACGACAACAAAAGAACGTCAGAAAGAAGACGAGGCTAACTTGCAGGAACGCAGGCAGAAGCTTCAAATACAACTAGCCGAACAAGAATCAGCGGTAAACAACCAAAAAGAAAAAGCGGATCGTTATCAGCAGGAGAAAGATCTGATACAGCAGGAATTACGAGGCAATCGTGTCTCTTATCAACAACTGATGGAGGTCAAGGATTCCAATCAGACTGAAGATGAGATTCAGGCTCAAATTGAAAGCACGAGAACAGACAAGGAAGAAACGACTTCGTCCATCGAGATGAAGAGAAAAGAGCGCCAAGAGCTTGCTGCGGACATTCAGCAAGCTGAAGCGATGCTGAAGGAATTGAAGCGGAGACATCAAAACTTTATTCAAGACTTGCAGCAAAAGGAAGTCAAAGCCAACCGGCTGGACGTAGAGCTTGAGAATATGCTTCAATACTTGCAGGAAGAGTATGTGATGACGTTTGAGAAAGCGAAGAGGGACTACCCAGGTGTAGACGATATTGATGAAGCATCAACGAAGGTCAAGCTGATCAAACGGGCCATCGAAGAGCTTGGAACCGTGAATTTAGGAGCCATCGATGAGTATGACCGTATTAAAGAACGCTATGAATTCTTGAAGGGACAGCAAGATGATTTACTTGAAGCAAAACAGACCCTTCACACGGTTATCAATGAAATGGATGGTGAAATGAAGCGGAAGTTTGAAGACACCTTTACAAAAATCCGTGCTGAATTCGGTGAAGTCTTTCGTACTCTGTTCGGTGGAGGGCGAGCCGATTTGCAACTTACCGATCCTAATGACATGTTAGAAACAGGGGTCGATATTGTGGCTCAGCCCCCGGGTAAGAAACTGCAAAATATGAGTTTGTTATCGGGCGGAGAACGTGCATTGACGGCAATCGCTCTGCTTTTCTCAATCCTGCGCGTCCGTCCTGTGCCATTCTGTGTCCTTGACGAGGTGGAAGCAGCATTGGATGAAGCCAACGTGGATCGTTTTGCTAAATTTTTGAAAGAATTCAGTGAGAAGACACAATTCATTGTCATCACCCACAGAAAAGGGACGATGGAAGAATCGGATGTCCTATATGGGGTGACCATGCAAGAGTCAGGCGTATCTAAACTCGTATCCGTCAGACTAGAAGAAACACCGGAATTACTGGAAGCATAGGAAGGATGAGTCGATGAGTTTTTTTAAGAAACTGAAAGAAAAATTCGTAAAAGGTCCAGAGTCGGAAGAAGAAAAAGAGGAACAGCAGGTCCATGAAACAGAGAATTCCGACGACCAGGAACATCCTCTGGAAACGGATGTAGACCCCGCAGACACCCATGAGCAGGACGTTACAGACCTTCAGGGAGAAACAGAAACACCTGAAACCGAGGCCCCTGCAGAGGATGGGGAAAAATACGCAGCAGAAGCAGATGAAGAAGAGCCAGTCGAATCAACGCTGGATAAAGAAGACGAGCAGGGCGTTGAAGAATCATTGCCAGAAGATGATGCTGCAGAGAGCCTGGAAGAGGATGAAAAAGCTTCGATTGCTTCCAAGTTTAAAATGGGACTGGCTAAAACAAGAAATTCATTCTCGACTAAAATTAATGATCTCGTCGCACGTTACCGTACCGTCGATGAAGATTTCTTTGAAGAACTTGAGGAAGTGTTGATTTCTGCAGATGTCGGGGTTACGACCGTCATGGAAATGATTGAAGAGCTTGAGATGGAAGTGAAGCGTAGGAACGTTCAGGACCCTCAAAAAGTGAAGGAAATCATTTCTGAAAAGCTGGTTGAAATCTACTATGGTGATGATCGCGCTGAAGAAATTGAAGGGTTGAATGAAAACCCGGACGGCTTGACGATTTACCTGTTTGTTGGTGTGAATGGGGTAGGAAAAACAACGACCATCGGCAAACTTGCCCACCGACTGAAAAGTGAAGGGAAGAACGTGACTCTTGCTGCAGGAGATACATTCCGTGCAGGTGCCATTGAGCAACTCGAAGAGTGGGGCAAACGTGTAGGGGTGAATGTCACGAAACATAGTGAAGGCAGCGACCCAGCTGCTGTGATTTACGATGGCATCCAGTCTGCAAAATCGAAGAATGCCGATGTCCTCATTTGCGATACTGCCGGTCGTTTGCAAAATAAAGTGAACTTGATGAATGAACTTTCCAAGGTGAAACGCGTCATTGAGCGCGAAGTTCCTGGTGCTCCTCATGAAGTACTGCTTGTACTCGATGCTACGACAGGGCAAAATGCCATGAGCCAGGCGAAAACTTTCTCCGAAGCGACGGATGTATCCGGTATTGTCCTATCGAAACTGGATGGAACAGCGAAAGGCGGAATTGTTCTTGCGATTCGAAATGAGTTGGAAATCCCCGTTAAACTCGTGGGCCTTGGAGAAAGAGTGACCGACCTTGAAACATTTGATGCTCATGCCTTCGTTTATGGACTGTTTGCAGATATGATCGAAGAATATGAAGAAGAAGAACTATCCTAAGCCTTGACATGAAGGTACATGTTCCTTTAATATTTATGTGTAAAGGCATTTCACTTAACAAGGAGTGCTTCAAGCATGCTTGAAAAAACGACACGGATTAATTATCTTTTTGATTTCTATCAATCGTTGTTGACTCCTAAACAGAGAAACTATATGGAGTTGTATTATCTCGAAGATTACTCTCTTGGTGAAATATCGGAAACCTTTGATGTCTCACGTCAAGCGGTGTACGATAATATTCGCCGAACAGAGACGATGCTTGAAGAATATGAAAAAAAGCTTCATCTATATGGGAAGTTTGAAAAACGGCAGAAAGTGATCAAAGAAATGGAAGCTCAGTTTAAGAAAGACGAGCTGCCAGCCCCTTATGAATCATGGCTGCACGAATTACAAGAATTAGAATAGGAGGGGATCTTCGATGGCATTTGAGGGTTTATCCGACCGTTTGCAGGAAACTATCAAGAAAATCAAAGGCAAAGGGAAGGTAAACGAACAAGACGTAAAAGAGATGACCAGGGAGGTCCGTCTCGCCCTCCTCGAGGCCGATGTAAACTTTAAAGTCGTTAAAGATTTTGTGAAGCGTGTACGTGAACGCGCCGTCGGCCAGGAGGTCATGGAAAGCCTGACCCCTGGACAGCAAGTCATCAAAGTTGTTAAAGAAGAGCTCACAGAATTGATGGGTGGCGATGAAAGTAAAATCGCTGTTGCCAAGCGTCCTCCAACGGTCATCATGATGGTCGGTCTGCAGGGTGCAGGTAAAACGACGACAACCGGGAAGCTTGCGAACCTGTTGCGTAAAAGCTACAACAGGAAACCGTTACTCGTAGGAGCCGACGTTTACCGACCAGCTGCCATCCAGCAATTGCAGACACTCGGAAAACAGCTGGATATGCCTGTCCATGAGGAAGGCACCGAAGCAAACCCTGTCGACATCGCCAAAAATGCGATAACCAAAGCGAAAGAGGAGCACCACGATTATGTGCTCATCGATACCGCTGGTCGTTTGCATATTGATGGTGATTTGATGGGTGAATTGCAGGAAATCAAGGAAGCTGTCAATCCTGATGAAATTTTCCTTGTAGTCGATGCCATGACAGGTCAGGATGCTGTGAATGTTGCAGAAAGCTTCGATGAGCAGCTCGACGTCACCGGTGTGCTGCTCACGAAACTTGATGGAGACACCCGAGGTGGTGCCGCGTTATCCATCAAAGCCGTGACAGGTAAACCGATCAAATTCGCAGGTATGGGGGAGAAGCTTGACCAGCTTGAGACCTTCCACCCTGAGCGTATGGCGTCAAGGATCCTTGGAATGGGCGACATGCTTACATTAATTGAAAAAGCACAAACGCAAGTCGATGAAAAGCAAGCGAAAGAGCTGGAGTCGAAAATGCGTAATGCGTCCTTTACATTTGAGGACTTCCTTGAGCAGATGGAGCAAGTGAAGAACATGGGACCACTGGATGAAATTTTAAATATGATTCCTGGTGCGAACAAAATGAAAGGTCTTCAAAACGTGTCGTTCGACGACAAGCAGATCGTTCATGTTGAAGCCATCATCCAATCGATGACTAAAAATGAACGACAGGACCCTTCTGTGATGAATGCAAGCCGTAAGAAGCGGATTGCCAAAGGGTCCGGGACGTCTGTGTCAGAGGTCAACAGACTGTTGAAACAGTTTGAAGAAATGAAGAAAATGATGAAACAAATGAGCAATACAAAAGGGAAAAAAGGCAAAGGAATGAAATTTCCTTTTATGTAATGGAAAAAACCTTTACACACCCTTGAAGTTCTGCTAAAATCTAAATCTGTGTGAAACATTAAAGAAATTTGGAGGTTGTTAAAAATGGCAGTAAAAATTCGCCTAAAACGTATGGGATCTAAGCGTAACCCATTTTATCGTGTAGTAGTTGCTGATTCTCGTTCTCCTCGTGATGGACGTATCATCGAGCAAATCGGAACATATAACCCAGTTGCTAACCCTGTAGAGGTTAAACTTGATGCTGAGAAAGCAATCGACTGGATGTCAAACGGCGCGAAGCCAAGTGACACGGTTCGTAACCTATTCTCTAACGAAGGCATCATGAAGCAGTTCCACGATAAGAAAAACCAATAAATCATAAAGTAGTGGTGATCCCATGAAAACCTTGATCGAAACGATCGTAACTCCGCTTGTCGATCATCCTGATGACATCGTGGTGGATGAGAAAGAGGAAAATCATAAAGTGGTTTATCATCTTACGGTCCACCCGGATGATGTAGGGAAAGTAATCGGTAAGAACGGGCGGATTGCGAAAGCGATTCGGACTGTCGTCTATGCGGCAGGTTCAGATTCTGAAAAACGAATCTATTTGGATATCATGTAAGAGAACTAATTTTATTGGTGTAAGAAGGGAGAAGGGAAACCTTTTCCCTTTTTTACTATTCTCATGGAATGGCAGAGGGGCGGGCGAAAGATGCAGATCATCCGAACAGTACCTGTCAAACAGATTTTGACAGAGACGAGTCGTGCGCAAATTAAGGAAAAGTTCGACGAAAGATATCAACGTCTGGACCGTGAATGCAGGCAGCTTTCATTTGAACAGAAAAAATTAGAACGCAAGCCCGGGGTGTCAAGACAGGAAGTGGAGCGCCGTTTTTCAAAGGAAATCGGAAGAAGAAAAGATCAACTGAAGTGGCTTGAATATCAGCACAGACAATTGGATATCCTGCCTGATGGGAGTGAGCTTGAAACAGACGAAGTACAGGCACTGATTGAAGTTAAAGAAGGCGATCAATGGGAAGAGGTCATCCAGGATCGTCAAATCGTCGTGGAAGACGGAAAAGTCATACGAGCGAGGTAATTGCACTCATGGAAAAACAGTTATTCAATGTTGGAAAAATTATAAACACACATGGCATCAAAGGAGAAGTCAAAGTTCATCGCGTCACAGATTTTGATGAACGATTCGAACCAGGTCAGCTTTTGTATTGGGTAAGTGATAACAACGAGCCGAAACCACTGGTCATTCGAACACACCGGGTTCATAAAGGTTTCGAACTTGTAAGCTTCGAGGATCATCCTACGATTAATGATGTCGAAGGCTACAAGAATGGAAAGCTGATGGTATCAGAAGACGATCAAGTAGAGCTTGATGACCATGAATTCTATTTTTATGAAATCATCGGGTGTACCGTATTTTTAGAGTCAGGTGAAGAACTAGGAGAAATTAAAGAAATTCTTACCCCTGGCGCGAATGACGTTTGGGTTGTGAAGCGGAAGAATCAGCCGGATGTTCTCATTCCGTATATCGAACCTGTCGTTAAAGAAGTGGATACGGAGCGGAAGACAATCATCATCGATCCAATAGAGGGGCTGCTGGACTAATGCATATCGATATTTTGACACTTTTTCCAGAAATGTTTGATGGTGTATTACAGAATTCCATCATGAAGCGTGCTCAGGAACAAGGCGCCTTTTCACATCAATATGTGAATTTCCGTGATTACACTGAAAATAAACACAACAAAGTCGATGATTACCCTTACGGGGGAGGAGCGGGCCTTGTTTTATCCCCACAACCCATTTTTGATAGCATTCAGTCCATCAAAGATTCTGCGGAAAAACCTCCACGAGTTGTTCTGCTTTGCCCGCAGGGAGAACCCTACTCCCAGCAAAAAGCAGAAGAACTTTCAGAAGAGGATCATCTGGTCTTTATTTGTGGCCATTACGAGGGATATGACGAAAGAATCAGGCAGGAATTGGTGACCGATGAAATATCCATCGGTGATTATGTCCTTACTGGTGGAGAGCTGGGTGCGATGGTCGTCATCGATTCTGTTGTTCGACTTCTACCAGGGGTTCTAGGAAATGAACAGTCAGCTCCTATGGACTCATTCTCAAGCGGCTTGCTTGAACATCCGCATTATACGAGACCAGCCGATTTTCGAGGTCATAAAGTGCCGGATGTCCTTTTATCAGGAAACCATGCCAAAATCGATGAATGGCGTCACTATCAGTCATTGAAGCGTACATTCGAAAGAAGGCCGGATTTGCTTGATGGAAGGGAATTATCTTCTAAAGAACAATCGTGGTTGGAAGAGTGGAAAAATAGCTGAGTGCTGTTGATGTTTGTCGCTGGATATGGTATATTAAATTTTGTGCTTAAACGTACGGTTTAAGTGGAAAACGATGTTCCGCTGCCTCTTAGAAGACAAGAGCATTAGTTAAAAAGGAGTGAAAATCATGCAACAATTGATTCATGACATTACAAAAGAACAACTTCGTACGGATCACCCAGATTTCCGTCCTGGTGATACTGTAAAAGTACACGTGAAAGTCGTCGAAGGCACACGTGAACGTATCCAGGTATTCGAAGGTGTTGTCATCAAGCGTCAGAACGGCGGAATCAGCGAAACATTCACTGTTCGTAAGATTACTTACGGTACAGGTGTTGAGCGTACATTCCCAGTTCATTCTCCACGTATCGCTAAGATTGAGCGTACTCGTCGTGGTAAAGTACGTCGTGCGAAACTTTACTACCTGCGTAACCTACGCGGTAAAGCTGCACGTATTAAAGAAATTATCTAATTTCAGTGAAAAGGAGCTTGCGATGCCAAGCTCCTTTTTTCTACTTAGATTTAGCTCTTTAGCACGCTTGAGTTGATCTATATATAGGCAAGTTATTAAAGTATATGGCAGGATTGGAAGACTTGAATTCGAGATATTCTGGGGTTCGTTCGCCGTATTGGGAGTCAGGGGTGGCTGGGAAGCTACTCGCTTTCCTGCGGGGATGGCGGCAAGCCTCCTCATGCTTCGCACTGCGGGGTCTCGCCAGCCAATCCATTCCCGCGGGAGTCTCGCAGCTTCCCAACCACCCCATTCGGTCATGTGAGAAACGAACCCCTTTACCGTGGGAGACTGTCTTCCGCTATCCTG
>NZ_QUAE01000026.1:0-42297 GCF_003386945.1 Halobacillus trueperi | reverse complement strand
GGGTTCGTTTCTCACTTTCATGGTAGGGGGTGGTTGGGAAGCTGCGAGACTCCCGTGGGAGAAGGAGATAGGCGAGATCCCGCAGGACGCAGTCCGAGGAAGCTCGGCGCTCCCCCACAGGAAAGTGAGTTGCTTCCCAGCCACCCCTGACGCTCAACTCAGCAACGAACCCCGAAACATCTCGAAATCAAGTCTTCAACAATCCTGCCAAATAGTTGAATAAGGACTTCATTTTAGACAGGATCCGTGCTTTGTGTGGACAAGCCGGCAAATTATTTTTTTAAAAGCTAAATATTCCACGTTTGTACATCATATATTGGAAGTACAAAGGAGGTGGAATAAAGATGGATTTCAACAACCGTGTGTTCTTGTTTTTAGCTGCTCTTCTCTCCGGGTATGCGCTTTACAGCATCGGTGACTCTGGTGCGAACTTTTTCGATCAATTCTTGTTCTACGCCGGCTACATTGCAATGATACTTTTTTCTTTTGCTATTATTATCGTCGGGCTGGCAAGATTCTTGAATCAGTACAAATAAAAATTGGCCTCTCTATGTGAGAGGGACGTGTGAAAAAAAGGCTGCGGATATCCGCAGCCTTCCTTTTATTTTGATGGTTTAAAAAGAGACTTGAAAAAGTCTGTCCACCCGTTCTGCTCAGATGACTCTCCGACTTCTTTTTGTTCTTCAATCCTTATATGCTCTTTTTCAATCGCATAATCCAATGTAAGGACAGCCCCGAATTCTGAATGTGTTTCCTGGTTCGAAACGGTCGAATGATGGATGTTATGCTTCTCGGCTAAATCCATGTAGGGAGATAAAAACCGGTAGCTCACATCTCCGTTCAAAAGCAGATTGGCATCTTGATAGCTTTTCATCAGATCCACCAACTCTTCCTGCCCCTTCTCCTGCATCACCTGACCCTTCGTCAGAGCGATCAAGACTCGTTCTCTTAACGTACCAAGGTATTGTTTTCTTTCTCCTGGTTTTGTTTGCCGGCTTCCATAAATGCCTTCCTGTAAGTAATCTTCCATATCTGGTTTCTTCATAGATGCACCTCATTCACTCCTAGTATGGCACAGAAAAAAGGCTGTACACATGACAGCCTTTACCTATTTTACAACGACGGATATATGAGAAGGAAGAACGGACAACTCCACAGGAAGGGAATCTCCTTCTTCTCCATCGACGTTCGTGACCAGGTTTTCTTCCGATGTAATACGGATATGATCCGCTTTGAAGTATTCCACGTCCTGCTCATCCTTAAGTCCACCTCTAAGAATGGCTGAAACGATGGACGCAAGACGAATCATATTCACTTTAGGTACGATATACCCGTGGATTTTCCCGTCATTCACTTTCGCTTCCGGAGATAATTTTTCAAATCCGCCTGCTGAATTTGTTAAAGCTGCTAGGAAAAGAAAAGATTCGCCTTCCCATGCCTTATCGTCATATTCAATCCGCATGGGATAACTGCTATGCTGGGTCAAGGTTTTCATCCCTTCCATCATATACGCAAGCGGACCAAATTTCGTTTTTTGTTCAGGTGTCACTTCATATGTCGCTTCAGCAAGGGCCCCCACTGCCACGATGTTAACAAAATACTGGTCATTAAACTTCCCAATATCCACAGATTTTGTCTGATCGGAACGGAGAACATCAATGGCCTCTTCAACCTTCAGTGGAATATCAAGGGCTCTTGCAAAATCATTGACTGTCCCAAGTGGAATAATTCCCAGACGCGGGCGATGACTTTCGTCTACCATCCCATTGATTGTCTCATGGAGCGTGCCATCTCCCCCCATAGAAACGACGAGATCGAACTCACCTCTGCAGGCGTTCTGGCAGTACTTTGTCGCATCAAACTCTTTTTCTGTTTGAGCAACTTCCACTTCGTATCCTTTTTCCGATAAAATGTGCTCGATTTGTTCAACATGATCGACGGCTTCCTCTTTTCCTGAAGAAGGATTGACGATCAGCATAGCCTTTTTCATTCTCTATCTCCTCTCCAATACATCCTTTATCCTTCTGCTTGATATTCATAAAGGGTGCTGACAGAAGAAAAACCGATTTTGCGGATGAATTCACTCACCCCATTCTGATGAGGCCTAAGGCTTACCTGGATGACTTTTGCTTCCTGTTCATACATCCACTGGACTAGTTCGTCACACAGTTCTGTACCAATGCCTTCCCGCCTGTAAAATTCATCCACAAATACTTCCCTGACATATCCATACACATCCTCTTCCCCATGGGCCTCGATAATGCCAAGGACATATCCGATCATTCTTCCATTCATATCAGCAACCAGCAGCTTCTGTTTCGGGTTCTTTGCTAAAAATTGATCTGCCGCCCAATACTTACGATTCCTCACTTCTTCATTGGTCAGCCTTTCTGAGCTCGTCACATGTAGAAAGTCGATGCTGTACCTTGTAAAGTGCATCAAATCCTTTTCCTCAGGTTCCCTGATTTTCACCATCAGAAACTCCCCCTCTAAGCTTTTAACACCACTTGATATTCCGGTGTATTTTCAATAACTTCCCGGGCGAAGGAGCAGACCGGGTCGATTTTTAATTTATGTTTGCGTGCGTAGTTCACGGCATAATCAATTAATTCTGCACCCAAACCTTTTTCGCGTTCAGACGGGGCAACGAAAGTACTTGTAATGACCATTGTATTATCATTCTCTTCAAATAGAAGCTGAGCTTTCGGTTCCTCTTCTTCTCCTATATAAAATGTTCCTTGTTTCTCTTGGATTTCTTGTTCCACAACAATCTCTCCTTTCCCTATAAAGGATACCCTTTCATCTCCAAGAAAAACATGACCTTCCCGTACGAGGGTAGAAGATAGTGATTGTATTAGCTGAGTATTCGGCAAAGATAATGAAGAATTCGACAACGCTATTTTAAAATCTGACACCGCTAATTGAGTATTCGACATAATAGAGGTGCTCAACATTCAACTCTCCTTAATAAATGCCTATAGAAAAAAGAAGAGCACCTACTTTTATAAAAGTAAGTGCTCTTTTAACATTAGGCCGTTTGTTTCAAATCTTCTTCTAATGGAATATCCTTCTGTAATCCACGGCGGGCGGCTATGATGAAGGCAGTGACAACGGCAACGGTGCCGATGGCTGCAACAACGTAGGAAACATTCAGAGCCAGGCCGAATCCGATCGGCGCGTTCAAGATATAGGTGAATGTGGCCATGGTCATGAACGTTGCAGGCACGGCGGCAATGAAGTAATTTTTACGGGATAGGAACAAGTACATCGCTCCTACCCAAAGCGCGATGACAGCTGTCGATTGGTTCGCCCAGGAGAAGTATCTCCATAGAAGTGTGAAATCGATCCGTGTCAATGCAAATGAGATGACGAACAATGGAAGTGCAATCCATACACGACTCATGATTTTCTTTTGTGGAACTTTAATATAATCCGCAATAATCATACGGGCGCTTCGGAATGCTGTATCTCCGGATGTGATTGGCAGTATGATGACACCAAGGACAGCAAGTGTACCACCGACAGCGCCTAACATAGCGATGGAAACTTCACTGACAACAGCTGCTGGTCCTCCGCTTGCAAGGATTTCATTCAGTCCTGCAGAACCGTTGAACAAGCTCATAGCTGCCGCTGCCCAGATCATGGCAATAATACCTTCGGCAATCATCATTCCGTAGAAAATACGACGTCCTTGTTTTTCTTTTTGTGTCGTTCTTGAGATGATAGGAGTTTGTGTCGCGTGAAAGCCTGACAGGGCACCACAAGAAATCGTTAAGAACAACAGTGGGAAAATCGGTGCGTTATCCGGGTGCATATTTGTAAAAGTCAATTCTGGGATGGGTGCTCCTGTTACGATAAGAGATACTCCGACTCCAATCGCGCTGATGAGTAGAAGGGCACCGAAAATCGGATAAAACCGTCCGATGATTTTATCGATCGGAAGCATCGTCGCTAACAAATAGTAAGCGAAAATCACAAGCAGAATGACAGGAAGAGCAAGCCAGCTGCTCGTCATGTTGTGTAAAAGGTCTGCAGGCGCTGTAACGAAGACAGTTCCTACAAGGACAAGCAAAAGAATCGCAAACGCATTGACTACATGCTTCATGACTTTTCCTAAAAACTTCCCTGCAAGCTCAGGCAGGTGGGCGCCACGGTTACGTATGGAGATCATTCCCGTTAAATAATCATGGACAGCGCCCGCAAAAATGGCTCCAAACACAATCCACAGAAAAGCGACAGGTCCATATAAAGCTCCTAGAATAGGACCGAAAATAGGACCTACCCCCGCGATATTCAAGAGTTGGATTAACGCATTCTTTTTTTCTCCCATCGGCAGGTAATCGACACCGTCACCATGAGAATAAGCAGGCGTTTCACGTCCTGTGTTGACGCCAAACGTTTTTTCAACATATTTACCGTACGTAAGATAACCGACAATTAAAAGTGCAATACTCACTAGAAAAGTAATCATTGTATTTCCTCCTTTTCGCGTTCATCTGTAATCGCTTACATAAAATATATCAAGAGAACGCTTCCAAAAGAGGGTTTTCTGTTTAACATGTTAGAATTAATGTCCAAGATGTCGTTCAAGAGGATTGAAATACAACGAAAAAATTACAACTCCAGCTTCTTACGTAATTCCTTCACGTAGTTCCGGCTGACGGAAAGCTTCTCCTCCGTCTCCTGCAGTTCCAACTGATAGGCTCCATTGAACCACGGAGTTAATCGATGCACGAAATCCAGATTCACAAGATAACTTTTATGAATTCGGAAGAAAGAGAAGCCTTGGAGCCGCTTCTCCACATCTTTGAGCGCATCTTTCGTTTCATAGACCTTTTGTTTGCCGACGATTTTTGTAATCCGATCCTCCCTGTGTACGTACATAATATCAGAGGGGTCCAGATATTCAATCGTATCCTCCACCTCAACTGCCAACTTGGAAGGAGATTTGACCACCTTTTCTTCTACCGGCTTCAATTTCTTCTCTATTCTTTCCACGGTTTCACTCAACTGTTCCTCATCAAAAGGTTTGAGCAAGTAATCGATCGCCTTCTGACGAAAGGCTTCGACAGCAAAATCTGGATACGCGGTTGCAAAAACGATCTCTGGTACCTTCTTGAGCTCTTGAACTGCCTTCGCTACCGCCATTCCATCCATCTTCGGCATTTCCACATCAAGAAAAAGAACGTCCGGCTGAAGCTTCAACGTCTGCATGACTGCTTCATCTCCTGATCCCGCTTCCCCTACAACTTCAATGCTCTCGTAAGGTTTTAGCAAAAAATTCAATTCTTCCCGACTGAAGCGCTCATCATCAACGATGAGCACCGTAATTTTTCCGTTCATGACCCTGTCTCCTTTTCATGAAGAGGGACCGTAAATGCAATGGTTGTCCCCTTTCCTTGCTCACTCATAATTTTTAGCTTCGCACTCTTTCCGTGCATGTATTCTAAACGTTTGTTGACGTTATATAGCCCGAACCCCGTCCCTCTTTCTGACGTGACTGATTGTTCTCCCAAGTTGCGTAATCTCATCGGTTCAATTCCTTTTCCGTTATCTGCTACGCTGATGTTGACGTTTTCTTTATCTCTACGGACACAAATCGTGATTTCCGCTCCCCCTTCCTGGTCTTTAATCCCATGTTTGATGCTGTTTTCGACCAGGGGCTGTAAGGTTAAAGGCGCGATTCGTGCTGATAATGCTGATTCATCAACATCATAGTGAACATGGAGGCGATCGACAAAACGCGTTTCTTCGATGAGAAGATAGGACTTTACATGTTTCAACTCTTCTTTTAAAGACGTCCAGGTTTTGGTGGTCGCCCCTAAGTTTTGCCTGAAGAACTTGGAAAGAGCAATAAGCAGCGCTCTTGCTCGATCAGGTTCCGTACGAGTCAACGAAACGATGACGTTTAACGAATTAAATAAAAAATGTGGATTGACTTGTGCCTGCAGGGCCTTCACTTCCGCTTCACGAGCAAGTTCTTGTGCTTTTTCAGCATCAGCAAGCTCAAGCTGCTGACTAAGGAGGGCACTCAATCCCTGGATCAATTCCAATAGAACATTCGAGATTTCTTTTTGTGACGAAACGTAAAACTTCAAGGTTCCGACCACTTCTTGACGCTTCTTCAATGGAACGATGACGGCTGCTCCAAGTGGACAGTCCGCCTGTTGGCATTGAATCTCTTCATGACTGACTACAACACGCTCTCCTGTCTCAATGACATCACGAGTGGCGTCCGTTTGAATCGGCTCTCCCGCCTTATGATGGTCATCGGCCTGTCCAACATGAGCGAGGATTCTTTGTTTATCCGTCATGGAAATCGCACTCACTTGAACTTCCCCATAAATGATCTGGCACGCCTTTTCTGCAGAATCCATCGTCAACCCTTTTCGCAGGTGAGAGACCGTCGATTCTGCCAATTTCAGTGCTTTTTGTGCCTGCAAAGCTCCGACTTTCTCTTCTTCATGAAGAACATTGCGGATGATTAATAAGAACAATGCGGAACCGACACCGTTCGCTACAATCATGGGGGCTCCAATCTCCTGGACAAGGGCCCACGCACGCGGAAATGGATCAGAGATAAGAAGGATGATCCCCATCTGCACCGTCTCTGCAAGGGCCCCAACAAATAAAGCTGTCTTCAGTTTTAAAGACTCCTCTTTTTTATGGAAGTAACCTGCAATGATTCCTGCTACCACAGCAGATATCCCGCAAGCGACCCCCGTGAATCCTCCAAGGGAAAAACGATGCAAACCAGCAATGACTCCGGCCCCTATACCAATGCGGTAACCACCGAAAAGACCGGCTGCCACGATTCCAATCACTCTTGAGTTCGCCAGTGCTTCCGATTCGACAAGGTTATAAGCCCAGCGTCCATAATCAAGTGAACTTGTATTATAAGTGATGCCTGTATATGTACCAATGATTCCGAACAACCCGAAAAAAGCGATCGCCATGTACCGCTGACGTTGGTCCAGCGTTTTTTGATCGATCAGCTCTCGAAAAAAACGGAAGCGAGTAATAATGAAAGCAACCGTTACGATAATCCCGAGCCTTTCAAGCATCGGAAGAAACAACTCAAACATAATCCCACTTCCTTTTTCATACCTCTACTCTTTCTTTCATATATGCTCCCTTTTGTGGTCGGATCAGTTTCGAGACGTTTGTCTGAAGGGATGGTGGTTGGGAAAGCGAGTTATTCCCCGCAGCCCCATCCACTCAAAAAACATCTGGAAATCGAGTCTTTCACAATCCTGCCATATAGTTGAATAGCCGTTTATGTTTATTGTAGCATGGGCGGTTTGTTTCGATACACAGAATACAGGCAAGAGATGAAACCTTCTCATCTAGGTAAAATGCTAATCGAAAACGTCAGAATTTTTTGATACACTAAGAAGAAAATGAGGTGATAGGATGACAACAAAAATAGCAATTATTCAAATGGACATCGTCTTCGGTAACCCTGAAGAGAACCGTAAACTTGCACAGGAGAAAATAAAAGAAGCCGCCGCACAAGGAGGCGAGGTCATCTTGTTGCCTGAATTGTGGACGACAGGCTATGATCTTTCCCGTTTTGAAGAAATAGCAGAAACACTCGAAGGCCCGACGCATCAGCTCTTGATTTCTTTAGCAAAGGAATTCAAGGTCACCATTGCAGGCTCCATCGCTGAAGAAGAAAACGGTAAGTTTTACAACACCTTCGTTGCTTATAACGCTGAAGGTGATCGGCTGTTCAACTACCGGAAAGCCCATCTGTTCCGTTTGATGAATGAAGAAAAGTTTTTAGAATCAGGAAACCAAAAAGGGAATTTCAATCTTGGTGAGGTGCCTGTGGCCGGTGTCATTTGTTATGATATCCGTTTCCCTGAATGGATGAGAACACACATGCTGGATGGCTCGCGTGGGTTGTTTGTCGTTGCAGAGTGGCCAAAACCCCGGGTTGAGCATTGGCGGAATCTATTGATCAGCCGGGCGATTGAAAATCAATGCTTCGTCATCGCCTGCAACCGTGTAGGTGCTGATCAAAACAATGAGTTTGGAGGCCATTCAATCGTTGTAGACCCGTGGGGCAACGTATTGGCTGAAGGTGGTTTTGATGAAGAAATCGTGTATGCCGACGTCGACTTCACTGCTGTCGAGGCGATTCGCGAGCAGATCCCTATTTTTCAAGACCGACGTCCGGACTTGTATGAATGAGTTCTTACTAGATCATCGAATGGATATTTATCATCTTTAGTTGATATATCTTGTATTTAATTGATTTATCACATTTTTAATTGATATATCCGTCATTTGATTGATATATTTCATATTCAGTCGATACCACCCACAAATAAGACAAAAAATCCTTCCGAATCACTCGGAAGGATTTTTTTCATAGGCCGGAGTTTGGTAGAAATAGTTCGGTGTGTCCATCCGGTTTTCGTATGCCGAATGAAAGATGTGTGTCGCTGCTGGCGAAATGGGTGGGATGAGCCATGTCCAGTCACCCTTGACCTCACGTCCGCACGACTGTTCTTTTTTCTCAAACTGATGGAACTGTTGAGCTGCTGTATGATGGTCGACAAGGCTTACCCCATCGGATTGATAAGAAAACAGGACAGCCTGATTAAGCTCAATCAAAGCGCGGTCCTTCCACAAGGATGAATTCCGTTTCGTATCAAGCCCCATGGCTTCCGCTACGACGGGCAAAAGATCATACCGAAAGTCATCAGCGAGGTTACGGGCCCCGATTTCTGTTTCCATATAAAAACCGTTGAACGGGGCGGCTGTATAATCAAGCCCACCGATTTCAAGTCGCATATCAGAAATCACCGGGACGGCATACCACTGCATGCCTAAGTCTTCAAACCAAGCATATTCAGGGTGACGAAGTGGTACTTCTAACACCTTGTCTAAAGGGATTTCGAACCACACGGGTTCCCGTCCATCCACTTGGACGACAAGAGGCAGCACATCAAACGACGTGCCTCCCCCTTTCCAGCCGAGCTTCTCACATTCCTTCGTAAACGCAACAGAAGCCGGGTCTCCAATCACACTTTCATTCTCTTCATAGCCGGCGTAACGGACGAGTTGATGATTCCAAACCCGTACTTCTCGCTCCGAGGTTTTGGGTTTGAAAATAGTAATCGTCGAGCGGATACGTCCCCCATTCGTGGCATAATCCAAGTGTTCAAAGAGTACATCGCGCATGCCTTCTTCTGTATCGACATGCCTGGCATCAAACACCTTCAAGCTGTTCCAAAAGAGACGTCCAATGCAGCGGTTGCTGTTCCGCCAGGCGACTTTGGCGCCATATTCAAGCTCGGGATAGGTGTGCGTATAGCTTCCCGTCTCACCAATTTCCTGCTCGATTTCCTTGAGCCTCTCATTTGTACCAGAAAGCTGTTGCTCCTGATGGTATTGGCGAACGAATGCTTCCGCCTTTTTATATAAATCTGTATTCACAGCATGAATCCTCCTGTATGGTGCTTCATTCCTATCCTACCATACACAAAGAACTTCCTACACGATTCAGTCTGCTTTGCGGGCTGCTTGCTGCACAGGATCCCACACGCTGTTATAAGGAGGTGCATAAGCAAGATCCAAGTCTTCTAATTCATCGATCGACATTTCATGGAATAGAGCAGTGGCCAGGACATCGATCCGTTTATCAGCTCCCTGACCTCCAATGATTTGAGCCCCGAGCAACAGACCGGTTTGCTCATGATAAATGATTTTCAATGTCATTGGATTTTGCTTGGAATAATAGCCGGCGGCATGTGTGGATCCAATCGTGATTTTTTTAAATGGAATCTTTTCGTTCTTAGCCTCCCGTTCAGAAAGACCTGTGCGGGCAAGCGTTAAATCAAAGAATTTCAATATCGACGTACCCACAATCCCTCGGAACGACCTTCTATGATCAATCATGTTCAGTCCTGCGATCTGCCCTTGTTTGTTGGCATGTGTGCCTAATGGAATATAATCATCCTTTTTCTTGATCCGGTGATACTGGGTGGCGCAATCCCCGGCAGCATAGATGTCCAGGATGCTTGTCTCCATAAAAGCATTCACGGCAATCGCGTCGTTCATCCCTTTGTACACGCCCGTATTTTTCATAAAGGAGGTGTTCGGCGTCACTCCTACGGCGACAAGGACAAGGTCGGATTCATATTCACCTTTATCCGTGATAACCGATTGAACATGCTGCTCCCCTTTGAATCCTTCGACCGATTCACCGAGGTGTAGTTCCACACCGTTCCGTTCGGCTTCTTCATGGACCATCTCCCCCATTTCCTCATCGAAGATTTTCGCTAGTTGAGGTCCGCGGTCAATCAAACGTACTTTCTTTCCAATTGACACAAAGCTTTCCGCCATTTCAAGCCCTATGTACCCGCCGCCGATAATGGTTACATGTTCCTTCTCCTTTGTAGTCGCTGTCATGATCTCCTTCATATCGGGAATGGTCTTTAGTGTGTAAATCCCTTCAAGCTCCCGTCCTTCCCATGGAGGCATGACCGGTGCTGCACCGGAAGCTACAAGCAGACGATCATAGGACAACTCAAATCCCTGATCCTCATGATCTTTTCCGTATACGACTTTATGATCGCAATCCACTTCCGTTACCGTGTGATAGGTGCGGACATCAATGCCGTACTTTTCGCGAAACGTTTCAGGGTCACGCGCGATGAGGTCTTCTGTAGACTCGACATCTCCGCTTAATACATACGGCAGGCCACACTGTCCATAAGAGGTGATCCCTCCATGTTCCAACACGGTAATCGAATGCCCCTCACTATTCCTTACAATTTGCATCGCTGCACTCATCCCTGCAGCATCTCCTCCGATAATAACGAAATCCATCCCAATCACTCCTTTTACGTACCTTCTATTCTCTTATTCTTTGCCTATATGGTTCCCACTCAAACTTCTCTCATGTTAAACTAACGATATTATCTTTTTGTACGACTTTTCAAAAAAAACATTCGAGGTGAAGGACATGAAGCAATTCCAAACATCCAAAGCCATACAGCGGCTTCCGGACCAATTTTTCGCAACTATGATCGATAAATTAAATCTTTACAAAAATCGTGGTTATGACACCTTGAACTTAGGGCAGGGAAACCCTGACCAACCCACCCCCTCCCACATTGTGCAGTCCTTACAGGAGGCGGCTGAAAACCCGGATTTCCACAAATATCCCCCCTTCCACGGTTATGAGTTCTTAAAGGAAGCCGTAGCTGAATTTTACAAGCGCGAATACGACGTAGACATTGATCCTGAAACAGAAGTCGCCATTATGCCTGGAAGCAAAACAGGGCTCGTTGAGCTTAGCCAGTGTTTCCTTGATCCAGGGGATGTCGCGCTCGTTCCCGATCCCGGTTACCCGGATTACTGGTCCGGCATTGAAATGGTCGGCGCAGAAATGAAGTCGATGCCCCTTCGCGAAGAGAATGGCTTTTTGCCTGACTACAGTGAAATTGATAAAGAGAGCTGGGAAAAAGCAAAGCTCATGTTCCTAAACTATCCCAATAACCCGACAGGAGCTATGGCTGGTGAGGACTTTTTTGTAGAAACCATCCAGGAAGCAGAAAAGAACGATGTCTGTGTCGTTCATGACTTCGCCTATGGGGCCATAGGATTTGATGGGAACAAACCGCTCAGCTTTATGCAATTCGAAGGTGCGAAAAATGTCGGTGTTGAGGTTTATACAATGTCTAAAACTTACAATATGGCCGGCTGGCGTGTCGCTTTTGCTGTCGGTAACCCAAGCGTCATCCATGCGCTTGAGGTCATCCAGGATCACTACTTCTGCAGTATTTTCGGCGGATTGCAGAAGGCATCAGCCACCGCCTTATTGAGTTCCCAGCAATGTGTCACAGATCTTGCCGAAACCTATGAAAAAAGACGTGACCTTCTCGTTCATGGTTTAGAAGAAGCAGGGTATCATGTCGCCCCCTGCCAAGGTTCCTTCTTTACATGGCTGGAAGTACCTGAAGGCTATACCTCCCAAGGCTTTGCGGATGATTTATTGGAATCGACAGGGTTGTTCGTTGCCCCTGGAATCGGCTTCGGTACGCACGGAGAAGGTTATGTGCGCATCGGGTTGAACAATTCGGAAGAAACATTGCGGGATGCCGTGAAACGATTCAAAGCATTTAAGCAGAAGTAAGATCAAGGACAGTACTTTCCAACTCGAAAGTACTGTCTTTTTATTCTTTCACTATAACAAGTGCTTCCATAATTCAATCATAAAGCGCAAGCGTATACGGACCTCCTGCTCCTGTCGAAACAAGTCTGATCGTTGGATAATTTTTTTAAAAATAATGATTGAATACTTGTTCAAAATGTATTTTAATTATCTTATACAAATATCCTACGCGGACTGTACAGGAGGGATTCACATGTATACGCTTATTAGAAAAGATGATCGTTTATTAGAAGTTTTAAAAGACCCAATTGATCGTAGAGACAGGGTTTTCCCTCAAGAAGAAGAAGCTGTGAAGTATGCTGAAAAATTGAATGGATATATACAATCCGGACCGAAGTGGGAAGTGCAGGAATATTTGATAAATGAACTTAAAAAAAGCAGAAGCTCCATTTCCTGAGCTTCTGCTTTTTCCTATTCGATTTAAAAAGGAAACTCGCGATAACCGTTCATCACGCCGATCCATTTAACGGTTGTGAATTTATCCAAAGCCCATTCGCCCCCGAAACGTCCGAGGCCGGATTCCTTTTCACCACCAAAAGCGACGTGTGCTTCATCATTCACGGACTGATCATTCACATGAATCATCCCCGTCTCCACACGTTTGGCTACTTCCACCCCGCGATGAACATCACGAGTGAATACAGAACCGCTCAATCCGTATGGAGAGCTGTTCGCCGCTTTGATCGCTTCTTGTTCAGATGAAACTTGGATCACGGAAGCAACAGGGCCGAAGACTTCATTCTTCGCAATCGGCATATCGCTCGTTACACCCGTCAAAACGGTCGGCTGCATGACACTGCCATCTGTCTCCCCACCTGTGAGAATTTCAGCGCCTCGGCCAACACTTTCTTTTACATCTTCCTGGATCCGCTCAATGGCATCCTTGTTAATAAGTGGGCCAATGACAGTATCTTTCTCCGAAGGATCGCCAGCTTTCAGGCTCTCAACCTTCTCTTTGAATTTTTCGATGAACGAATCATGAACACTCTCATCGACGATGATTCTGTTCAACGACATGCAAATCTGCCCCTGGTGCAGGAACTTCCCGAAAGCCGCCGCTTCCACCGCTTGATCGATATCCGCATCCTCAAGGACGATCATGGCATTGTTCCCGCCTAGCTCCAGGGCTGTCTCCTTAATATATTTCCCTGCGAGTTCACCGATATGGCTGCCGACTTCCGTCGAGCCTGTAAATGAAATCAGCTTCGCTGCCGGGTGTTTCACAAAAGCATCTCCGATTTCTGATCCTCGACCGACGACCACATTGATCACACCCTCTGGGAAACCTGCTTCTTCGAACAGATCGGCAATTAACAACCCTGATGTAACAGGTGCATCAGACGCCGGCTTAACGACGACGGTATTCCCGGTCGCTAAAGCTGGAGCAATTGACCTCATCGCTAGATGAAAAGGGAAATTCCAAGGGCCGATGACGCCGATGACACCTTTCGGAGACCGGTACACCCGGTTTTCCTTGCCTGGTGTGTTGGACGGTAAAATCTGGCCGCTCATCCGCGTCGGAAAACTAGCCGATTCCCGAATGATGCCGACAGCTGCCTGATATTCAACCTCTGCTTTGACAAGCGTGCTGCCCGCTTCTTTCACGAGCCAATCGATAATTTCATCTTTCCTCTCATCAACCACTTTCAATAGTTGATCAAAATACGCCTGCTTTTTAGCAGGAAGAGTCGTCATCCATGACTCCTGAGCATTTACGGCTGCCTCGTAGGCTTCGTTTAGATCATCTTCATTTGCAGAAGGGATCGAAGCAATCGTTTGCTGTGTATAAGGATTGACATTATCTACATATTTCTCACTGGAACCACTCTTCCATTGACCATTGATGTATTGTTTAGTAAATGTTTGCGGACTCATTTCAAAACCTCCATTCGGAAACTTTTCACAAAGCTATCATTCCCGGTTATAGAGGAATTGAAACGATTTAGACTTCCATCAGCATATCCACGTGTGGAATTCCATCTTCAAGGTATACATCTGACACCTCTTTGAATCCAAAAGAACCGTAGAAATGACGCAAGTGCTCCTGGCCATGCAGCCAGATGTGGTTGACCTTATAATCTTCCTTCAACACATGGATTGCACGGTCCATCACTTGACGGGCATAGCCACACCCTCGATGCCCTTCTTTAACGAGCACGCGGCCGATACTGTGGTACTGCTCATCTTTTTCTGGGGGGACGATGCGGCAGTAAGCCACCATCTCCTCTTCTTTTTCCATCCATATATGTAAACAACCTTCGTCTCTTCCGTCGACTTCAGGATAAGGACATTCCTGTTCAACAACAAAGACCTCAACCCTTGTCTGTAAAATCTCATATAATTCCTGCTTTGAAAGTTCAGCGAACGTTTTATGTACCCAGTTCATGTTGGATCCCCCTTTTCCATAATTATTCTCAATATACCTCACCGTTCTTGAGCTGACAAAGGTTCAGTCTATGAAAGTGAACGAAATGACAAAACATTCACGTCCAGCTTGCTGATGGTTGGATCGTAACAACGGAATGGCTAATTCTTTTGTGATTAGAGAGTTTTTGTAGAAAAAATATCCTATTCTCGTTTTATTGATTCTGACAAAGGGGAAACTACGATTATAATTCTTCGTCAGAAAGGAGGACCCCTATGTTTTTAAAGTTGCTACCTGTATCGATACAAAAGTATGCGAAAATGTCTAAACGGCAGCGTAAGCATGAAATGCAGATGACCTTATGGTACATGCCTTTTTACTATATATTATTGTCCATATTTTTTGTTGTGGTCACCCTGTTGTTGGATATCGTTTTTCAAATCGAACAGTATACGTTTGAAGTGTTCAGAATCAACGCAGATATTACCCGGATGCTTGTCAGTACACTCATTGGTGGTATTCTGACTCTGAGCGCTTTCACATTGAACTCCTTGCTCGTCGTCTTGACAACATTCAGTGGTCAGTTCTCACCAAGGATGCTTCTCAACTTCGTCGCAGACCGCAGGACACAGCACGCACTTGGGATATTCAATGGTAATTTTGTTTATGTTCTGCTCGTGTTCCTATTTATCGGAAATACAAGGCACGAATTCTTCGTAGCGGTGCCGATCGTCACAATTTTCCTTGCTTTCACATCTTCCGTTACATTCATTTATTTTATCAACCATGCAACAACTTGGATGCAAGTGCACAATATCACAGATACAATGAAACATTCTTCCGAGAAAATCATCAACCAGACCTTGAGGAAAGACCTTGAACAGTACCGGACCGAAGAACCAGGGGACTTGAGAGAAGCTGAACGATCGAAGGCGAACCCTATTGGTGCCATTAAATCTGGATACATTCAGCTTGTCGATTATAAGAAGATGATTGAAGAAGCAAGAAAAGATGACATCATCATTCAATTTCATGCCCAAGTGGGCGATTATATTTTGAAAAGCAACAATTTGATCAGCTACTGGGGGCCTGGTGCTGAAAACATTGATGAAGAAAAATATTGCAAGATGGTCATTATTGATTACAAAGAAACAGAACTGCAAGATATTCAAATGGGTATGCACAAACTAGCCGAAATCGCGATTAAATCTCTTGGAAATGACGATCCGAAAACCGCGACCAACACCATCCATCAAATGGCCGAGTTGATGCTTACCGTAGAGGATTACATTACATTCACTCCTTACCTGATGGATAACGAAAAGCAGGTCCGAGTGGTTCTGCTTTCTGAATCCTTTGAGTCCTACATCTACCGCGGCTTTGGCTATATTCGGCACTATGCACGTGACAATCATCTGATTATTACGGAGCTTGTCGACTCCATTGCGATGGTTGCCGAATCGATCGACAGCTCTAAGCACCAGATGCTATGGGAATTCGCCTGCAACACCATCGACCATATCGAAACAAAAGTCATCTACGAGTTGGACAAAACCTTCCTATTGGAGGCACTGAAGAGATTATCAACGGTGACAGGCAACAAGCTCGATTATTACTCGATCCATCGTAGGTTCTATCCAACCGATTAAAATCCATCCATTAAAAAAAGTTCAGGGCCCGTGTCCCTGAACTTTATCATGAGCGATGAAAGATCTAATGGAGGGTCATAGTCTTCCTTATGCAGGTAAAACCTAAAAGGATTGACAATACTTTTTATCTTTCATACGTTATATATATGAGCATATAATCATGTATTGAAAAAGGGTGAGCACTATGGGACATCATCACCACCATCATATCGATTCAACTACCGGTAAAATCAAAACCGCTTTTTTCTTGAATTTCTTTTTTACCATTATTGAATTGATCGGTGGTTTACTAACAAATAGTATGGCGATTCTTTCTGATGCCTTACATGACCTTGGGGACTCTCTTTCTCTCGGTCTCGCCTGGTTTTTACAGAAGTTTTCCCGAAAAGAACAATCGGATCATTTTTCTTTCGGGTATCGGCGTTTCTCTCTTTTAGCGGCCTTGATCAACAGCGTGGTCCTGATTGTCGGATCCATTTTCATTTTGACAGAGGCCGTGCCCAGACTCTTAAACCCCGAGCAGCCGAATGCAGGAGGAATGATCGCTCTTTCCATCTTAGGAATTCTCGTTAACGGTGCAGCCGTTTTCCGGCTTAAAGGCGGGGACTCCATGAACCAGAAGGTCATGACATGGCATCTCCTTGAAGATGTCCTTGGTTGGGTAGCTGTCCTTGGAGTCAGTATTGTTATGCTGTTTTTTGATGTGCCGATTTTGGATCCAATCGCTTCTATTGGAATTACATTATTCATCTTATATAATGTGGTGAAAAATCTCATCCAGACGATGCGACTTTTCCTTGAAGGTGTCCCATCGGAGGTTGACCTTGAGGGTCTTTCACGAAAAATTAACGATTTGACTGATGTTCAATCCACTCATCACACCCACCTGTGGTCAATGGATGGAGAAAATCATGCCTTTTCCACTCACATCGTTGTGCGTGCAGAAGCGACAAAGGAAGAGATATGTAAAGTGAAAGAGGAGGTCAAAGAAATCTTACATCCGATTTCACTCGAGCACATCACTCTGGAAATCGAATATGAAGACGAACCTTGTTCCCTTCAATAAAAAGAGTGGTCAGCCCTGGCAGCTGACCACTTTTTGCTTTTACATATCAAGACGTTCAGGTGTTTCCTGCCCCTGATTCATATAGCGTATATTTTCCGGCATGATTTCAAGTACCACATACTCAGGGTCATCTTTGCCATCAAACCAGCGGTCCATGTGATCGTTCCATAACTTATCTTTGATCTCCTGATCTTCACGAATCTTCGCCTGTCCCTCGACTTCTAAATACGAATCCCCATATCCTTCCCCTTCGTATCCGAGAAGGATATGGACATGTGGGTTCGCTTCAATTTCATCCGCTTTATGAGTCTCTCTGTTCGTTGGGGTATAGAAAGTGAACTCATCATCATTCCAAAACGTCATATAACGCGAATGGGGTTTATTATTTTTCACTGTGGCAAGCGTACCAACTTTATGTTGGTCCATGACTTCGTGGATCTTCTTTTTCAATTCTTCTTGATTCAATGGAAAGCTCCTTTCCGTAATCCAATCTTTTTACAATTTCAGTTTTCCCCGAAAAATGGGAGATAAACCCTTCGATGTCCATTGACAGATCCGGGTATGCTAATGATATCTTCGACACATTGTCATTCTTTTTTCATAAATATACCAGGAAGCGACACTCGTTAGCCGTTACACTATTCATAGATCTGTTTTTCAGGAGGAAAACGTTATGCTATGGAAAAAATGGGCGCCGATCTTGATGGGCTCCCTTCTGATCGGCCTGCTCTTTTTTATGATCAACTCAAGACCCGGAAGCTCTGAACCCGTGGACCGCGAAGACCTTGTACCCACATTGTTCGTGCATGGCTTTAAAGGTGGCCCGCGAAGCTTCGAAACGATGATGGACCGGATGCAGAACTTACAATGGGGACAGAAACATATGACAGTTTATGTCTCCAACCGTGGGCATGTCACCATCCGAGGTGGTTTTGCTGAAACACACAATCCATTCATCCAAGTGCTTTTCGAAAACAATCGTGCAAGTATCTATAACCAGACCCATTGGCTTTCTGAAATCATGCGGCGTTTAAAAGCCGATTACAACATTCAACAAGTGAACCTCGTCGGCCACTCGATGGGAGGTATCGCATCGGTCAATTACTTGCTGAGCGACCACCAATATTCTGTTCCTCGAGTAGAGAAACTGTCCGTCATTGCTAGCCCCTTTAAAGGCATTGAAAAAGAAGGCTACTTCGCATCCAATTACGGAGCGGCAACAACTGACCTGCGGCCGAATTCTGAAGCTTTAAAGCAGATGGTGCAGAATAAGGATCAGTTCCCGAATGATGTGGAAGTGTTTGCTATAGCTGGTGTCATCAATGCCGATGACCCTGAAGCCGAGCATTGGGACGGCCTTGTCCATGCCTCGAGTGTGAGTGGATTGGAAGAAATCGTCCCCTTTGGACAGTATGAGGAAAAGCGCCTCTACAACCCGCTTGCCACACATTCCGGCCTCCACGAACTCGAAGAAGTGGACCAATTACTCAAAGAATTCTTCTGGACCGAGGAAGGAGAATAAAGGACGACCTGGTCATACACTTATTTACTTCTATGTATTTATCTGGTGTACCAGGTCATACATTTATTCCCAAATAAAAAGCACCCGCTTATCGGGTGCTTTTGTTGTTTATTTTTTTTCAAAGATGAAGATCCACATGAAGGTTAAGGCCTGCTTTAATTCTTCATCCAGCTGCGCGATGTGATGGTCTTCCACCCCACGTTTGTACACTCCTTGACCTTCTACATAGGTCCAGCCGGTTTCTTCTGCCATTTTTTGAAGTTCCCATGGCATCATCGTATTACAAATGACCTCTTCCCCATATACCCTGCGATAACTATTGATGCGCGGCATCGCTGTAGGTCCGAGTAAGCCGACACATAATCGGCCGCCCGGCTTCAAAATCCGCTTCATTTCTTCCAGGCCCTTGTACGGGACTTCCGTCCATTCCAATGAATTGATCGCCATCGCCGCGTCAAACGATTCATCTTTAAACGGCAGGTCTGTCAAATCTCCTTGAACAAATGAGATCCGCTCATCATTCACTCGTTCATTCGCTCGCGTGACCATGTCTTCTGACAAATCGAGTCCTGTAACATTAAAGCCTGCTTTGTAAAGCAGATACGATCCATAACCATCTCCGCATCCAAGATCAGCGATTTTCCCTTTAGTTACATGCTTTGTCAAAAAAGGGACAATCGTACACCGGCTCCCGTCGTCCCACATCTCACGACTTTTTGAGTTCCACATTTCCGCACGATCATTCCATTGCTTTTCCGCTTCCTTATGCCAATTAAATGTTTGAGACACACCATCATCCCTTTCAATAATGTTCTTAACCTCCATTATAGCGGAACATAAAAGAAATGATAGCTCTATTCTTGTCGAAGATCGATAAAAAAGAGTTGCATGATTCCTTCTTCAGCGTTATGATAGAAACACAATATAAGCTAATATAAACTTAAATAAACACTATATATAGTATCTACGAACAGAAGATGCCACAAGGCTTAATAGGGAATCCGGTTAAAATCCGGAGCTGCCCCCGCAACTGTCATCACTCGCGAAATGGACATTCCACTGTGCTCTGCACGGGAAGGACTAGAGTAAGATCGAGTGTCAGCCAGGAGACCTGTCTTCGTTCGTCGCAGTTTCAACTTCTTCGGGGATTGAGAAGATGAAGCGATGGAACGAAGGCTCTCGTGTCTTCTCTTCGTTTCATGGTTTCATCCGCTCAATTTTCGTTGAGCGGATTTTTTTATTTTTTCCGAAACCTGACTTCATGACCGTACACCTTCATTTTTAAGGAGTGAAAAATAATGGAAACCTTAACAAGAAACACGTCCTGGCAAGAGAGAATTCAACAATGGCAAGCAGATTTTCCCCATTTAAATGTGCAACGACTCATCGATAAGTCCCCCACCCTCAAAAATGACAAAGATGCATTCATTTTAGAGTGTCTGGCGGAAATCGATGAATCGAATCCAGATTGGACCTATGTAGCAAGCCGCATCCATCTGGAAGACATGTACGAAAAATCTGCTCACAATCGATCCACATCTGGACCTTATGAAGACTTTTACGGGCTGATCCAAACATTGATTGAAAAGAACATTTACAGCAGGAATCTCCTTACATACTACACAAAAAAGGAAATGGAAGAATTGGAGGATTCTATCGTACCTGATCGTGATCATCTCTTCACTTATATTGGTTTGAAAACATTAAGCGACCGCTATCTTGCGAAAAGCAAAGAGAAAGAGGTTTACGAACTCCCGCAAGAACGTTTCATGATCATCGCCATGGTGGTGATGGCGGAAGAAAAAGCATCGAAGCGCCTTCCTCTCGTCAAAGAAGCGTATTGGGCGCTGAGTCATTTGTATATGACTGTAGCTACTCCTACCCTCGCCAATGCAGGAAAACGGTATGGACAGCTGAGTTCCTGTTTCATCGACACCATCGATGATTCCTTACAGTCCATCTATGACAGCAATACCGATATCGCCAACCTGAGTAAGCACGGTGGGGGCATCGGAGTTTACTTAGGTAAAATCAGGAGCCGCGGCAGTGACATCCGTGGATTCAAAGGCGTCTCGTCAGGGATCCTCCCATGGATGAAACAACTCAACAACACTGCTGTCAGCGTGGACCAACTGGGGCAGCGCCAGGGAGCTGTCGCTGTATATTTAGATGTATGGCACAAAGATATCTTCCCTTTCCTCGATAGCCGATTGAACAACGGGGACGAACGCCAGCGGACTCATGACCTTTTCACTGGAGTATCCATCCCTGACCTCTTTATGGAGGCAGTGGAAAACCGTGAAGACTGGTACTTGTTCGACCCTCATGAAGTCCGCAGCATCATGGGCTACTCGCTGGAAGACCATTTTGATGAAAAAAGAGGGTCTGGATCCTTCCGGGAGAAATATGCCGCCTGTGTCGCCCATCCCGACCTTTCTAAAGAGAAAGTCCCAGCGATCGAAATTATGAAGCGCATCATGATCGGTCAGCTTGAAACAGGAACACCGTATATGTTTTACAGGGATGAAGTCAACCGCATGAATCCGAACAGTCACGCGGGTATGGTTTATTGCAGCAATCTTTGTACAGAGATCACCCAGAATCAAAAACCGACCATCCAGGATGAACAATACGTGGAAGACGGTAAAATCATATCTGTGAAGACACCAGGAGATTTTGTTGTCTGTAACCTGTCGAGCATCAATCTCGGTCGTGCCGTCACGAACGGTGTCCTGAAGCGCTTGATTTCGATTCAAGTTCGTATGCTCGATAACGTCATCGACAGAAATACCCTTCCCGTTTTACAAGCACAGCTCACGAACCAGTCTTACCGTGGTGTAGGGCTCGGCACCTTCGGATGGGCCCACCTTCTTGCCAAGAAGAAGATCGACTGGGAATCACAGGAAGCACTCGACTATACCGAGGAAGTGTATGAAGCCGTCGCCTATCATGCTATTGAAGCTAGTTGCGATTTGGCTGCCGAAAAAGGAAGCTACCCTCTATTCGAAGGATCAGACTGGCAAACAGGAGATTTTTTCATTAAACGAACGTTTGACCAAGAGGGCACATGGAACTGGAAAGCCTTGCAAGACAAGGTTTCCAGGAATGGAATGAGAAATGGATATTTGATGGCCGTAGCACCGAATTCAAGTACCTCCCTCATCGCAGGAAGTACGGCCAGTATTGATCCGATTTTCAAGAAATTTTATTCCGAAGAGAAAAAAGATTACAAGATTCCTGTTACCGCACCTGATTTAACCCATGAAACTTATGGGTATTATCCATCCGCCTACGATGTAGACCAACACGCATCCATCAGGCAGAACAGCATCAGACAAAAGTATATCGATCAATCCATCTCGTTTAATCTCTATGTAAGGAACAACATCCAGGCGAAAGAGTTGTTGGATTTACACTTGTCTGCATGGAAACACGGATTGAAAACGACCTACTATACGCGATCAACATCCAGTCAGGAAGAATTTGATGATTGTGAAGTCTGCTCATCATAAAAAGGAGGAAGCCTACCATGAAGGGATCGATACAAAAAAGAAAGCTCGTCGATTACGAAGCACCAAATGCCTCGACAGGTGTCATCAACGGAAGAAGTTCGAACATCTTAAATTGGGATAACACCCGCTATTCATGGGCGTACCCGATGTATAAGACCATGCTTGCAAATTTCTGGATTCCTAATGAAATCAATATGAGCAACGACTTGAAGCAGTGGCCGGACCTTTCAGAGCAAGAACAGACCGCATTCAAGAAGATCATCGGTCTGCTCGCTTTTTTGGATTCCATACAAACCGATTATTCGGGGAAAATCGCGGACTATTTGACCGACTCGAGTCTATCTGCCTTAATGCAGGTGCTCGCCTTTCAGGAAGTCGTGCATAATCAATCTTACTCTTACGTTCTGTCCACGCTTGTCGATCAAGGAGAACAGGAAAAGATTTTTGATTACTGGAAGCATGATGAAGTGCTCAAAGAACGCAACACCTTTATTACTGATGGATATCAGGCATTCGCCGATGATCCTTCCGTGGACGGTTTTCTGAAGTCGATTGTTTATGATGTCGTGCTCGAGGGTCTCTTCTTTTATGCCGGTTTCGCCTTTTTCTATAATCTTGCGAGAAATCAAAAGATGGTCTCCACAAGTACAATGATCAACTACATCAACCGCGATGAACAAATCCACGTCAGTTTGTTCGGGCATATCTTTAACGAAACATTACATGAAAACCCTGAGTTGGATCACGATTACTACCGGACGTTCGTGACCGATACGTTCAAACAAGCGGCTGATTTAGAAATCAAGTGGGCACGTCACCTAATCGGGAATCAATTCCCAGGCATTCCGATTCAGGACCTGGAAGACTATATCCGTTACATCGCCAATAAACGCTGCAGGCTTCTTGGAGCAGAAAAGCCGTTCCCTACTTATACAGAAAATCCATTGAAATGGATCCGCGCTTACCAGGAAGTCGATGAAGGAAAGTCCGACTTTTTTGAACAAAAATCACGTCAGTACACCAAAGTGTCCGAAACCAACGGCTTCGACGACCTCTAATACAGTTTCATACCAATTCTTACCTGACCAGGTCATCCAGAATATGGATGACCTGGTCTTCCTTTTTTAAACAAGAAAGCGCTTTTATGTCAACTTTTCTAACATACTATCAAAAAGTGTATTGATTTTTCAGAATATTTATCTTATAGTTAGATTTAATTACTTACTCATTGTGTTAAGAAACCTTACACAATGTAAAAGGTGGAGGCAATCATCCGTCCCGAAGCATTCCAGGATTTGAGGCAGAGCCTGGATGAACTAGGCGTGAAAGGACTAACGGTATCAGAAGTTGCCGGATGCGGTCAGCAAAAAGGCCAGGAAGGAATCTTCAGAGGCAGTCGTTTTGAAATTAAGCTCTATCCAAAAGTAAAGGTAGAAATGGTCGTCGAAAACAGCGAACTAGGTTCAGTGATTGATGTCATCATCAATACCTGCGCTACAGATGAAGTCGGCGACGGAAAAATTTTCGTTTCTACGATTGATGAAGTGTTCCGCATCCGAACAGGAGAAACTGGCAAACAAGCACTAATCTAATACTTTATTTCGAAAGGAAGAATTCATTTATGAAAAAAATCGTCCCTCTGCTCCTATTTGCTCTTCTAGGATTCCCAGTTGTCGCAAGCGCTGAAACAGCAATCTCTGCAGAGTCCGTTCTGCAATCCGTCGACATGGTATGGGTCATGATTGCCGCTTTCTTAGTATTCTTCATGCACGCAGGCTTCGCCATGGTCGAAGCCGGATTCACCCGTTCAAAGAATGCACTGAACATCCTGATGAAGAACTTCATGACGATGTCCATCGCTGCTGTCCTTTATTTTGTCGTTGGTTACGGTATCATGTTTGGTACTTCCGGTGGTGGGATCATCGGAATTGACGGTTTCCTCTTAAGCGGTCAAGAAGATCAAATCGGGTTCTTCGTTTTCCAAGCGGTATTCGCAGCTACGTGTGCCACGATCATTTCCGGTGCCGTCGCTGAACGTATGAAACTAGGATCCTACCTTCTCCTTACTGTGGTTATGACCGGCTTCATTTACCCTGTCGTTGGACACTGGGTCTGGGGTGGAGGATGGCTTTCCGAGCTAGGATTTGTTGATTTTGCCGGTTCGACAGTCGTCCACTTAACAGGCGCGCTAGGCGCTATCGTCACTGTCATGTTCCTCGGACCACGTCTTGGTAAATACAGTGGTAAGAAGGTAAACGTCATCCCCGGTCATAACATTCCTTTAGGCGCTCTTGGTGTCTTCATCTTATGGTTCGGCTGGTTCGGATTTAACGGCGGAAGTACACTAGCTGCCGATCCGTCTCTTGTTCCTTCCGTTATCGCAACCACTCTGTTGTCTGCATCAGCAGGAATTATCAGCTCCGCCTTTTATTCTTACGCTAAGTTCAAACGCATTGACGCTTCTCTTACTTTGAATGGTGCACTCGCAGGCTTAGTAGGGATCACAGCAGGTACAGCCAACGTTTCTTTAGGCGGGGCTCTTGCCATCGGTTTGATCGCCGGTATTATTTTAGTAGAAGCCGTCCAGTTTCTTGATCGAGTCGTTCGCATTGATGATCCCGTCGGTGCCATCGCTGTTCACGGAATTTGCGGCATTTGGGGTACAATCGCTGTCGGTCTTTTCGCTGTGGAAGGTGGTCTCTTCTACGGTGGTGGCGCAAGCCTTCTAGGCATTCAGGCGATCGGTGTCCTAGCTGTCATTGCCTGGACAATGCTAACAACCGCAGCCGTTGTCTTCATCGTTAAAAGCACCGTCGGCATCCGCGTTTCCAGACAGGAGGAAATATCCGGACTCGACTTCTCCGAGCACGGATCCCAGGCCTACGAAACAAGCCGTGGAATCTTCAACGAGAACATCAACCCAAGCACAGGTAACGATTTCGGTGTCGGATTGCTCCACCGACTCGACGGTTTGAATTCTGAGTCTGAACCAAAAACAAAAACACCTACAGAGACAAAGACAGCACAATAAAATCACTGTGGATTCACCTTGGTTCCCCCCTACTATTCCAAGGTCAATCATATAAAAGACTCCGGCTCATCTTAAGGTGAGCTGGAGTTTTTAGTTCCTTCTGTCTATTTTGCGAACATACGTTCTTATTTATCGCAAAATATGGTATCCTTGTAGATAGATACCGTTCTCTATTTGAAGATAAAGACTGTGATAGAAAGGGTGTGAGGCCATCGATGAGCACATATGAATCCCTTATGATCATGTTAGCGTTCGGAACGTTCATCATTACGCTCCTTGCGCTCATCATAAAAATGAACAATAAAAAATAGACCTCCACACGTAGTGAAGGCCTAAAATCCATGATATGCGAACGGTATCTTGGCGACAGTTGCAGCTGTCGCCTTTTCACTTTTATTATAGCATAAATCCATGATAACTGAAGAGGAAGCTTCAGCTATTCTTCATAGAAGAATATGGAAATTATCGACAGAATGATCCAGTTCCACGTGAAACATTTTCCATCCCACTAATCACTCTCGGGCAGGATTCGCCGTGGTTTATTTACACCCCTCCACGCAAAAACAATCAGCCACGAAAAGAGCAAGGCAGAAAAGAATCCATACGGCGGAATGGTCGCAAGCATCCCCACACTACTCAAACGGCCGATACTCAACCCCTTCCACAATGCACTGCCAACGATACTGAATCCCATAAAGCTCGTCAAAATTAACGCCGTCTGTACCCAAGGCTTAAACTCAACCGATAACCAGAACCACCACAGGCACATCCAAACGAGCAAAAATGAAAAAATGACAACCGAAAGAATAATGGCTTCCGTTCCATACAAAAGACTGAAAAAACCGATGACTGGACTGACGAGAACCGTGATAACTAAAAAACGGTAAGGACGATCGACTTGCTTTTTCGGCTTAACTGCCATCTCTTTTCGGTACCGACCAAAGAAACCGGTGATCACCGCCAATAAAAAAACGACTCCATGAAAAAACAAAGCCAAAACAATCCATTCCCGTGGCGAAAATGAACCGAAATTTTTTACAGGGAGACGGGAGAAGAAAAGGAAAAGGCCAGCGAAAGCTAAATATAGAAAACCAGCATCAATGCTCAGCTCTTCCACTCTTGCCCCTTGACGCAACCGGAAACGCCAAACGCCTCCCACTGCCACGGATAATGTATAAATGAACCAAATCAATCCCCAAGCCGCTGCTTCCCAGCCCGACGGCATGGATAAAGATAGAACACCTGATATGGAAAATGGGAGCAAACATACGAGACACTGCCACAACCAATGATCCGCTCGATTTTCCCGAGAATCTTTGACTGCTTCTTCAAGTAAAAGCGGAACAAGGACAAATAAACTAAACCCTATCGAAAATTCCAGCCACTCAATAGAAAAGGAGAATTTCCATATCAGCCATAAGAAAAACCCTACAACAGCAAGCCAACGTCCAGGTCTTTGCATTCCATACCCCTCCGATAATCGCAGAGGATCGCATACACCCACGATCCTCCCTCTTTTTTTATAAAGGAAAACGGTGATGTCTATCGAATACATAGATAAGATCATAAGAAATCAAGCAAAGCAAAAACTTATTCTCGGGGAGTGTCGTCTAAACAGATGAGGTGGGAAAAATTGATACACAACCAACGCTCACAATCTACATATGAACCCGAAGAACATGGTGAGGAACGGCTGGAAGAATGGATTCAAGAATACGGCCATGATTTAAAATGGCTCGCTTATTCGTATGTAAAAGATTATGCGATTGCCGAAGATATCACTCAAGAAACATTTATTAAAGCATACCAGAAATATGCCAGTTTCAAAAAAGAATCGACCATTAAAACATGGTTGTACAAAATTACCATTAACTTGTGTAAGGATCATTTAAAAAGTTCTTACATGAAGAGGGTCGTCAAAAAAGGCACGGAACTATTCCGCTCCATCCCCTCAACAAAGGAGACGCCGGAAGAATTCGTGTTGCAGCAGGACGAGGATGAAACCCTGCTGGCACATGTCCTGAAGCTTGAAGATAAATACAGAGAAATCATCATTCTATATTACTTTGAAGAGTTCGACATCAATGAATTGGCGAACGTACTGAATACAAGTCCGAACACAGTAAAGACTCGCTTAAGACGCGCACGCCAACTACTGCAAGAAAGGTTAACATCGGAAGGGAGTTCCCAGAGTGAGTGATTTGATTGATCGTAAATTAAAAAAAATGGACCAGAAAGTGAAATATGATCAAGTCCCATTTGATGAAAGACATATGAAAAAAATGGTCTTGAAATCTTCCCAAAAAAAGATACAAAAGCAACCACACGCGGGCACGAAGACTTTCCTCATCCCAACGGCAGCCCTTCTCCTTTTTACAGGCTGGCAACTTTCACAAAACCAACAACCACCGGAAACAGCTGGTTTGTTGATGACCAAAGACACCGTTCCCGAGCTGAAAACAGCAGCTGTAGAGCCACCATCTACTTTTGTTAAAGCAGATAATTCTCAAAAACATATGACGTCGATGATGGTCAGGGAAACGTACGTCATTCATGAGGATGAGCAGTTTTTCCAAACGGCAAAGAGAGTAACACCTAAGGAGCTCGGAGAAGTAATCGGAACCATCAATCACAAAAATCCCGGGGAGGAGTCTGACGCTTTAGAGAGCGTAACCGCTTTTCTCCCTGAAACGAAAATTTACAGAATCAAAGGAGAAGAAGACAAAAATCGAATCGCCATCCGCAGTTGGAGAAGCACAGGCATAGGATCTGTAACGGCCAGCACACAAGGCTACTTTGTATTTGAAAAAGTTCAGATGAACCACAAAGAAGACAGTTGATCCCTTATACGGAGGGCCACCGTTACTTGCAGCTCTCCTTTAAATTAAAACTCACAATTGCTGAAGAATATTACTACCTATCACGCTCCAAATAATCTTTCAATCGATCAAGAGACCGATAGATATCTTCCTTGATTTTCGGATTATAAAAAACGGCCGCCGGATGATAGAGGGGAACAATGGTATATTCTTCCGCAGACTTTCTATATCCCCCTTCTTCTTCCTTCTGGACAGGGGTACGGATGGCTTCACCAACGACATCACTGATTTTCCCTTTGTCACCGGTCAACCGTTCATAAGCCACTCCTCCAAGAGCGATAATGATGTCAGGCTTCATTTGTTCAATTTGATAATCGAGAAGTTTGGCATGAGCATAGATTTCTTTTTGATTTGGTTTGCGGTTAGCTTTCCGTTTGCCTCCCATACCCTTCTTGTTCGTCTTCACCCATTTGTAGGGCCGGCTTCTTATTACACTCGTGATATAAACATCTTCTCTGGCCATACCGAGATAGTCGAGCTGTTTGTCCAGTTCATCGCCCGCCCTTCCAATAAAGGGCTCCCCTTTAATCGCTTCATTTTCACCAGGTGCTTCGCCGACAATCATGACCCTGCCACGATCATCCCCTTTGCCAAGAACGAAACCTTCTACATCATAAGGTTCCATCCTCTTTTTTGCTTCATTTACTAACCGTTCGGGCCACTCCATCCACTCACCCACCTTTCGCTTCACATCTTCCTCTTCTATTTCTTTCGTCTAGAGTCGAAAAAATTCTAATCCATTGGACAAACAACTTCCTCCACTCCGGGGAGCCAATTCTTATCATTTCATTTGAAACGCTAGATACGTAGTAACAAAATAGCTCACAATAATTAAGAAGGAAGGAATCAAGTAATTCCATGCACGAACATTCTTGCGTGTAATACTGTAGATGATTAATAGAATGAACACGATGGACGTTATCCCTGTGATCATGTTTGCAGGAGACGATTGTTGTAAAAGATTCCCTTTAAAGTAAATAAAATCTGTAATCGCAAGAATCATCAGGTTGAAGGCATTACTTCCGAGCAACGAGCTGATTCCAAGATTGAAGTTCCTGAGCTTGAGCGCTGTCCCTACACTGACAGCATCAGGTAATGACGTGCTGATCGCCACTAAGAATGCACCGATAAAGGACGCACCGATCCCCGTTATGACGGATATCCGCTCAGCCGTAATGGTCAATACGCTACCAATAACCATAATTAGAAAAGCATATAGAACAAAGCGCCAAAGCACCTGTTTGTATGAATAGTCCTTGTATCGTTCATTTTGTCGTTTCACTTTTCTACCTTGGTATTCTGTCCGGTCATTGATGAACTTTGAACCAACAAAGTAAAGAACCACAATGACAATCGACGTGTAACTAATGTGGAAAACATGGGTCGGCAAGGTCAAACTCAAACCGGCCATGACGATGAGTGTCATAAAGATCACAAGCCAGCCATATAACTTACTTTCCACCGTTGCATGCGTCAATATTTGATAGCGGCGATAGACAATGTCAAAAATCGCAAGACCCATGATGTTGAACAGGTTGCTTCCGATCAAGTTTCCAACAGCCAAGTCAGGGCTGTCGATGACAATCGCCGTAACACTTGAGGTTAATTCAGGCAGCGAGATGGCTATACCAATGATCGCTCCCATGAAAGCGGAAGATGCTTTCGTTTTTTCTTTTACCGCATCCCCAAATATTGCAAGCCTTGAGGCTATGAAAAAGGTTAAGATTCCTGATATAAAAAACAGAGCAAAAATCATCCAGTCGCTCATAAAAAAACTCCTTCAAATCAACTTCAATATGGCATTTTTCAACCATTCCCTTCCCTCTGCCCCGGTAAACAGTAAATGAATGGAACGCGAGAAGTCTTCCCCCTTTCTCATACAGAAAGCTCAGTGCCTCCGCGGCGCTGAGCTTTCTTTTACTGGTGAACGGGTTCTGTTTCTCTCTCTTTAATCAAGTCGGCAGTCAGCTGTCCCGACAATGTTACCATCGGTACACCTCCACCCGGGTGAGTAGAGCCACCGACAAAATAAAGGCCGTCGTAAATTTGACTCTTGGATGGTATCTTAAATCCACCATTGGACTTGCGGTCAGCCGCTATCCCGTAAATAGAGCCACCGTTCGGGCCATATAAGGCCTCGAGATCTTCAGGAGTAAAACGATACTCAAACTCAATTGAATCACGCAACCCTTCCATGCCCATGCGCTCTAACTTATCCAACACCGTTTCGCGGTAGGCATCCCAGTCGATCGGTTTACGCTTTTTGTTTTCGAGCGGCGGAACGTGCGTCAGTACAAAAAGATTGTCTTTCCCTTCAGGCGCTTGCGTTTCATCAGACCTTGCCGAAATTCCGATATAGATTGTCGGATCATCCGCAGGCTTCCCTTCTTCAAAGATCTGTTTGAATTCTTTTTCCGGATCTTCGGAGAAAAGGAAGTTATGATGCTTTAAGTTCTCGAATTTACGATCCGTTCCAAGCAATAGCACAAGTCCTGATACGGTCGGGTCGAACTTTTTCTCGAGAGCTTTTGTTTCTTTCTTCACTTTGGATGTTTGTGGAGCCAGCTTCCGATATGCCGGGATGACCTCAAGGTTAGAGATGACAACATCCGCTTCGTGAATCGTTCCCTCAGCCGTTTCTACACCAATAACACGATCACCATCAACGACAAATCGCTGGACTGGAGTATTCAATTCCACATCGATACGCAGCTCTTCCATAAGACGTCCCATACCTTCAGCAATTTTGTACATGCCGCCTTTAACATAATGGATGCCAAGCCCAAGCTGAACATAGACAAGCTGATTTAAAATAGCCGGTGTAGCGTAAGGATTGGATCCTACATACATCACAAAATAATTGAACAGCTGCTCCAAATATTTGTTATCAAAGTGCTTGTGCGTCGCTTTCGCTACCGTATTCATCGGATCCATCTGGAATAATTCACTTAATTTATGATGTTTCTTCAAATCTTTCAAGTCTTCGATACTATATTTATAAAAACTCTTCATACAGAGTTCATACATATCCTGACTGTAGGACAAGAAATCGGTCAGCTTTCGGTTCGGCCGTTCCGTAACCTTGGCCATCTCCTCAAGCATATTAGGTAGATCGCTCGTTACGTCGAGTTGTGTGCCATCTTCGAAAAATGTGCGCCACTGCGGTTCGACACGTTCTACAGTGATATAGTCCTCAAGACGGCGATGCACACTTTCAAATAGCTGCTCAAGAACCCAAGGCATCGTCAATATGGATGGTCCAGTATCAAACGTGAACCCTTTCCCCTCTCTGCGGTTCAGCTTTCCACCTATGTTGCTGTTTTTTTCAATGATTTTCACATCATAACCATCTGCTGACAGTCGAATTGCTGCTGACATACCACCTAAACCTGCTCCCACTACAACCGCTGTTTTCTTTTTCAAAACCATCCACCTCCAAAATTAATAGACAAAAGGAATCAGCCGGTACCTCGAACGGCACCATTTCCTGTACCTTTCCCCATGCTGCTCCACGAGCATCGCTTCTTCGAGCTTAATTCTATGTAGTAATGCGATCGTCATGAAAATTCCACATAGGAGTGCTGCATACAGGTTGCCGAGTCCTGAACAAAACCCAATAATGATGAATAAAAGCCCTGTATAAAGAGGGTGTCTGAGCAGACGGTAAGGACCACTACTTACGAGGCGGTCTCCTTCTTGAACAGAGACATTGCGCGTAAATTGATCTTTCAGATGAAGAATCCCCCAATATCTAAGACCTACTCCAAGGGCGTATAAGACCAACCCCATCCACCAGATTCCTCGATGATGAATAATCCCAATGTCCCATTCCTGCATAAAGAGAGAAAATACGAGCGTCACGACCACGGCCGCGAGGATCAGCAGAAAAGAGCGGCGTTCATAAGAACCACTTTCTCCCGACCGATCATTTCTGAAGATAAAAAACTCTGCCAGCCAAAAGGCCGTCACTACTAAAAACAATCCATCAAACAGGGTCATGGAGCACCCGCCCTCTCTGGATACTATCTTCCATTGTTCCCTTTACATTCTGCAGATAAACCGTAGCTTCCCACTCATTTTCAAACATTCCGCCCCCTTCCTACCCTCGCATAATTGTTCAGTTTCCATTACAATAGCAACAATAATGAAAAAGGGGTTAAAGAAGTTGGACATTTTTTATAGTGTTTTTATCATTTCCGCAGTCATCGCCACTTTCTTAGTGATCTTTAAAAAAATTACAAAGTCCACGTATTGGACAATGGCGATTGTAGGCGTCTTATACATAACCATTCTATTATTCAGTTTTTTCTACGATTCTCCTTAAAAATTCTTGTTTTGTTTATTGATAGCTTCACGGATATGATAGAGTTCCGCGTACATGGCCGTAGCATACACACTGATGATACTTAAGAACATAGAAAGGACGAAAACGGAACCATCAAGACCGAATCCGAGAACGGATGAAAATCCTATGATAGCACCAATAATGACACCGATTCCTGTTAGAAAGATTATTTTTTGTAACGTCACTGAATAAAACATCGTATCACCTCTTCCAAGTTATCTATCTGTTACTATACCCATCAGAGGCTTTGGATACACGTCACCCCTCTCCCATTCTTCCTTACTTATATTCTGCTTTCTCAAACGAAACCCTTTATGTCCAAACAACAAACCTAGTAGCTTTCCATAAAAAAAGCCCAGCTACCTCAAAAGGGCAGTAGGACTCCTCTTATTTTTAATTCCCAACCTTCCACAAACGCTCCTTATTCTTGAAGTATCAGTTTCGAGGCTTTTATTGAGTGGATGGGGGCTGCGAGACTCCCGCGGGAGAAGGAGATAGGCAAGATCCCGCAGGACGTAGTCCGAGGAAGCTCGTCGCTCCCCCACAGGAAAGTGTTCAAATGCGGAATCGCACTGGGAGTGTCTGGGCGAGGGAGCTAGACGAGTTGCTTCCCAGCCACCCCTATCGCTCAACTCAGCAACGAACCCCTAAACATCTCGAAATCAAGTCTTCCACTACCCTGCCATTTAGTTTAATAATTTTTAAAGGAAGAATAAGTCCATTGGAGATATAATTTTATAAAAATAAAAAAAGTGCAACCAAAAAGGTTGCACTTTTGTTTATTATGCTTTATGCTTCCATACGTTTGGCATCTTCATCAATGCCGTGTTTTCTTTCAGATTCAGCGACTACGACGGCACATGCTGCGTCACCTGTGATGTTCAAGGATGTACGTAACATATCGAGCAGTCGGTCGATACCAATAATCAGCGCGATTCCTTCGACAGGCAGGGATACTTGGTTAAGAACCATAGCTAGCATGATCAATCCTACACCAGGGACTCCCGCAGTACCGATACTCGCAAGAACTGCCGTCAGAACGACCATGACCAGTTGCGCAAATGCAAGATCTGAACCATAAACTTGAGCGATGAAAATCGTCGCCACACCCTGCATAATCGCTGTACCGTCCATATTGATGGTTGCACCTAAAGGCTGGACAAAACTACTGACAGGCTTCGGTACATTCAAGTTTTCCTGTGCTGTTTTCATGGAAATCGGTAGCGTTGAACTACTGCTTGACGTACTGAAACCGACCGTCATCGCAGGGAAGAACCCTTTGACGAACTTGATTGGATTCATCTTTCCAAGGAAAGCGACCGCAGAACCGTACGTCACCACTCCGTGGATGATCAACCCCAGGATGACGACAATCATGTACATCCCCATCCCTTTCATACCGTCGATCCCCATCGTTCCGATTGCAGAAGCGAGGAGACCGAAAGCACCATAAGGAGCAAAGCGCATGATCAAGTTTACAAGGAACATCATGATTTCATTTCCTTGTTCGACAAGCTTGTAAATCCCTTCTGTCTTCTTGCCTAGCATCGCTAGTGCGAAACCGATAAAGATAGCGAAGGCAATAATCTGAAGCATGTTCCCTTCTGTCATTGCCTGAATCGGGTTTGTTGGGATGATGTTCGTAAATGTTTCAACGACACCAGGCGCTTCTTGAGCTTCATACTCTGCACCGGCAGGGTTGATATCAACATTTCCCGGTTGGAAGAGATAGGCTAGAGAAATCGCGATACTAATTGCAATCGTCGTTGTGACAAGGAAGAATGCAATGGTTTTCCCACCGATTCTACCTAGTTTCTTAGGGTCGCCAAGAGAAGCGGTACCTAGGGTGATAGAAAAGAACACGATCGGTACAACCAGCATTTTAATGAGATTTAAGAATACCGTACCTAAAGGACCGAAAACATAAGCATCTAACGTACTGAACAGATCCGGTGCAGCTAAATGCAGACCCAGGCCTACAATCGCACCAAGAATCAAACCTATAAAAATCTTGGTTGTTAGTTTCATGAAGTAACCTCCTACAACATTATGAAAACGCTTACTTATTATTTTGTTTAAAAAGTGAAAAATTTCAAAGGCGACATGTACCCAGTCATGTCAAAAAAGCATTAAAAAAAGACTTACTTACAATATGGGGTTCGGTACCTTTGAGCCTTGATATGAATGTGTTTCAGGCTCGTCATAGATGGTTGCAACCAGCGCGTGTGGAAATGTGCTTTATAAATTATAACATAGAATGAGTGAAAATTGAATAGAATTTGATGGCAGTTTCTTATACAACTATGTTCCAGTTGGTGTTGTACAACTTTCAATGGCCATTGAAACCGCGGGATACATAGTCATTTCTAGATTATGAGAATGTTTAGAATTTATTACATATTCATGAACTCCCCTTTATCCATGCATATAGTTTTATCCCGTTGCATAAAAAAACGGCCGCCTTTGCGACAGCCGTTCTTTATCAAGAATCCACTTTTTCCGCTTCCTCAATTCCCTCCGCAAACTTTCCCACTGATCTGGATTTTTGGAAGCTCTTCGATAAATTCTTACAGAAACTTTAGCCTTTTCCAACAGTCCATAACACGCTTTTGCTGAAAAACTTCCTCCGTAATGACCTATAGTGATGAACATTTTTTCAGCCCCATGTTATATCCTCTATTGTTGGGTTTTAGATTTCACATGCGTACGTATCGATGGTTCCCCGTAAGCGCTGGGCTTCTTTATACGTACAACGGTTATGAACCACCTCAAGTCCTGCTTCACTTGCGATCTGGGCCGCCTTCGGTGCGATGACGCCTTCTTGCAGCCAGAAGACGTCCGGACGTATATCCGCAGCTTCCTTAGCAATTTCAATGGCTGCTTCCGGACTGCGGAATACTTGGACGACATCGACTTTGAATGGAATCGATGTTAGATCTGGATACGCCTTCTCTCCAAGTACTTCTGTTTCTCTTGGATTCACAGGGACGATTTGGTACCCCAGCCTCTGCATTTTTCGAGCCAGACGATGACTCGGACGTGAAGGTTTTCCGCTCAACCCGACCACCGCCAAACGTTTTGGACGCGTTTCTCCATCTTCTTTGGTTTTGGAGGAGCTTAAAGCCCAATTGATGACTCCTTCATCATTTTCAGTAATCGCCGTTTGTTCCGTTTCTCTTCCTGTCGCTTTTGCAATGGCTCGATCAAGGTCATTGATCAAATCTTTGCTCGATTCGAGTCCTATAGATAAGCGAATCAATTCCTCTGTCACTCCACTTGCCGCAAGGTCTTCGACGGACAATTGCTGATGCGTCGTTGAAGCTGGATGGATGATCAATGATTTCGCATCTCCAACGTTTGCTACATGAGACCAGAGTGAAATATTATTGATCACTTGTCTCCCGGATTCCCTTCCGCCTTTGATGCCAAAGTTAACGATCGAACCATATCCTCCATCAAGGTAACGGTTGGCTAGCTCATGAGCGGGATGTGAGGGTAACCCTGGATACGAAACCCATTCCACATCAGGATGACCTTGTAAGTATTCCGCGATCTCCTGGGCATTGTCCCCGTGCCGGGCGACACGTAAATGCAACGTCTCCAACCCTTGCAATAACAAGAAAGCATTTTGCGGGCTCAAACATGAACCAAAGTCACGAAGCAGCTGGACACGCAGTTTCGTAATATAAGCAAGTGTTCCGAAATCGGCGGTATAAACGATTCCGTTATAACTGTCATCAGGCTCTGTGAAAACCGGATACTTGCCGTTTCCCCAATTGAACTGTCCTCCGTCTACGACAACTCCTCCAATGGCTGTACCGTGACCACCAATCCATTTCGTTGCAGAATGGATGACGATGTCGGCCCCGTGCTCAATTGGCCGGCATGTATAAGGGGTGGCGAATGTATTGTCAATTAAAAGGGGAAGGTCATGATCATGAGCTACGGCCGCCACCTTTTCAATATCCAGCACGTGAAGACTTGGATTTCCGATCGTTTCAGCGAAGACAGCTTTCGTTCGGTCTGTAATGGCTTTGCGGAAATTTTCTGGTTCCTCTGGGTCGACAAAACGGACTTTAATGCCATATCGCGGTAAAGTGTTAGCGAATAAATTATAAGTCCCGCCATAAAGGTTTGATGCGGCAACCACTTCATCTCCTGCACCTGCGATGTTCAGGATGGATAGAGCAATGGCAGACATTCCGGACGCCGTCGCAACGGAAGCGACTCCACCTTCTAGGAGGGCCATCCTTTTTTCAAAAACATCAACGGTCGGATTTCCGATACGGGAATAGATATTTCCAGGTTCATCGAGGGCAAAAAGGCTCTGGGCATGTTCTGTGTCATGGAAAACATAAGAGGTCGTTTGATAAATCGGCACCGCCCGAGATCCTGTCGTCGGATCGGGAGACTGTCCTCCGTGTAAAGAAATCGTATCTACATCATAGCTTTCAAATGAATTCGTCATGATTATTTCCTCCTCAAAAAGTTTTCTATTCTTATAGATATAGTTGTCTTTAAGCGTGTAAAAAGATTATGGACCTTTTTCCGAACAGCAAAAAACCCTCTTCCTAATAAGAAGAGGGTTTGTCATTTCGATTCCTCCTCTTATCTTCCAGATCAATCTGATCTGTAGGACTTAGCACCTTTTCAAACCGATGTTTGAAGGTTGCCGGGCTTCACAGGGCCTATTCCCTCAGCCTCTCTTGATAAGAGATGTATGCAGTTAATTGATTATGTTGAGAATTATAACGGACAAGAATCAGAAAAGTCAATTATTTTCGACAATTTATTTTTCCGAATCTGTTATCGCTTCTTTCAGCTGTTCAATAATATCTTCATGATCTTCAATTCCGATCGACAAACGAATCACATAATCATTGATGCCGATTTTCTCACGTTCAGCATTCGATAACGCACGATGAGACGTACGTACAGGATATGAAACCGTCGTTTCTACGCCCGCCAATGTAGGAGCAATTTTCACCCATCCGAGAGACCGGAAAAACGCCTCGATATCAATAGAATCATCAAGCTCGATGGTCACAATGGCTCCGTTTCCTCTTTCCGATACCTTTTCAGGATAATAGACGGTACGGACCGAATCATGGTCACCAAGGGCTGTTGCTACTTGTTTTGCATTGTGTGATTGTTTCTTCATCCTAAGACCTAAAGTTTTGGCTCCACGTTGAGTAAGCCATGCTTCGAAAGGGCTGAGATTCGCACCAAACGTGACAACTTTTTGGGTAGCGGCCTGAACCAAATCCTCATTCCCGACCAGCACTCCGCACGTCACGTCACTGTGACCACCTATATACTTCGTCCCACTATGTACGACAAGGTCGACGCCACGCGTGTACGGCTGCAATAAGTATGGGGTCGCGAACGTATTATCAACCATCGTTTTCACATTCTTTTTGCGAGCAAGAGCGACGAGGCCTTCAAGATCTTCCACCCGTAAAAAAGGATTTGAAATCGATTCCGTATAAAGCAGCTTCGTTTGGTCTGTGATCGCCTCTGAAACCTCCTCCAGATTTGAAAAAGAAACCATCGTTACATCAATCCCGAACGTGGGCAGCTCTTTGGTGATCAGCTTGTGTGAACCTCCATAAACATCCTCTGCGGCAACGATATGATCCCCGGGTTTTGCAACTGCGAGAATGCCGGCAAGGATGGCTGACATTCCGGATGAAGACGCTACTCCGGCTGGTGTTTCTTCCAGTTCAGCAACGGTTCCAGCAAGTTCATCTGTATTGGGGTTGCGCTCTCTCGTATATAAATAAGGGCTGTTTCCCTCATAATAACTTTCCAAGTGATCCAAATCTTTGAATGTAAAGGCGGACGTCTGGTAAATCGGTGTACTCTTGCTATTCGGTACAAGGCTTTGATCCGCCTTATGGTGGACTATTTTCGTATCAAAAGATGTATTCGTCATCGTTCGTCTCCTCTCTCTATCACTTAATCAAAAATTATATAGAACAAGCTGGAATATTGTCAAAGTTTTGCGACATATTCACGAATCGCTTGGAAAACATACCGCTCATATCCTTTCTCATGTGGGACAAGATTTTTACGATTCACTTCTTTTTCTTCACCATTAAGAATAGAGACCCCCTTCACGCTCCGTGGTATATCCATCAAACCTTCCATATCGTCCAGTGGCACAGAAACGATGTCCTTCACCTCTTCTCCGATCGTAAAGGTCCTGTCATTTGTCCATGGAAAGAGGTAAATGCGGCAAATCTCCCGGTCTACGAGAACCCCTTCCTTCAGTTCCTCCTTGTAATCGCCTTGATGGATTAACTCTTCGGGCACAACCGTCAAACCGACTTCCTCGTCAATTTCCCGGACACCAGCCAGAAGTACATCCTCCCCCGCTTCTATATGTCCTGCAGCGGTAATATCAAACAAGCTCGGGAAGTCCTTCTTGTGATCAGCTCTTTGTTGAAGCAATAAATGGATCGTTTCACCTTCCTTGTGGAACATCCAACAATGAAACGTTTCGTGCCAATCCCCGTCCAAATGCACCTTCTCCCTTTCTTTTATTCCAATTGGCTGCTCATTTTCATTATAAATGGTTAGCATTTCTGCCATAAGAATCCCCCTATACTCCAAATCCATTTGAATCGCTCTTCCTTTAATAGAAAGCATACTTGAAATAGACCTTCCCTGCATAAAGAAAATGCTCAGAGCCTGATACTCTGAGCGTGGGTCGACCGTATGCTTTCTTGCTAAAATGAATATCCATGATGAATACCCTCCAAAAGAGGTCACAGATCATGGACGGTTTTAGAGTGGTAAATTCGATGATCACTCATGTTAATTGTGTACAAGGCTTGCCGGTACAGGTTTACTGAAGTAATAGCCTTGATATTCATAACAGCCTTTTTGTTTTAAGTAAGCAATATGTTTACTTGTTTCCACACCTTCAGCAATGACTTGCAGGCCGAGACTTTTCGCCATACTGATGATGGCATTGACGATCGGCACCTCTTCCCCTCGTTCACCAATTTGATTGATGAAAGAACGATCGATTTTTATCGCATCCACAGGCAAACGGTTCAAATAACTGAGGGAAGAAAAACCGACACCGAAGTCATCCAGATGTACTTTAATCCCTTTTTTACGCAAACTGTTCAACGTGTCTGTGCTGCGGTCGAAATCTTGAAGGACCATCGTTTCCGTAATTTCGAGGATCAAGCTGTCAGGAGAAAGCCCTGAACTTTTGAGGGCTTCAAGCACTTTTCTGGGAAGATTTAAATCTTTGAACTGCTGGGCAGACAAATTCACCGATATTTTCAAATCCGGTCTACGATCTTCCACCTGCCATCTTTTTGTTTGCTGACAAGCTTCCTTCAATACCCATTCACCAATTTCTATGATCATCCCTGATTCTTCAGCAAGACTGATGAAATAATGGGGAGATAACAAACCGTAATCCGGATGGTTCCAACGGATGAGTGATTCATATCCGATCACCTGCGATGTTCTCCCGCACACTTGGGGTTGATAATGAAGCTCAAACTGATTGTTATCAAGAGCATGATGAAGGGATTGTTTCAAGTGAAGCTCTTCTCTCATCTGCTCACTCATCTTTTCTTCATAAACCGCATAGCGGTTCTTTCCGCTTCTCTTCGCTTTATGCATCGCTGCATCCGCATGGCGTAAAAGAGTCTCTCCGCTATAATGATCTCGAAGACGGGCCGGGGTGAACGCGACACCGATACTCACGGTATTGTAGAACTCTTTATCTCCAATAAGGAAAGGGCGTCGCATTGAATGAATAACGTAGTCACTGGCTTCCCTTAGTTCTTCAATGCTTCTGACATGTTTGAGGAGAACTACAAATTCATCACTGCTGATCCTGGAAATCACCGCATCATGCTTAGCGAATGTCTGCCTCAAGTAACGGGAGAACTGACGAAGCAGCTCATCCCCTTTCGTGTGCCCCCATGAATCATTGATCATTTTAAAATTGTCAATGTCGATGAGTAAGAGCGCAATGTTGTTCTCCTTTTCATTTATGAACTGAATTTCGTCTTCAAGGATTCCTGACAAATAGCTGCGCGTGACAAGCCCTGTCAAAGGGTCATACTGAGACAACATCTCCAGCTTCTTTTCCGCCTGCATCCGGGAAAGCTCATTCGCTGTCCGATCAGCAAAAATTTGAAAAAGAGCCTTGCTCAATGGCCCGCTCGTCTGTGTCCGGTTATCCATAATCGCAAGAATTCCGATCACTTCACCATCTGAATTAAGTAAAGCTTTCCCGTGATAACTCTCCACTCCATAATCGTTGATCGTGATATCTTCAGGGAAAAGTCTCCCTACATCATTAGGATAATAACATTCATGAGTCAACGTTACTTGCTCACAAGGCGTATCTTTTAACGCGTAGTGCAGCCCTGAACTAATCTCCCCTTTGTGAGACAAGGAGATCGCTGTCACTTGATCTTTGGCTTCTCCAGTCAATTCTCCGACCAGCACAGTTTCTACACCAAGCACAGAAGATAAATATTTCACAAGAAAGTCAAAGAACTCCTGTCCATTGTATGAAAGGAAAGCATCTCCGATTTCCACAATCGCTTTTTTAATCCGGCCCAATTCTTCAATGTAAGCAGAATCAGGAGCACCCATACCTGTATATCCCATAATCTTTCCATCTTCATCAAAGAAAGGCGTGACGATATCCTTCCTCCATTCGTACTTTCCATTGTTCAACACACGATAATTCATATAAAAAAAATGACGATCTTCTCTCGTCATCGCATGATGGTCCAAATATGCTAAATCATCCTTATGTATGAGTTGCATTAGATCATGCCGGTCCAAGATGGTTGAATCCAGCTTCCATTGATCTTTCAACCTTTCACTCACATAGATGTTCTCTTTTTCTATATCCAAGAACCATATAGGGATGGAAAGCTGCTTTAGTGTATCCCATGGATGTTCAATGATCCGAGCCATTCCGTTCACCTACTCCAAAAATTTTATTCCCTCTTCCTAAATATCGGAAAATTAGAACTAAAGTTTAATCCTTTTTTCACGAGGAAAACTACCTAAAAAGGAGGAAGTTTCTATGAAACAGAAAAAACAAAGACGAGGTACTGTCGAACAGACCAATGAAATGGCACAAGTGTTCAACCGAAAGTTGAGCTACAACCAATCCTTCTCCCATCAGGCAGATGATTCGGAAGTCCATTCTGAAAGCGATGCTCTCTACCACCACTATTCCGATGATGAAGATTAAGAAAGTGATCTCGAGTGCGAGATCACTTTTTTAGTGCCCCCCTCCTTAATGACCGAAAATTCTGTTATCATATGAGTGAAACACCTACAAATTTTTACAATAATCTCTAGAACACTGTGATTTTTTAAAGTTATTAAAGAATATGGCAGGATTGCGGAAGACTTGATTTCGAGATGTTTCGGGGTTCGTTGCTTGGGATGAGCGTCAGGGGTGGCTGGGAAGCTACTCGCTTTCCTGTGGGGGAGTGGTGAGCTTCCTCGGACTACGTCCTGTGGGATCTCACCTATCTCCTTTCTCCCACGGGAGTCTCGCAGCTTCCCAACCACCCCCTACCATGAAAGTGAGAAACGAACCCATTTACTGTGGGAGGGTGCCTTCCACTATCCTGGTCTTATACGCAAAAAGCGCTCTATAACAAGCTTTTCGCATGCAGAATAGTGTGCTTAGGAGTTGATTCTCCTCCAATAACCATGTGCATAAAAGCAGCTAAT
>NZ_QUAE01000025.1:0-48268 GCF_003386945.1 Halobacillus trueperi | reverse complement strand
GCTTTAAGTATGAAAGAACAAAGACGAAAAGCCTTCCATTCCTTTTATCGGGTCTAATCTACACTAAATAAAGGAATTTAAAGGAAAACATAAAGATATAAAGAATCATAAATAATCTGTAATAAAGAAACGAACTTGCTGTAGTGTCAACATAAAGAGCATACTTTTAAAGTGACCCTGATATAATTTGAAGTGAAACTATTAATGAAAATGGATACTTGTGTAATTTGATAAGAGGGATTTACAATTGTATTTTAGAATCGTTGTAGTTATTCATGCAGTACAAAATTACCATTTTATCTATTTATCTACTATAATAAGACCTACAAAAGAAGGAGGGATCTACATTGAAAAAAATCTTTTCATTATTTTTCGGGCTCTTTGCTTTAATGACTATTCCAGCACTCACAGTGAACGCTTCGGAATCATACCCGGATTTAGATCAGGTACCATGGGCAAAAAGTGAAATATTGTACTTGAGCGATCATGGAATCATCAGTGGCTATCCCGATGGGTCATTTAAACCAAAGGAAGAAGTGACTCGGGGTCAAGTAGCCTTAATGGTGATTAAAGACTTATATCCAGAAGCCACTCCACAACAAAGCAATCCGTTTGTGGATGTTCCAATGGGCAAGTATTATACGGATGCGGTTCGTGTCGCGTATGAAAAAGGAATCATTTCTGGATATCCAGACCAGACCTTTAAACCGAATGCATACATAACTCGCGCTGAAGTGGCTCTTATCGTAGACCGTGCCTATTCCATCAATCGTGAAGGGAACCCTCAGGGATTCACTGATGATCATACATTCCCATGGGCACAAGAAAGCATTTTAGACTTAAATTCTAAAGGGATTATTAACGGATACACGGATGGAACCTTCCAACCAGGAAATGATATTACCCGTGCTGCATTTGCCAAAGTGTTAGGTGCTACCATCAATCCGGAGTTTCGTGTACCAGGTTCTCCTGCACGATTGGAAACTACGTTTGACGGCCTTCACCGTTCTTATAAACTTCGGGTATTTGCAGATAATGAGGAAACGACGATCAATGACTTGCCTTGGGCTGGAGCCAACGAAGGGGACATTCTCCATTCAGGCTATTATGAAATGACATTACAGCTAGGCGACTCGTCGCCGATGGATCAAAAAGTTGCCATTGGGGACTTCACTTACAACGAATCACAACAAAATTTGTATGTCCTTGATAGCAATCCTGATGTATTAGTTGCAACAGAAGTTCAGAGCTCCAATGTGACGTGTGGACAATTATTTTATGCTAAAAATGGAGAGATGAATAGAATTGGGGTTATGGATACAGATAACTCTACGTTCTGCTTCGCACAAGACGGAATCAAGCATGTAAAGGAAAACCATTTCCAAACCATCATTTACAATAATTCAACCTGGTCTTTCTTTATTAATGATTGGAGAATTAATTTTGAAAATGGAGCAGCCACGAATACAGCAACCTATGAAGTCAAAGACCAACAAGGATGGAATGTCTTTGACCGCTTCATGAATGATCCTGATTATTATTACAAGCCTTAAACGCACCCATGCCATTACATTTCTCATCAGAAAAAGCGTAGCATCATAAATAGGATGCTACGCTTTTTCCATTTCATCACTTCGAATGGTTCATGGGATATCTGTGCTGATACATTGAATAAATCACAGGATTACTCTAATCCATTTATTGCTGATTTTAATTTACTATTCGTTTCCTCATTTCCAAGTTCATAAAATACCAATATGTTTTTACGCGTGTACTTTTCGTGTTCAGCGACTCCAGCTGCGGCTGATTTTTCTTCAAAATCATCCATTCCTTCTTTTCGTTCATCTGTAGATGGAAATACATAAATAGAAAGTGTATCACCATCTATAAAATAGGCTTCGGGAGAAACACCGTTTAACTCTCTAGTGAAAGCATTGATGCTTGGTAAATCTGCATCCTCTAAAACCAACCCTTGATCTGTAATAGCCGTTTGCACCTCTTCTAATGTGATAAGATCCTCTTCTTTTACGCTTTGTTGGCTGCAGGCACTAAGAACGGAAATGATGAATACATAAAAGAATATTTTTTTAATCATATCATTACCTCCTGGAAATGCCCCTTTTATAGATAAGACACAGTAAATAATAGATATTATTTTTAAAGGTTTTCAATCTATTGAGCGATCACATAACCACATTCTCATTAAAAAGGACAACCACCTACTATACTTATTCAGTAAAAGTACAGGAATTCCTTTCCAGATGGCCATGAACATATCCCTTTCCTAGCTGGGGAGTAGGGGAAGTTTTATTAAAAAACACCTTCACAGTCGTTATAAGACTTTGAAGGTGTTTTATATGCTCAGATTCTATGATGATTAATTATTGTCAGTCAGTTACTCTGAAGCTGTCTTCCAAAACTCTCGCTACAAAAGAGGCAAATTCTGCTCTAGTAATTTCCTGTTCCGGTTTGAAGGTTCCATCCGGGTACCCGACCGTTATATTATTGGCTGCCAGGGTTTGAATATAGGAATCCGCCCAGTGCCCTTTCGTATCGGAGAAAATATTGGTTTGGCCTTGTAATTGATAGGCTCTTGAAACGATGGTTGCCATTTCTGCTCGACTTAAATTTTCATTCGGGTGAAAGGTTCCATCTTTGTACCCTGAGAGGATATTGGCTTTGGCGGCTGCACCAATGTACCCGCTCGCCCAGTGATCTTCTGAAACGTCTGTAAAGTCAGACCCAATCTTCTCAAGTTCAAGTTCCCTGGAAATAACGGTTGCTGCTTCAGCCCTCGTTATATTTACATCGGGCTGGAAGGTACCGTCTTTATAACCCGATAATAAGTTGTTTTCTACTAAATAATTTATTTTGTCTTCAGCCCAATGACCTTTGATATCTTTAAAAGTAACATCATTGGAAGGCTTATCAATCGTTACCTCACTAGACTGGATTGCTTCCACGTTTCCTGCATGATCGACACTACGATAGTCGACGGTATGAGTTCCTTCTTCGCTTACAATAACAGTAGAGTTATATTCCAGCCATTCTCCCTGATTGATTCGATATTCTGTCTTGCTTACTCCAGACAGTGCATCAGAAGAAGCCAACGTTACCTCCACACCACCGTCTCGCTTTTCAGTACTCATAGCTGTACCTGGAGCAGTTGTATCCAACTTAACGTTGACACTTTTAACCTCTTCTTCATTGCCTGCCTGGTCGAAACTGCGATAAATAACAGTGTGGCTGCCTTCTTCATCAACCAACACAGGAGTCGTATATTCTTTCCATTCTCCCTCATTGATCCGATATTCTGTCTTAGCCACTCCTGATAATGTATCAGTGGAACTCAAGGTTACCTCTACTTCGGAGTTGTGCCATTGGTCGCCTACATTACCAGCCGATGTTTGTGGAGCATGATCGTCATATTTTACAGTTATACTCTTAAACTCTTCTACGTTCCCAGCTGTATCGACACTGCGATAGTCAATGACATTCTCGCCTTGCTGCTGGAAGGTAATAGGACCGCTATAGTCTGTCCATTCCCCTTCGTTCATTCTATACTCGATCGCAGCTACACCTGACAATTGGTCTTTAGCTGTTAGTATGATCTCTGTCGCTTTATTCGCCCATTTTTCAGGAACTCCATTAACAGATGTAACTGGTGCCGTTTTGTCTAATTTAATTGTTTCACTTTGAACTTCTTCTACATTGCCGACGTTATCAATACTTCTATATTCAATCGTTGTCGATCCTTCTTGATCTAACTTAATAGGATCACTATAGTCTTTCCAATCACCATCATTGATTTTATATTCGATGGAAGATACGCCTGACAGCTCATCTGAAGATGATAAGGTTAGCGCAACATCCTGACTGGACCAGTCCACCGGTACTTCTTCAGCTGTGGTCACTGGTGCGGTTTTGTCCACTTTAATCACTTTGCTTTGTGTCGCTTCAACGTTTCCTGCATGATCGATGCTACGAAATTCTACATTGTTGCTTCCTTCTTCTTCAACGAGAATAGAAGTATCGTAGGTTACCCATTCTTTTTCGTTCACCCTATATTCCGTTTTTGAGACACCTGACAAACCATCGGAAGAACTTAACGTTACTTCTACATTGGTATTATGCCATTCATCATTCACAGAACTCATTGTAGTTTCTGGGACTCCAAAATCAAGATTAACATCGACAGTCTGAATTTCTTCCTGGTTCCCTGCTTGATCTGTACTTCGATATTCAATGACATGTTTACCTTCTTCATCGATCGTAATAGGTGTATCGTAGGCAGTCCACTCACCTTCGTTCATTCTATACTCAATAGAACTTACACCTGAAGATTCGTCCCTAGACGTTAAGGATAGTTCGATTTCTTCATTACCCCAGCCAGAAGGAATTTCAGAAGTTGTCGTCACCGGCGATGTTTTATCTATTTTGATGATCTCGGTTTGAATTTCCTCTATATTTCCAGCATGGTCTACGCTTCGGTAATCAAGCTGAACTTCGCCTTCCTGGCTAATTTCGAAAGCCTCTGTATATTCGGTCCAGCTTCCTTCATTTATCCGATACTCTACCTTTTTGATGCCGGCTTCTTCATCGGTTGCGCTTAAATTAGCTGTAACATTTGAAGGGTACCATTCATTCTTCATTGGAGTGGAAGAGGTTATATCCAAGCTTGTTATTGGGGCAATCTTGTCCGTTTCTTCTACGACTACATCATACGAACTGAAATCTACATATTCTGAGGTTTCTCGTTTATACTCTGAACCACCATAAGAGTTGTTGTAATAATAATGGTTATCTTGTTCATCTAATACGTATAAAAAATCTATTTTCCAATGTCCCGAAACATCATATTCTCCAATTTCGAAACTACCTTCGTATTTCCCAGTTGCAGAGTTCATATTTAATGTTATGTGCTTGGCTGCTGTTCCTTCAGGTGCTTCATACCTAATACTGACCCTTTTCACACCTGATAAATTATCATTTACATTAGCGGCTACCTTTACGATTTCCCCCCTTGTCACATTTGTGGGGTTTACACGAAGATCGTCAAGCTTAGGTGGCTCTTTATCTTCTTTCGTTCCAGAAACTACTACATCATACGAACTGAAATCTACATATTCTGAAGTTTCTCGTTTATACTCTGAACCACCATAAGAGTTGTTGTAATAGTAATGATTATCTTGTTCATCTAATACGTATAAAAAATCTATTTTCCAATGTCCTGAAACATCATATTCTCCAATTTCAAAACTACCTTCATATTTTCCCGTTGCAGAATTCATATTTAATGTTATGTGCTTGGCCGCTGTCCCTTCAGGTGCTTCATACCTGATACTGACTCTTTCCACACCTGATAAATTATCACTCACATCAGCTGATACCTTTACTATATCCCCTATCGTCACGTTTCTAGGTGTTACTTGCAGTTCTTTTAGCATAGGCGGCTCTTTATCTTCTTCTGTTCCAAACACTACTACATCATACGAACTGAAATCTACATATTCTGAGGTTTCCCGTTTATACTCTGAACCACCATAAGAGTTGTTGTAATAGTAATGGTTATCTTGTTCATCTAACACGTATAAGAAATCTATTTTCCAATGTCCCGAGACATCATATCTTCCAATTTCAAAACTACCTTCATATTTTCCCGTTGCAGAATTCATATTTAATGTTATGTGCTTGGCTGCTGTTCCTTCAGGTGCTTCATACCTAATACTGACTCTTTTCACACCCGATAGATCATCGCTCACATCAGCTGTAACCTTCACTTCATCCCCAACCGAAGCCTCCTGTTTTGATACAGTCAACATATTCAATGTGGGTGGAGTAACATCCGAACCTGCATGACTAACCCCTGGAGCTCCCAGCGAGACAATAAGCGCCAGAATGGCAAGCACAAGAACATGCTCTATTTTTCCTTTTTTAAATAACATACACTCACTCTCCTCTTTCTTTTACGAAGAAAAAACCTTCTCTTTATGTATTCACACATTATTTACACAATCTCTATTTTAGTATAAAAGCATGATGAATTGTTAATTATTTTTAAATAAATACGACTAAAGTTTTTAAATCAAAACAACACTTAAGCTTCATTTAATAAGCTTTAATAACCAATAAAAAATGGCGTAGTACCATCCATAAACGGTTGATACTACGCTAGCCTTTAGTTCGATCTTACAGTTAAAGTTAGCACTATCATTTACTAAGCAAAAAGTCTGTCTGCATTCTCTTACAGACACTCAAAGAGGTGAAATTGAATAAATCTATTATTGATTCAAATTAAATCCATATAAATACTCGACCAACTTGTTAAATTCATCATCAGAGGAACACTCAATTTGTAGATCAATAAAAGTCATCACAACTTCTTCATCCTCAAACGGGAAATGGCTGTTATCTACATTGGTTAGGATTTCCCGCTTGGATAATCCCTTTTTAAGTAAAACATCAACGGCCTGTTTCATCGAAGATACTTCTGCCATGTGTATGCCCCCTTATTTGATATCTTTCCTCGCTTCTGCATCCCTTCGTCAGGTTCTTTTTAATGTTAGGAATAGCGAGGATGACAAGAATTAACGTAGATTCTTGTACTAAATATTTACTACACTATTCATCCAAATTCCTGCTTCTCCTAGAAAAAACGACTTTACAATTAAGAATAAACTTAGCTGGTAATCAACAACATAAGTCTCCAAAAAACACAAATACATATGAAATCGATAAAGATACGAAATACTAGCGAAAAACACTGCTGTTAAGCTTTCTTTTCGTTTTCTAACACGCTTGAGATTGGGCGCCAAATAAAATTAATTTTCACACTTTTCTATAAAATCCATTGACACTGATCCTTTCCCTTGCTAACATGGCACTTAACCAAATAACGAAAGAACATCTTATCCAGAGAGGTGGAGGGACTGGCCCTGTGAAACCCGGCAACCGCTATATTGATAGCATGGTGCCAAATCCTACTGAGTGAATGCTCAGGAAGATAAGAGATTTACATAATCTCTAGCCTCTCTATCACTGATAGAGAGGTTTTATATTTTCAATTGAATAATGTTTTCTTATCCAGAGAGGCAGAGGGACTGGCCCGTTGACGCCCGGCAACCATCAAGCATTCGCTTGAAAAGGTGCTAATTCCTGCAGGAGATGATCCTGGAAGATAAGAAGAGCCAAGAGCCCTCTTCTTATTTTTGTGAAGAGGGCTCTTTCTATTTTTAAAAAAGGAGTGGCTACATAGATGAGTATCGTACTTTTAGATGGCATTCGTACCCCGTTCGGTAAATGGAAAGGGGCTTTGAAAAAGAAATCCGCAGCAGAACTCGGATCGCACGCATTAAACGCTCTAATTGAGAGAAATCCGATAGCCGAAAAGGCGGATGGTGTGTTGCTTGCTCAAGTGATCCAGGCTGGCGGTGGCCAAAACCCTGCGAGGCAAGTCGCTTATAAGGCAGGGGTAGACATCGGTTCACCCGCTATCACATTGAACAATGTCTGCTTAGGGGGAATCGCTACAATCACGGATGCCTCCCGTAGACTGCAGCTGAACGAAGGAGAATTATACATTGTCGGTGGCTTCGACTCGATGACGAATGCTCCTCATACCGCTCCAGTAAGGGCCTCTGCAGGACTCGGTCATAGCATCCTCAAAGACACGTTACTTAACGACGGCTTGTGGTGCGCCTTAACGGATGTATCGATGGGAGCTCTTACCGATGAGAAAAACCGCTCCTTTGAAATCAGTCGAGAAGAACAAGATGAATATGCTGCCCTTTCTCAGCAACGAGCAGCTAAGGCTCAAGAAACAGGATGGCTGCAGCCGGAAATCGCTCCTTTTGCAGGTTTGCTTGAAGAAGATGAAGGCATCCGCAAAGGAACGACAGTCGAGAAGTTATCCAACCTCTCCCCCGCCTTTTCCAACGAAGGCACGATTACGGCAGGCAATGCGTCACAGATGACGGACGGGGCGAGCGTTGGGATCGTTACCACGAAAGAGAAAGCTGAATCACTCGGGCAGAATCCGTTGGCTGAAATCATCGATTGGTCAGAGATTGCCGGACCAGATCCGAGTTTACAGACGAAACCATCGCAGGCGATCCAAGAACTATTAGATAGACACCAGTTGACGACTGACGATATCGATCTGTTTGAAATTAATGAAGCGTTTGCCAGTGTGGTGATCGCCAGCTGCCGCGAGCTTGGCATCGATTATGACCGGGTCAATGTCAATGGTGGCGCAATCGCTCTTGGTCACCCGTTAGGCGGCACAGGATTCCGGCTCGTCTTGACCCTTGCCAATGAACTGAAACGGCGCGGCGGAGGAAAAGGGATCGCTTCCCTTTGCGGCGGTGGCGGCCAGGGAATGGCCCTGTTGATTGAAGTTCCTCATTCATAACCCGAAAGGAGATAGATCTAATGACTACATCGATTACCGCTCAGCGTTCCCCTTATCTATGGGAGCCATCGAGCGAAAGAATAGAACAATCGCATATCAAAGCCTTTGCTGAATTTACCGGCCAGCCGCTTTTTCCATATGAACGGTTCCACCGTTGGTCCGTTTCCCACCTCTCTGAATTTTGGTCAGCTGTTTGGGATTATGCAGGAATTATCGGAGAGAAAGGTGACCGTGTGTTTATCCCTGGACCTTCGATGCCCGATAGTACATGGTTTCCGGAAGCACGGTTGAATTTCGCTGAAAACCTGCTGCGTGGATCTCTGGATCGGACCGTTGCCTATGAAGCAAATGAGACAGGGGTTCAACGAAGCATCACTTTAGAAGAGCTGAGGCAATCCGTAGCCAAAGCCCAGGAAGGGTTAAAACAGTTAGGTGTGCAAAAAGGCGATTGTGTCGCCGGAGTCACGACGAACAATATCCAGGGGTTGGTCGCCCTGCTTGCGACCACCTCCCTCGGGGCGACATGGACCTCCTGTTCCCCGGACTTCGGGACGAAAGGAATCGTCGACCGCATTGGTCAGGTGAAACCGAAAGTATTATTTGCTACTACCTCTTATCAATATAAGCAGAAACCATTCGATATCGTGGACAAAATCAAACAGACAACGGAGCATCTTGAAGGACTATCCGCCCTCGTCACGTTCGGAGGCGAAACTTCTATAGAAGGACTCCAATCTCTATCCTGGGACGAGCTTTGCAACAATGAAGCCAGTGAGCCGACGTTCGAACCCGTCCCTTTTGACCATCCCTTATATATTTTATATACATCAGGAACAACGGGATTGCCGAAAGCGATCGTCCACTCGGTCGGCGGGACGCTCCTGCAACATGTAAAAGAGCACCAGCTCCATTGTGATGTCCAGCAAAATGATGTGTTGTTCTGGTACACGAATACCGCCTGGATGATGTATCCATGGCTCGTTTCAGGGTTAGCCAGTGAAGCGGCAATCCTGTTGTATGATGGCTCTCCTGTAAGGCAGGATTCCCTCACCCATTTGTGGGACATTGCGGATGAAGTCGGCATCACCCATTTCGGCACAAGCCCTAAGTATTTAGATACATTGATGAAAGCAGGCGTCGATCTGAAAAGCAGTCATTCTCTCGACACTTTGAAAAGTCTGCTATCCTGCGGAGCTCCACTAGCACCTGAACAGTACAACTGGATCTATCAAACCATCAAACAGGATCTGTTCCTTGCTTCCATTTCCGGCGGAACAGAAATCATCGGCTGTTTTGTGATGGGATCACCCGTTCATCCATTGAAGCGAGGCGAAATCGCATGCAAAGCTTTAGGAATGGCGGTTGATGTATTGGATGAGCGAGGAGCATCGGTTTACGAAGAGAAGGGTGACCTTGTTTGTACCCAACCATTCCCAAGCATGCCGCTCACCTTTTTCGGTGAAGGTGGAGAGGAACGTTACCGGAAGAGCTACTTTTCCAAACGTCCAGGGATTTGGACACATGGGGACTTAGCGGAACAGACCATCGACCAATCGTTCATCATTTATGGACGTGCCGATACGACATTGAATCCAGGAGGCGTCCGCATCGGGACGGCTGAAATTTACGGTGTCGTCGACCATATCAAGGAAATTAATGACAGCGTCGTTTTCGGATTACCGAAAGATAACGACGAAGAAATCATCCTTTGTGTCGTGACAGAAAAACTGACGGAAGACTTGGCAAAAGAAATACGCAGGCAGATCCGTGCCAAAGCTTCTCCTCGCCATGTACCGAAGCGGATTTATCAAGTGGAGGAAATCCCCCATACCATCAATGGAAAAAGGGTCGAAGGAGCAGCGAAAACAGCCGCTTTAGGAGATGCAGTGAAAAACGAAGCCTCCTTACGTAATCCATCCAGCTTACAATCATTTCGTCATCTATCAGAAAGGAAGTTCGCGTAATGGCCAACCAACCCCAAGGGGCGATCATCGGCATCGGTGAACTGAAGCCCGTCCGTTATTCAGAAGGAAAAACAACCTTAAGTTTGATTGCAGAATCCGTCCGCCTCGCTATTCAGGATGCCGGCATCTCCAAGGAAGACGTCGACGGCCTGCTTGTCGGACCACAAGTCGGGGAAACGCCGCAGCATGTGCCGGCGACGGTTTCTGAGTATCTAGGAATAGATCCCACGATGTCCAATACGGTGGATCTCGGTGGTGCAACTGGCCCGGGGATGATTTGGAGAGCTGCCGCAGCCATCCAGGCCGGCATGTGCGAAACCGTCGTCTGTGTGTTAGCCAATAAAAATGAAAAAGGGGAAACATTACGATCCCCGAACCGCAATCCGATACGCGAATTTGATGTGCCTTTCGGTGCATCAGGAGCGAATACTTCCTATGCCCTCTTAAAAAGACAGCACATGGAAGAGTACGGATCCACGCAGGAAGATTTCGCAAGGATTGCTTATTGGGCCAGGAAAAATGCCCAGTTGAACCCAGATGCGATTTTTTATAATAAGCCCGCCGAAGTGGAAGATATTCTAGCCTCTCCCATGATTGCCGATCCACTTCACCTGTTGGAAATCGTCATGCCAGTCGCCGGTGGTGCAGCCGTCGTCGTCACATCTGCTGAAAAAGCAGCCGAAGGTAAATATAAACCGGTCTATCTGAAAGGAGCGGGTGAAAAAATCACTCACCGGGCAGTCAGTCAGGCTCCGGGAATTGGGGACCTGCCATTCAACTATTCGATCCCAAGAGCGCTTGAACAAGCACGGACGGACGTGGAAGACATTGACCTTTTCTCACTGTACGACTGTTATACAAGTGTCGTTGCCACAACCCTCGAAAGTGCGGGTCTATGTAAGCCGGGTGAGTTCGGGGAGTTTGTCAGAAACCACAGCTTCAGCCATGACGGAGATTATCCATTGAACACGCATGGCGGTCAGTTGGGCTTCGGCCAGGCAGACTTGGCAGGCGGCATGTCCCATGTCATTGAGGCCGTCCATCAATTGAGAGGCGAAGCTGGAAACCGACAAATCCCTAATGCCAAAAAAGCACTCGTGACAGGGAACGGAGCCACATTAAGTGAAACGACCGCTCTTGTGTTAGGAGGAGAACGATGAGCCAACTACAGAACATTTCTTTGCCAGGTCCTACGATTACACCCGTTAGTCAACCTTTTTGGGAAAGCATCCAAGCCGGGCACTTGAGCCTGCAACAATGCGAGAAGTGTGAGGGATGGATCTTCTATCCTCGAGAGCACTGTCCTCATTGTTTTCATGATTCGTTAACATGGAAAAAAGCGTCTGGTCGAGGAAGGCTGAAAACATGGAGCGTTATTCACCGCGCCGGCCATCCCGCCTGGCAGGAACATACGCCCTATGTGGTGGGCGTGGTCGCCCTTGAGGAAGGACCTTCTCTATTGACGCACGTATTAATAGACGAAACAGACTTAACTTATAACATGAAAGTAGAAATGGAAATCAGTGAAATCGGGCCTCACCCACTACCATTCTTCAAAAAACAGGAGGAAACAAAATGATCCTTACTTACTTCATCGCTGTTGCTTTATTCTGGTTGCTTGGATTATTCATATGGAAGAACTTTTACACAACGAAGAAAGGAGAACGATAAACGATGCTTACAGATTCCAGTGTATTGTTATGGACCGTCATTCTTTTATTGGCTGTATACTTTGCCGCTGTAACGTGGGTGGGTAAAAAAGGGCGGGCTCACAGCCAGTCGATGTCCGGATTTGCAACCGCGCGGGGGAAAGTGAGCCCATGGCTTGTCGGAGCAAGTTTTGCCACCTCCTACGCCAGTGCGAACCTATTCATCGGTGTCCCAGGCCTTGCCTACGAACACGGGACCGCCGTGCTTTGGTACACCCTTGGCTGCTTTGGCGTATCCTGGGTCGGACTTCTTCTATTCGCCAAAACGTTCTGGCGTTACGGGAAAAAATTCGGTCACGTGTCGACACTGCCGGAGTGGCTTGGAAAACGTTATAACTCGAAAGCCCTGCAAGCCATCGTCTCTCTTCTGATCTTATTCAATGTTTATTATATCGTCGGACAAAATGTCGGGCTTGCAACCATTTTTGAAACCGTCATCGGCATCCCCTATTTCTGGGGCATTATCATCGGTGTAGCCATCACGATTCTTTACATCGGTCTTGGCGGAGCCTTCGCACAAATCATCACGGACGGCATCCAGGGGATTCTTATGGCGATTACCTCGATCTTCATCGTGGTCTCCTTTTTGTGGACCATCGGTGGAGGTTGGAACGTTTTCGGTGTGCTGACCGACCGCCTGCATAGCATCGACCCGAACCTGACCGCTGCCATTGCCGACGGGGGTCCGTATAACAGTGCGCTCGCCATCATGGCCGTTCAGTTCCTTCTATTCAGTTTCGTATTGATGCCACACTTGTTGAACAAAGTACTGTCAATTGAAAAAGAGGAAGACCTGGCTCCATTCACGTTATCCGCAGGGCTCGTGCTATGCGTCATTTCTACATTGATGGTTCTTGGAGGACTCGCCGCGCGCGTACTCTTCCCAAGCTTGCAAAGTGCCGATGCTGCGATTCCGACTTATGTAATCGAAGCATTCCCAAGTGTCATCGCAGCCATCATGATTGTCGGAATCATCTCCGCGATTTTATCCAGTACGGACAGCCTGTACTTAGGAATTACCACAAGTATCGGTAACGACTTGTACCGGGTTGTCGCACCGTTCCTGACTTCAAGAAAAATGTCTGCGCAAGAACTGGACAACAAGTCATTAAAAGTAGCGAAAGGATCCCTGATTGTCGTTGGACTCCTGTCCCTTTACTTCTCATTAGAACGACCAGAGTCCCTGGCCTTCCTTATCCAATTCAGCTTTTCCGCGATCATATCCGGGATTATCGCACCAATCACTCTCGGTTATTTCTGGAACCGTGCGAATCATTATGGTGCCATCGCCGCTGTGGTTACGGGGGCTTCCTTGTATGTCACCTTTACGTCTCTTAACTTAATTGGAAATATCTTTATTGCGATGTTCTTTAGTGCAGCTGCAGCCTTTGTGATCATGGGTATTGTGAGTGCATTGACAGCGAAAGCGAAAGAGGAGGAGTTGGTGTTGGAAAAATCAGGTTAACTAAACATATGGTTTTCCTACGACAATCAAATCTTATTAATAAGATCTTCCATAAGTGCGTAACACCAGAGGTCAAACCTCTGGTGTTACGTCTTCTAATGCTATGATTGAAATAAATCAGCAACATGTTTCTTATTATTATGGTTTCTACACCATCCCTCCAAATTTTCCTGTTTTTGTCTCTACCCTTGTAAAGCACCAAAAGGCATGACCAAAACATTTGGGCAACCCGCTACACATGGTAGCTGAACCTCCTCCACACTTGCTCAAAGCAAGGCATCAGAAGAAAAATACGCAATATCGCTATTAAATACTTGATACTACGCTAATCCTTACTCTCTACCAAACCAGGGATCAGGATCCTGAAAAGGTTCACCTCAAGTTTTGAGCTGTCTCCAACCCCCTAGTGCGGAAATATCTTCAGCTGTTTCTTCTGCATACCCCTCGCAGATAAACCCCGGCACTTCACTCCCATCCTGAAGCTCTACCTTCCCTATCCCCAAAGGAGCGGGAATAGAAGTAATCAACCGGCCCAGAGAACGAAGAGGCATGTCCCACAATTCGACTTCAATACTTGTTCCCCCATGGACTTGCTTAATCATGCCTGGTTTGGCTGGTTGACCAGGTAGTTTCATAAGCTGATAAATGGGAGCCGTTTTATCTTCTTTGATAAATTCAGCGCCCAATTCTATCATTTGCTTCTCTAAAGAATAGCCTCTCATATGAAGACCACAAACAGCCAGGCAGGTACTCTCCTCTCCAAGTATAGGAGTACGCTCTCTCATACATAACTCTGCCGCTTCCACCATGATGTCTTCCTGGTCGGACAAGCTGAACAACGTAATTCCGAACGGGATTTCCTCTGCGGCATCGCCTGAAGGAATGGCTACAGCGGCCAGATCGAGCAAGTTACAATGATTCGTAAAACGCCCCATATCACTGTTGGCTGAGACTGGATTTTTTCTTACTTCATCTCTTGTCCAAGTTCCACCACAAGTAGGCATGATTAGTACACTCTCACGAAGAAGCTCTTCCGCTTCCCGCTTTAATGATTGCAGCTTATGGATGCTATCAAATAATGAAGCGGCATCATACTGGTCGGGTGCACCGGATCGTATGACTTTTTCTGTGACCGGGTGAAGAGCATCAGGATGGGATTCTAGGAACCCTCCTAAAGCGGACCACCTTTCGGATATCCACGGACCTCCATATAGAATTTCAGCCGCTTGTTCAAATATCCGTGGATTCACGTACTCTATAGGAAGAGGGAGGCTCTTTATCTTTTCTTTCGTTCTTTCCCAGGCTTTCTCATATTCGGTTTTATAACTTCCGAAAAATTCAACCGGCTCGCTCGGAAGGCAGATTTTCTTAAGGGGCGATGTTTTCTCAGAAGACATTTTTTTCGACCATGGGTCAGACGCGTCTTTTGCTCTTACTTGCTGATCAACCATAAGTGCATCATTCAGCGTATGAGCAAACACAGATACTGTATCCACGCTTTCACAAGCAGGTACGACCCCTTTTTTCGACCAGGCACCTAAACTCGGTTTATATCCCACCAAGTTGTTCAAAGCAGCCGGAACGCGACCGGAACCAGCCGTGTCTGTTCCTAATGAAAAAGCAGCCTGGCCGCGGGCAACGGCTACAGCAGATCCTGAGCTTGAACCACCACTGATCATTTCTTTACGTATGGAGTTATGTGTTTCCCCGTAAGGACTCCTCGTGCCCACAAGCCCTGTGGCGAATTGATCAAGATTCGCTTTTCCAACTGGAATGGCACCCGCACGAATCAACCGCTCGACAATCGTTGCATGTTCGTCCGGGGTATACGCATACTCCTCACAACCAGCTGTCGTAGGTACATCTTTTAAATCAATGTTATCTTTGATAGCAAAAGGCACTCCCCATAAGGGGTGGTCTTTAGGGTCCAGGTATTCCAAACGCTTGAGATAAAACTCTATTGTTTCTATATTAGGAGGTGTAATCCAAATGTTCATGTCTGTATCTTTCTCAAACCGATCTATGATTTCATTGATAATTTCACGAGGGGTCACATTCCCTTCTCTGTAGTTTTCCTGCAGCCAATGAATGGTTATATTCCAAGGAATCGTTCTCAATGGGCCGCCACCACCTTTTCTTCTTTAATACTTGCAATCAATTGTCCTGCATGCACCTGGTCACCAGGCTTTACACTTACAGATACGATATACCCATCACAAGGAGCCTGTTGTGGGAACTCCATTTTCATACTTTCTTCTATTATAAGAGTGTCTCCTTTTTGTACATAATCACCAGGGGAAACGAGAACTTTCCATACACTGCCCGGCATTTGGCAGCGGGCGGCTGTTTCTCCTTCAGGTACGTCTTCTTCAATTATCGATTGACCTGTATCTTCCTCTCCTACATGTTCAGCAATACCGAGTTCTTTCCATCTTTCTCTTTCTGCTTGAAATGATGCTTGCTGATGATCTTTAAATTCCTTTGCACTCTCTTTAATAGATTCCTGAAATTCGAGATACTCTCCCAGGTTGAAGGTGGTTTCTGTAATATCCGCTTCAAAACGTCCACGCAGGAAGTCTTCTCTTAATCTCATTAATTCATCCGGTTCTACTGAATAATATTGAATTTGATCAAAAAAGCGGAGCAGCCATGGCTTTCCTGGTTCGAAGCTTTCTGTGGAGCGAAGCGGGTTCCACATTTGAATGGTCCGCCCTACAAATTGGTAGCCCCCGGGCCCTTCCATTCCGTAGACGCACATGTAGGAACCACCGATACCAACAGCGTTTTCCGGCGTCCAGGTTCTGGCCGGGTTATACTTCGTCGTAACAAGTCGATGCCTTGGATCGGTAGGAGTAGCGAGTGGTGCTCCTAAATACACATCTCCAAGACCGAGCACAAGGTAATTCGCGTCAAACACAACCTTTTTCACATCTTCAATGGTCTCAAGACCATTGATACGTCTGATGAATTCTATGTTATCCGGACACCACGGAGCATCAGGACGAACATTCTGCTCGTAGCGTTCGGTCGCCAGCTGGGTAGATGGGTCGTTCCAGGATAACGGAAGCTTCACAATTCTTGATGGAACCTCAAGCGATTCAAGCGGTGGCAATTGTTCATCAATTTCCATGATTTTTTGACTCGCTTCCTTGACAGACATTTTCAACGGATCAATGTGGACCTGGAGAGAACGGACGCCTGGGGTCATCTCGATAACCGGAAGACAATTTTGCGATTTAATTTCTTCCATTAATACTTGCACCTGGAAACGAAGCTTCAAATCCAATTCCATTTCTCCGTATTCAACGAGGAGATATTCATCCCCACTGCAACGTATGGTAATTGGAAATCTGCGTCCTGTTTCTTCATACTTAAAAATCGGATAGTTTGAGTCCAGTTTAGGATTGGGTACAGGAAGCGCATCTTTGGTAATATCCGCCCATTCTCCCGAACCGATGCCTGCCAGTTTTTCTTCTTGAATCTTACGGAGATCATTGGCCTCCTCTATACTTAACAGTTGAAAACGTATGGTATCGCCTGGGGATAGCTGACCAATCTTCCAAAATTCAGCAGAAGCTGTCGTTACCGGACAAACAAACCCACCAAGGCTCGGCCCATCAGGCCCAAGCAGAATCGGCATATCCCCCGTCAAATCAAGTGTCCCTACAGCATAAGCATTATCGTGAATATTAGAAGGGTGAAGTCCTGCCTCTCCTCCGTCCTCTCTCGTCCAATGAGGAGCTGGTCCTTTTAGACGGACTCCAGTGCGGGAGCTGTTAAAATGAACTTCCCACTCCGTTTCCGTCAACTGATTCAAATAATCCTCCTGCAAATATTCCTCTGTACAATGCGGGCCTGGTATAACTCCAATCGTCCAGTGATTCGTTAACTGCGGCTGTTTCTCCAAAGGGACTTCCTGCACGATTCCCGGGTGGATGCCTCCACGAATACCCAGCACATCACCCGCACGAAGGGCCCTTCCACTGTGACCACCGAATCCACCTAGCGTAAATGTTGAGGAACTTCCGAGGATCTTCGGCATATCAAATCCGCCTTCAATTAATAAATAAGTGCGCATGCCTTTGCTGGTTTCTTTAAATGACAAGGTCTGGCCTCTTTCGGCTCGAACAGGCTTATAGAGTGGTACTGGATTTCCATCTAATTCTGGCGTCATATCTGCACCTGTTACACAGAACCACATGCCGCTTCGAAAACGGTAGGCACCTCCCCTTAAAGTAAGCTCTAATCCAGGGGCATCTTCGTCATTTCCAAGCAATTGATTGCCGATGCGGAAGGAATAAGAATCCATTGGACCGCATGGGGGAACGCCTACATCCCAGTGCCCGGTCCGTCCTGGATAATCTTGAACGGTTGTCTGCACCCCGCCATCAAGGACTTCCAAGGCATTCTCTTCTGGTTGGAAATCCGCCAACAGCTGCGTGAATACGTCGCCTTTTTGGAACCTGGATTCGCCCAGGAGAGACTGGAGATATTGAATGTTCGATGTGACCCCGTACATCTTTGTTTGGGACAGGGCCGATTTCAGTTTATCAACCGCTTCCTGCCGGTCGTTGCCGCGGACAATTACTTTAGCAAGCATAGGGTCGTACAACGTGGTAACCGTTACTCCGTCATTCACCCATGTTTCATTTCTTGCTTCACTTGAAAACGCCACTTTGTCTAAAAATCCGGCGCTCGGGCGAAAATCATGCAGGCAGTCTTCCGCGTAAATTCTCGCTTGAATACTGTGACCTTGAGTTTGCAATTCTTCTCTGTCAAGATCACCTAAATCTCCTGACGCTTCTTTAACCATCCATTCCACTAAATCTATGTTAAAGACCTCTTCGGTCACGCCATGCTCGACTTGAAGCCTTGTGTTTACTTCTAAGAAATAAAATTCACGGGATTCAGGGTCATATAAGAATTCCACCGTACCTGCGCTGCTGTATCCAGACGCTAAAGCAAGTCGTTCAGCTGCTTCAGCCATGCTCATTCGTGTTTCTTCTGTCAAACCAGGAGCAGGACTTTCCTCAATCACCTTCTGATTTCTTCGCTGTATAGAACAATCTCTTTCTCCTAAAGCCACTACTTTCCCACTTGATTGTCCGAAGATCTGAACTTCCACATGACGGGCTTTGGCTATGAATTTCTCTAAGAATAGTCCTCCATCTTTGAAATTCGTCTCGGCCAGGTGCCGGACGCCTTCAAAGGCCGTACTTAATGCTTCTTCATCCGCACAAACACGCATGCCTATGCCGCCGCCTCCTGCTGTACTTTTTAAAATAACCGGATAACCGATCGAATTCGCCGCTTCTTTCGCTTCTTTTAAATTCTCTATCAAATCGGTACCTGGAAGTAATGGGACCCCTGCCTTCTCAGCCATTTCCCGCGCTGAATGCTTCAACCCGAAGGTCTCCATCTGATCAGCTGTAGGGCCGATGAAAACAATGCCTTTTTCCTCACAGGCGCGGGCAAACGCTGCATTTTCACTCAGAAAACCATATCCGGGGTGAATAGCTTCTGCTCCTGTTTTGACCGCCGTTTGGAGAATAAGATCAGCATTTAAGTAGCTCTCTCCCGCAGGACCATCTCCAATCTCCACCGCCTCATCCGCATGGTCAACGTGAAGGCTGTCCTGGTCCGCTTTCGTATAGACAGCTACAGAAGCAATCCCAAGCTTTTTCAAAGTCCGTTCAATACGTACAGCAATAGGTCCGCGATTGGCAATCAGTACTTTAGAAAAAATAATAATAACCCCTCTTCATTTTATTATAAGAATGTTCCGACAATTAAACGTACACTATTGGTCCCATACGAGAAGACGGATGGATGTCGGGTTGTATCCGCTACAAGGATTGTTCAACTGTGGGCAGTTACTAATCAAGACTTTCGTACGGCATTTCGCTTTCATTTCCACATAATGCCCCGGCCCTGATATTCCATCTTCAAACGATAATCCACCCGATTGAGTAACCGGGACATTCATGAAGAAATTGATGTTTGGCGCAAGATCCCTTTTCGTGAAACTCTCTCCATGTTTCGCAAGCTGGAGCATGAAGTTGTCCCGGCAGTTGTGCATAGGAAGGCGGTCATGTGCATATCTAACCGTGTTGCTTTGGGCTGAGCAAGCTCCTCCCAATGTGTCATGGCGGCCTACTGTATCTGCGACAATTTCAAGGAGTTCCTTCCCTGATTCAGCAAGCAGTTTAGAACCTGTTGTTAAATACACATTCTGCTGCTCAGAAATCGTTTGGATTGCACTGTAATGATCCTCGGGATGGTCAGCATCATAGAAAAGTGTGTCCGCAGCCTGATTCCCTTCTGTATCCACGATGCGTAATACTTGACCAGGCAGTAATTCATACATCCACCCTTCACCTGCTGGAAGGCCATAATCATAAACGGCCTCAACTGCTTCGCGGGAACTTTTCACTTTAGTTAAAATAGTCATTATATAAATTCCTCCTCGGCTTTCTGAAGTTATTGAGTTACTAGCTTGTAATAATCCCATGTATTTTCAAACGCTCTTTTATTTTCCGGACGATTGTTTACACAGTTATCATCTTCCTTAATCGGTTCAGCAGGAAAGACCTCCAATAGGATCGGAACAGACGGATAATTGGTCCGCGGGTCATGGGGGTTCGGTGTGTTAGAAAGGAGAAGGACGAGATCCATTTCAGTTCTTAGAGTCACTGCATCTCCTTGTTTACAATGATCCTCCACGAAATGCATCGACCCTGAATCATCGACATGGATTTTAGAAAAAAGATTAAAGACAGGCACCATATCCCTAGACTGCAAGCCATTCCTCATTAATTCCACCGCCAGATTTTCTTCCCCGCTTCGGAACCATTCGTTTTGATTTTCCTGAAACGTTGTTGCCCCATACTTCTTATCTGTTCCTCGACGGGTGGTATAGCCTCCAATAGGGTCGTGCCAATTCAGATCATCCTCAACAAAACTCGCCATCGCCCGTCCGTTGTCACTCATTAGGACATTACCTTTCGTTAGTCGCGAGATGTGCTGTCCTTTTAATGTATCAGGCATGTTGTAACTTTCGGTTAAGTCTGCGGCATTGAATAGAAGTCCTGACAGGTTCGCTCCATCTTCAAGCGCTGTTACTCGAATCAGCTTCCCTTTTGAAATATTTCCAGACCACTTTGCACCGGAACCAAGTGTTAAACTCCAAAGTCTTTCCATTTTGACTCCTCCTTAAAATTTGATGAGGGAAAAAGATAAATAAAAAAAGCCTGGAAGATTTGTCATCTCCCAGGCTTTTGTCCCTCCGTGTATATAGGTTTTCCCTATATCGCTTTCTCTCGGACCAGACTTGATCATTTTCAATCAACGGAACCCTAGAAAGCTTTTTTGTTCTCTTATTCGAGAACCCTTATGAAATTTTGATGTTGTGAGCAGTATAGCTAATCCAATTCCCCTCTTCAACTACTATGTTAGATTTTCTGACATACTTTTTTCCCGAATTTTACCAGAGGCTTTTTCTAATTTATATCCATCTATGAAATTCCGCAGATTTATCAAAAAACTTTCTTTGGGCTGTAACCTTTATCCCAAGCCAATGAAAAGGCATTCATTACCTTAAATCATCTCTCAGCTTATGTTAGAAAATCTAACACAACTGTTGCATTCTTCTAATTTTATCCAAAGAATAGAGTTTATAAGTTTTTCAATCGAAAGGCTCGAGGTAATCACTTACGACTCTAGAAAGGGGTAATTATGAAAAAACAAACAGAATTGAAGAGGACATTGACGTTGTGGCAGGTCATTTTCTTAGGTCTCGCTTGGAATACGCCGATGATTTATTTTTCCGTATTCGGTGTCGCTTACGAAGGATCGAACGGTTTTCTTACAGCTTCCTATATGACGGCCGTTCTCGCTGTACTTTTCACAGGAGCAAGCTATGCCATTATGGCCAAGAAAATCCCTATTTCCGGGTCGGCTTACACTTTTGCCAAAAAAGCGATTCACCCAAATGTAGGGTTTTTAGTAGGATGGGTACTGCTTCTTAATTACCTTTTCGCTCCTATTATTGCCTGTATTACATTTGGAATTTTCCTTCATGCCGAAATTCCTTCTGTTCCCACCTATGTGTGGATCATTGGATTGATTGTCCTTCTTGCTGCGATAGCGATCAAAGGGGTGAACTCTTCTGCGAACATCAGCCGCCTTTTCGTTATCATGCAAATCATTTTTATGATTGTTTTTTGTGCCTATTTGGCCTATGGATTGCTGCATTCAGATGGCGCTGGCAGCTTAGTAACCCTAGAGCCATTTGTAAATGTTGATATGTCCCTTCCTGTTGTTCTGGCAGGAGCTTCGATCGTCGTATTTTCCTTCCTTGGATTTGACACCATGACCACCCTCTCAGAAGAAACCATTCAACCGAAAAAAACGATTCCAAAAGCCATTTTTATTATGATTGGCATTATTGCATTTCTCCATGTCGGCACGTCCTACTTCATCCAGACAGCTCTTCCCAATCTAACCTTTGCCGATCCTGATTCTGCTGCCCTCGAACTCGTCGGGGTGGTTGGAGGGAGTTTTCTCCGCTCTATTTTTATCACTGTCTTAATTGCAGCCATTTTCACTCAAGGGCTTGCTTCTGTCACAAGTGTTTCAAGATTGCTTTATGTAATGGGACGAGATTCCATCCTTCCAAAGAAATGGTTCGGATTTGTTCATCCTGTATCTAAGACCCCTGTCATTAATATTGTGATTGCTTCAATCATTTCTTTATTAGCGATCTTCATCAGTATTGATGACGCGATTCGATTTGTGAACTTCGGAGCACTCAGTGCCTTCTTCTTTGTGAACGTATGTGTCATCACATTATTTTTCAAGAACAAAAAAAGTACGATGAATGGAATGGTGACGAACATGATTTTCCCTTTCATAGGAGCAGCTTTCATTGCATGGCTGTTAGCTTTACTAGACTTTCCCACCATCATAGGGGGATTATCCTGGGTAGCTGTTGGTGGTGTTTATCTCATCTATTTGACTAATTTTTTCACCAAACCTTTACCAGATACCGAATTTGTTAAAGTTGAAAGCCCTGATCAAGCTAAAGAAGCTATTTAACCAGTGGATTCACAAAACCTCCTGTTTTTTTACTGGAATGGACAGGAGAGTTTATATATGATTACAAACATTTGCGTCAACGAATCGTTGTAACACACGCCAACGATAATTCGTTGGCGTATTAACATGATGTCTGATCCTGGCCATATGTGCAAAGTTGGCACTCTTACTGGCGAACGACGTAATCGTTTGGATCTCTTGTTTGATGTTACTCTAAGAGGAAATAAAAGTGAATAATCTCTATAGTGATTCCTAAGTCCTTTGTGTTTTGTATTTTATGGGCATTAACAAGTGTTCAATTGAGTATAATTTCATGATTGCCTTAATTCCCAAACGAAAGGAGGAGTACATAAGCAGCACTTATACTCAAAAAGGAGTGATTGCTATGCAACACTGCGCTAACTGTGAAGCAGCCTATCAAGGAGGGAAATTTTGCGGGAACTGTGGCAGGTCTTTCGAACCCCTGGAAAACGAAGCTAACCCGGACACAACTTTCAATAGCAGCGATACTAATTCAGCCAATCCGGAAGCAAATCAAATTGCTCCACAACCATTTGGACAAGGAGGCGCAGCTTTACCGGCTGTAACCAGAACAGGAAGTATCCAGGGTACAAAAGGAAATTTTATTGAAGGGACGAAAAGTTATTTCGAGTATCTGAAAGTGGTTTGCAAAGAACCCACCAATGCTTTCCAACAGGGAATCGATGATAACTTTTCGAAAGCAAGGAATACGTTTTTATTATTCCTTCTTTTCTCCGTACTTACGGTTTATATTGCGACTCAAAAAGTAACGGATATGTTCGGACTTTTTGGCTTCGGTTTTGATGTTCCGTTCATGGCCGTATTTTTCCCAGTCTTGATCACAGCACTCCTAGCCATCACATGCGTCTGTGTCACCATGTTCTTTTTACTAAAAATAAAAAATCCTCAAGCTCCGTCCTTTAAAGAAGTATCCGGGAGGTTCGTTACCTTTCTGACGATTCCAATGATCTTACTAGCGGTCACCTGCTTACTTTTATTACTCGGACTTGTGTCTTTGGTTCCATTCACAAACGCGCTAATATTGTTTGGACTCGGAGCTAGTATTCCATTTACTCTTTACTCTTTGCATCATGACAGAAAGCTTGGCCTGGACCCTTTCCTCCATACCATGCTTACTTATTTGATTCTATTCATCCTCCTTCGCGTGGTAGTGAACCAAGTCATTGCCAGCATGACCGATATGTTCATGCCCTTTTAATGGATAGAAAAAGAACAGGTTGATCTTCAAGAGAATGGAAAAAGCGTGGCATCAAGATTAGGAAATCTTGATGCCACGCTTCTTTTATATCGTATTAGTAATAGTACACTCGCTTACGTCACATTTTAATGTAAAAAAAGAGACGCTAAGCGCCTCTATCAATCTCGTGCAGTTTCTAGGATGTCAATTCTCTCAATTTTATAGTTTCCATCCTCATCTAATATGAGCGTGTACTCTTTCTCACGATCATAGTAAGTTTCGTCGCCATTATGAGTAAAAATAAACTTTTCATGCATTAAAACAGTTGCACCATCATCCTTTGACTCCACATTCAATGGTTTGTTCAGTGTAAAATTAAAGTCAAAAGCATCCTCGACTTCTGTTTCCATATAGCCCTTCAATTCATGGTAGGCGGTACTATCGTCCAGCAAATAATCCTCCGCGATTGAAAAGTCCACGGCATTTAAAGCAGCCGCATACGCATTTCTGAAATCAATCACAAACTGGGCAGCATCCGTGGTTTGTAAATTTTGAACGGATTCTTCCACCGGTGTCTCTTCCATAGAAACCTCTAGCTGAAATACTCCTGAGTCTTCCATTATGGGAACTGTTTTCTTAAAGTCCTCCTCAAAGTCCATAGAGAAATATTCTTCATCATTTATTTTCCAACCATCGTCATAAACCATGCTATAGCTTATGGTGTTATTAAAAAATCCAGGATCTCCCGGTCCGTCTTCGGTTATAAAATGACTTTCAAAAGCTTCCATCCTTACATCTACCTGGATAAAGTACTGACCATTTCGCTTAGTCAGATATTTATCTCCCCGCGCCATTTCAAAATTCTTCACCCAGAGCTGAGTTGTGTGTCCTTCCTGGTTCCATCCATCAAAACGATCCTGTACATTTTCTCCAAAATCAGCGGTTGCCTGTTTCAGCGGGAGTTCTCCCAGGGTTTCAAAGGATTCCAAGTAGGATTGATAATATTCCCCGACGATTTCTGCGATTTCACTTTCCATCTCTTCAGTAAATTGGAAGGTTACCATCACATCTTGTTCCTCCAAGGCGATCGGGTCTGACTTCATGACTCCCCAAGGAAATTCCGCCTCCACTTCTGCTTTCATCGAACCATCCAACATGACGGGTCCATAAGCTTCCCCTGAAAAAGGATCGAAGTCGACCAGCTCTCCATTTACATACAGCTTGGCTGAATCAACAGGCATGGATTCTGTTTGAAAAGTGACCGTGTCTGCTTCCATTTGGAAGTAAACGTCATCATTGTAACGATCCCAAAGCTCCACGTCTTCTGTAGTTTTCAAATCAGCTGTTTGATTTTTATAAGCAGCAGAAAATTGATAGGTTCCGGGGAATAGCGGTCCATATTCCTGTCCTTCATCGTCTTCGGAAGCGGTGTACACCTCTTTTTCTCCGTGGCTCACTTTTGTTCCTTTGTAATCCGTATACAGTGTGACATAGACCGGCTCCACGGCAAGTCGATATCGGTCAAAAAATAAGAACTTCCCATCCTGTACAATGGTGATGAAATAATCTTCATCCAGCCATTCATCCCAGAATTCATCTTTCCTCGTCTTCGGCTTATCTAACTGCCCTTCCAGTTCCTCCAATAAGACTTGTGCTTCCTCCGGATATTCTTTAAGATAATCCAAAAACGCCTGTGTGCCCTCTTCATCTACTTTCTCAGCGGAGTCTTCAAAAATAAACAGATCAGCCAGTGCCTTCGCATCACTCTGCTCGATGGCCGTTTCATACTTTTGGACAAGCTTAGTTTTCGAAGTCATATCGACTGCTATTATGTATGCTGTGACTAGAAGGAGAAACCCAACGCTGCCAACTGCCCACCATAGTTTTTGTTTCTTTGTAAATTTCTTCTTCGGACTCCTGGTTTGTGTTGGTGGCTTTTGAAAAGTTGGATCAGATCCAGAAACGACTGGATGCCCACATTCCAAACAAAATTTATTACCTTCGACCAGTGCCTTTCCACACTCTCTACAATATTTCATAACACCCTCCTCGGTCATAGGAATTTTGACGGGTCATACCCTTCAAAGCATCCTATGAAGATGGGAGGATAATCATACACTGATTTAATTTGTTCACTTACATTATTTGTTTGTAAAGTATCATCCACTTCAGTAGGGGAAAGGCAGTACGACTCGAAGGTAAGTAGGTAGTCATTTCCCGGGTATTGTTGAAAGAATGAGCACAAGTTGTATTGTTCTCATGCTCATTCTTCAAAAATTCAAGCCGAGAAATTCACCGATTGCTTGTCAATCTATATACAATTATCGTTTTTCCCTCGGCTGTTTCTCTTCTTTACGATCATGAATTTTTGCATTTTTATTCGAACGTTTCTTGTTTCCTTGCGCCATGATTATCCCTCCCTTCGCTCTTATTATTTCGAAAGTGAAATGTTTTATTAATGATAAGCATTCTGTGTTTTAGTACTTTTTTTCCCGATCTTGTGTAATGTATAGATCCAATGTACACAATTAATTGGAAATAAAAAAGACTTCCTCCTCTTATAATTAGACGATTTTATTAGAAGAAAATACGGGGATTGAATAAAAAAAGATTGAAGGAGAGTCTAACAGGTACTGAAACCATTCTTAAGCAAACATGCATATATGCGCAAACACACATATAAACTCCAAAAAAAAAGAGCGTAGTATCACCTAAGAACCTTTGATACTACGCCATCCTTTAATGATCTAACGCACTGGGGGTCAGGCACCGAAACCTTAATTTAAAGCACGATACAAGAAAGCACTGAATTCAGCTCTAGTTGCTTCCTGATTAGGGCGGAATGTGTTGTCATTATATCCTGAAGTGATAGAATTCGAAGCTAATGTATACACATCATCATAGGCCCAATGAGAAGAATTCATATCCTTAAAACGATAAGAATTGCTTTTATTGCTAAATTCGAAAGCTCTATTGATGATCGCTGCTATTTCAGATCTGGTAATCGCTTCATCTGGTTGGAATGTACCGTTCTCATAACCAGTGATCAGACCAGCATTCACAGCCGCATTGATGTAACCATATGCCCAGTGTGCAGAAGAAACATCCTTGAATTGGGCAGAAGAAGAAGGATTAAGATTTAATGACTTGCCCACCATCATAGCTACTTGTGCTCTAGTGACATGATCTGTAGGTCCAAAACTTCCATCAGAATATCCATTGATGATTCCTTCGTTATTTAATTGTTTTATTTCATCATAAGCCCAGTAATCACTGGATACATCATTGAAAAAACTGTTATGTAAAAACCTTTTGGCACCCGTGTACTTATCTCCCCAATAACCAGAGAAGACAGGGTCAATGGCAACTCCTCTACTTTTAGTAGCCGAAATCATTTTCCCGTCTCCGATATAAAACCCTACATGGGAAATTCCTTGTTTATATGTACCCGAGAAGAAAACCAAGTCACCTTTTTGTAGGTTTGATTTCGATACATAGGTCCCTTGTTTATATTGATCATAGGAACCCCTTGAAAGACTAATTCCTACTTTGTCCATTATGTAATAGGTAAATCCGGAACAATCGAACCCAGCGGTAGTTTCTCCACTCCACTGATATGGCGTTCCAAGTTGTTCTTTTGCAAGTTTGATTACTTCATCGCCTGAGACGGATGCTGCCTGAGTATGTGGTACAAATAAGACCATGGCCATAAGACTTGTTAACACGACACTGAAAAATTTCTTCCCCAAAAGATTGTACCTCCTGATTATGTATGAATGGATTGTTTTTTCTCCTCTACCATCGTAGCACACTATATTTCGACATTATTTTACAATTATGTAACAAAGCCTCTATCTTTCTCCTTATTACCAATGAAGCTATACTAGCTCTCAGTAGTTTTAAAGGGAGAATAATATACCATTTGGATTAAATAGAAAATCCCATTTCAGCTATGTTTTCTATGTGCGCCATCTCTGGCACCTACAAAAAGTGCTTATATGAACATATAAGCATATAAAGCGTGAAAAAGCGTAGTATCAAGGACGAACCCTCAACCCTACGCTCCCTTTCAGCCTCACTTGGGGTCAGCCTCCAAAAAATACAGACTCAGTCTCTTACAACGATTCGCTCTCTTTCTTCTTCCGTCGAAAACGTATTTTTTAGTATTATTTTCCATCTGTCCTCTTCACTCATAAGTAGAAGACTCCACAACAACAACCCCTTGCCCCAGTGTGTGTTGTTCTATCGCTTTTCTTAAGGCTTCAGAAGGATAAAGATCCGCACCATCCGGCTTATTCTCCGGAACGACCTTTATCTTATCCCCATTGGCTTGACCGGGGTAGGATTCCTCTACTCCCCCATCTAACCAAACTTCTACCTCAGCGCCAACTTCAGCATCTGTGTTCATCCTTACTCGAATAGCTTCGTGGTAATCTTCTTCTTTTTTAGTATGCGAGAAGTCTTTGCCTTCCGGATTTACCACCAGGATTCCGTCCCTATCTTTTTCCATGATATAACCGTAAATATCTGGAGAGTCGCCTGGCAACAATGTGTTAGGTTCATCGTTAGAACCGACAGCCCCATAACCACAAGCAGTAAAGAGGAGAGCAACGGAAATCATGATTAACGTTCTCAAAGAATCACACCTTCCATATAATGACCAGCTATATTAATAATACATTTTCGTGATTACCCAACCGCAGAGCAACCTACAATCACCATAATAAGCAGTATCCCTATAAGTGGTTTCATAACCAACCTCTCACCTTCGTTCTTAATGTTATTAGCCACTATACCTTTCGTTTCGTAATTTAGATCCACTATGTACGAGGACCAATACTCACGATTAAAAAGATTTGTGTTCCTTATTACGTACTCCTCAAAAATTTGTTAATCCCCACTGTTCAAGGTCATAACCTTTTCAAAAAGATTCAATTCTCTCTTACTTAAGCTCTATGCTTTCATTGCTCTCACTGTTTAATTAGTCCAAGGTATAAATGATTTCAAAAAGCTGTTCATAGGGGCGATCAAGTTAACCTCTCCATCTCCCCTTCCAACTTTCTGCCATATCGGATAAACTTACAATTTAATCCCTTACACTCCAATAAGTCGATTGCAGGATGGAAAAAGTTTCAATGATAGGGGGAAATTAAGCATATAAATTCTATATAAAAACAACGTAAAATCACCTCTAAATGTTGTGGATACCGAAGATGTCAACTTCGGGAACGAAGGATTGTAAAAGTGCGATGATTGTGCTAATCTGATGCGTGGCTCTTCTTGTCATTTTTTAGTACTTTTACCTTTACATATCAAACTATTGTTGTCGCTGTTCCTTAAATAATTAATAGTATCTATGAATATATCAATGAAAGCACTCGTTGAATCCCAGTCCTCTCCTTTATTGGGGAGTCAGAGCCCTTTCAAAAATAATATAAAGGATGAATGTTTTGAAAAAATTAATGTTTATGACGTCTGTTGTTATGGTTTTCTTTTTAATTCCTAATCTCCAAATTCATGCTTATCCATTTGAACCGGTCGATATTGAAGGGCATTGGGCTTATGAAGAACTGGACCAGTTTGCGAAAGCTTCTCTTGTTGAGGGGTATGAATTGTCGGATGGTAGAAGAGAAATCCGCCCATACCAGTCGATTACGCGCGCAGAGTTCGTAGCTATTTTGAATCGTGCCTTAGACCTGAAGAAAGTAGAGGGTGGAACGGATTTTAAAGATATTAAAGGAAAGTGGTTTGAAGAAAGCGTCCGTATTGCTTCTTCCCATGGACTCGTTTATGGGATGGGAGAAAATATGTTTGAACCAAACCGTCCCATTACTCGTGCAGAAATTGCTTCCATCGTTATTCGAGCAATGGAAGACAGTATTGACTTTTCTAAAGGATCTGCCAAAAGGTTTGAAGACGTATCTCAGCACTGGGCATTAGATGCGATTAATCAGGCGAGTAAAGTCGGTATTATTCACGGGGTATCCACGACAGAATTCAAACCAAATCGAAACGCTAACCGTGCGGAATCCATTGTGCTGATCAAGCGTGCGTTAGACAAAGAACAAAGGAATGCTCCTACGGAAGAATATCTGGTGAACCTCATTCACCAATTATCCGAAGAATGGACGTCTGCTCTTGAAACAAAGGATTATGAAAAATTAAAAGCGACACAAGATCGGACGACTGGATATTATGAAGCGATGCAATCGATCAGTATTTCATACGATATCAAAGGAATGGAAGATGGAACTTCAGTGGAGTATGATATTACTACTCCGAAACAAGGATATGCAGTTCATATTTCCAATCGATTCGCTGATGTGAAGATTACCCAGGGGGAAATGGAAAGAACGGTCACTTTCCCATATGAACGAAACGGAAGTAATGTTTGGACTTCCTCCGTCTCTGAGGTTGGGACCTACCGCTTCTATAAGGAAGATGGAACATGGAAGATTTACGACATACAGTCCCAAGAGGAAGATGAATTACTGCTTTATTAACGTACTCCAAAACCGCTCCAAAGCTACTATGCTTTGGAGCGGTTTTTTATTTGAAAAAAAGTTTTTTCTAAAGAGTCGTTTGTTAGAAATTCCGCTCAATATATTCACGTTCTTCTTCTTTACTCATAAGCCCCGTTGCCCTTCCAATCGTTCCGTTCTGCCATTCCCATATGGTATTGTGGACAGTTACGGCATTGGAGAAGTCACCTTTATCCCATGCTTCCAACGACTGCTTGTAAAAATCGAAATGTTCGTAATGGTCTTCGGTCTCTTCAACTGACTTCAATATTCCAAGCATACGGTCAATTTGTTCCGACGTCATTTGTTGGCTTCCGTGCTTTTCGTTTGCTCGAACCTTTTGATGTGTCATTTCGTGTATTTCCTGCCTAAAAGAACGTTCAGAAGGAATACCGTCTTCTTCAACTGCTTTTATTTCTTTTTGTTCCGTTGGTTCGTTGACCTCCTTCATAATCTGTTCTTGTTCTTTCGAAATGGAATTACCTTCTGTTTGAAATCCTGAAAAAACAACCCAAACAATTGCCCCAATTACAATAAGAGATACTGCTCCTAACGAATACAATGACCACTTCAGAATTTTTTCCGCCATATAGTTCCCCGTCTCCTTTGATTGTTTATTTCCAGTGTAAAAACGCAAATAAGTCGTTTAACAATGCGCCTTCGTTGATTTTAAAATTTTATTGGTATGCGTGTTTTATGATCGTTCATCATTCAACCAGCACGTGCAACTAACTTCTTCGTTTCCTTCCTTTTCTATGAAGTTTTTTTAACTACGAATTCTTTACAGTCACTTGAACGAAGCAGCCCTTTCTTCAAGCGTTTCTTCTTTCCATTTTTATTTGTTGAGACAAAGTCATAGCAAAATGACAGCTTATTTCCCCAACCTTATGTAGTGTATTACTCCAATGTACCCAATTAAATAAAAAAGCCTTCCCCCGCTAACAATTAGACGATCCTATTAGAAGAAAAGACGGGGATTGAATGAAAAAATAATTGAATAAGAGTCTAACAGATACCGTTATCGTTCCAAATTTATATGTATATATGCCCCCCCGCTGCGTTAGAGTGTTAAAGGATGGCGTAGTATTAAAGGTTTTTAGGTGATACTACGCTCTTTTTTATAGCTTGTATATGTGTAACTGCGCAGGCACCGACCTTCAAAACCGCTCCAAAGATAAGAGGCTTTGGAGCGGTTTTTCATTTGTATGCGCAGGGCCAGTTCCACTTAACTCAAATGAGAAATAACAACATAAAATGAAGAACCCTACAACCAATTTGGTTCGTAGGGTTCTTCTTTGTTTAATAGACTGAGTTTTGTCCCAACCTCTTTCATTTTTATTAATGACTTAGATGTCAGTCCCGCCCGTTGATGCATCCACTTCAAATTCAGCACCATCTTCGTTGTTCTTGAACACATGGATTTCGGTAGTATAAGAATCTCCATCATAATCCTGTGTTTCTTTCTCATACGTGTGCAGGTAAGTGACATCAGTTACTTTAAACTGATCATAAATTCTCTGCTCGGCCTGTTCTACGGTCAGATCGAGGTGGCGATCAGCGTCAAAAACTTCACTGTCAATCGCATCCAGCTTCCACTTGCCATCTTCTTTGATGAGAGTAATGGTTTTAAATGAACCCGTGTATGTGAACGCTTGCAGCTGTGCCGTTTCAACAATGACCTTATCACTGTTATTCTCCATCACATTCATATGAATGTCCCAAGCGAAGTTATTGTCATAGTATAAGGTATCACAGCTTAAGCATGCTTCATAATAGGTTTCTTCGACTTCTTCGTTGAAGTCACTCGTTATATACTCAGCCATTTCGTCTTCAATTCTTTGATAATCACGGTCTTCGCTATCTGCACCGTATTCCCTTAAATCATCGTATAAAATTGTAAAAACTTCTTCCTGCAAAGTTTCTGTTTTTTGAGCGATTTCATTCTCACTCAAATGGTCAGATCGGAAGGAAGGATCAATGGTTGCAGCCAGCACTCTGGCGAATTCCGCACGCGTAATATCTTCTAAAGGAGCAAACGTGCCATCAGGCTTCCCATGGATGATCTGCTGGGAGGTCAGATCAAGGATGCTCTCGGTTGCCCATGGAACATCTTCAGCATCAGGAAAACCATCGACTTCTCCATTTCTTTGTATGTTGTAGGCACGATCAACCATAGCGACTGCTTCTGCACGGGTGATTGGATCTTTTGGTCTCATATTTCCGTGGTAACCTTTGATGATTCCTTCTTCATAGGCGACCCCTACTTCATCAGAATAATAAGCATCTTTGGATACATCATCGAATGGTATGTCCCCTTCATGGGTCTGATTTGGGTAAAGATCACGTATAAGCATGACTGCTACCTCTGCACGTGTCACATTGTTCATCGGACGGAATGTACCATCCGGAAATCCGTAAACAATCCCCTCTTCATTCAGATATAGTATTTCATCCTTTGCCCAGCTTACCTTATCCAATTCCGGAAAAGTCTCAGCAGCACTAACACTTGTAATGGAAAGAGAAAAGAGAATCGAAAGAGAGAATACCAAAGTCAAAAGTTTCTTCATACGTTCACATTCCTCCTTACAATTTTTTACTAACTTAATTGTACTATAAATAAAGGAAAAAATTCCAAACTATTCATATATTCGTAGGGTTTATAAGCGATCTGAAACAAATGACTTAGTTTGATAGGGTGCTTCAATTGATGATAATTCAACATAGCCGTTCTCTTTTACCAACAGAAAAATTGATTACACAACAGAATCTACCACGAACATAACAGCCTATGAAGTAATAGACAAACATGGATAGAGTGTTAACATTGCCACCCTTTAGCGCTCTAACGTAGCGGTGGTCAGGCACTCACAAAAAAAGATCCTCCACTCAACTAAGCGAAAGATCTCTTATTAACCGTCATCTTACTTCCAAATTTACTTTATTCCCAAATTTCTCAAAGGACTGCAAACAAAAACGGAAAGTGAGCATACACACCGGAACGACTAGAAAAAACATTAAGACTGGCATAACATAGACCATTGTTCCAGCCGCCAGCCACAAAAGCATAACGCCGAACGAGGTCGAACCATCTACGAATGCCTGAACAAATGAGTGTTTGATCAGTTCCCAGCCACGTATCTCAAAATGAACGAATATGGGTAAGAGAAATGTGGTGGTTAAAACGAAAAGGATAAATGCCACTCCTATAATGGATGAGAGGACAAGTTTAACTATGCCTTCCATCTGCAAGAAAAAGAGAGTATCCAGTACTAATACGAAACCTACTAGAAACCAGGCCGTTACAATCCACCCGGTTTTTATATAGCTTCGTAAACTACGAAAGTAATTTCTGCATACACTGTCTTCTTGGTCGACTTTCCAACTGCGGATGACATAGACCATAGCGGCGGTAGAAGGACCGATGGTGATGATTGGTAAACAGCCGATTACCCATAGAAGATTCAGCACAATCATATTGGAGATCGTCTTCACGAAATTCGCAGCTTTTCCGTCTATTCCGAACATGTTACTCGCTCCTTCTTATGATTTCTCCGCCTTCTGAAGAGCGGTGGATAATTCCTGTACTTGATAATCAACCTTAATTTCTGAATCTCCGGCTTCCCACTCCAGCGTAAACAACTCTGTATCCATATAGAAAAGCTCTGTCATTACGATTGTCCCTTGATTGAGGAAGATTTCCACCGAGCACTCATCTATGATCAACTCCATATCTTCCATATGCTTTAAAGAAATCGAATCGACACTGGCAAAATGCTCAGAAAACTGGGTATTCTTCACCTCTGTCCGGTCTAAAGAAAAATTACTTGTGGATGGATCAAATTTCATTGTTACTTTTTCTCCTTCTCCTTTTATAGAAAGCTCAAATGGAACAGAAGGATACTCGTAATCAATGATTACATGGCTTTGCTTTGATAGTTTGTGAGAAGCAGTTTCTGCTGCTACCAAATGAAGAGACTTGGATTCTGTCCTTTCTGCCAACGGGGATACGTCTACCGGTTCTTGAACGAGTTGGTAGTCGCCTTCCACTTTTCGGAGAGAAAGTTTGCGCGGACTGGACATCGACCCGCGGAAGGGATGTGTAGGGACTTCGTTCGCATACTGCCAATTACTCATCCACCCAATCCATAGGGGATAAGAAAGATTGCTCCACGTAACCGCGGCATAGAAATCTCTTCCAAAATCAGCCCATTTCACTTGTTCTTTCGGTTGATCACAATGAAAGACTTTCCCATCAAAGTCACCTGTGAAGTACTGGATGGCAGAGCCTCCGTTAGGTCCTCCAGGATTGATGCTGACGATCAGCACCCATTTTCCTCCCTCTTCCGTTTGAAAACGAATCAGATCTGGACATTCCCATACACCACCGTGGGTTCCATACGCTTGACCAAACGAGGAGACATATGCCCAGTCCAGCAGATTTTCCGATTGATAAAAACGAATGTGATCCCCACATGCAAGAATCATCATCCATACGTCCTCATAGCGAAACATCTTTGGATCGCGAAAGTCTTTCAATCCCGGATTTTCAATGACAGGGTTATGAGGATACTTCGTCCACGAGCGCCCTTTATCTTTGGAATAAGCGATGCTCTGGGTTTCGTGCCCTTCCTGATGATGGGTGAACAGGGCGATCATCACAGGTGTTTCGCCTTCCTGCAAGCCGCTGGTATTTTCCTCATCCACCACGGCACTTCCTGAAAAAATTTGGCCATTCTCATCAGGATATAAGGCGATCGGCAGGTGTTCCCAATGAAGAAGATCCCGGCTGACAGCATGTCCCCAATGCATCGGTCCCCAAACTTTGCTTTTTGGATGATGTTGGTAGAATAAGTGGTATTCTCCTTCTAAATAACATAATCCGTTCGGGTCATTGATCCAGTTTGATTCTGGGATGAAATGAAAATGCGGTCGATAAAGTTGTTTTTCCATCTTTTACATCCTCCTTTTGTTATCCTTTCACACCGCTTGATGTGATTCCCTGTACGTAGTAACGCTGGAAGAAGATAAATATCAATACAACAGGGATAGTCGTTAACGTCAAGGCAGCCATGATCTGACCATATTCAATGTTGTTATCTGTAAACAAGTACTGGATTCCTACCTGAACCGTGCGAATCGACTCATCTGTCGCGACAATCAACGGCCACATGAAGTCACTCCAGTGGGTCACAAAGGATAAAATCGCAGCGGTCGCAAACACAGGCTTCGAGTTTGGAACGACAATTTTCCAAAAAACCTGGAACGGATTTGCACCATCAATCTGTGCCGCTTCCTCCAGTTCATTCGGGATTCCTTTGAAGAATTGAATGAATAAGAAGATGCTAAACGCTTCTGCAATGAAAGGCATGATCAAAGACGGAAATTCATTGATCCACCCAAAGCTGTTTACCACAACATACAAGGGGATCAAGACACTTTCAAAAGGAACGACATAAAGAGCGATAATGACGACTAAAATGAACCCGCTTCCCGGAAACTTGAGCTTGACCAGGGCATAAGCACATAACGAATTGACGACTGTTCCGAGTATGACAATCATTCCAACGGAGAACAAACTGTTCCACATATATTTTAAGAAGTTCACACTGTCAGTGAATAAGATTGCTAAATAGTTTTCAAAGCTTGCTTGCTTCGGTAAAAACGACTCCAGTCCCATGTCTTTGAAGATCAGCGTTTCTGGTTTTAATGAGGCAACAATCATCCAAAGAAGAGGGGATATGAATAAAAGACCCAGCAGGACAATAACAAGGGAGACTCCCAGTTTGTTCATACGTTTTTTCCATATTCGATTCATCCATCTTCCCTCCTATTGGTTCAAGACTTTCTTCAAAATCAGCGATACACTCAGCACAACAAGGAAGAACACAACCGCTATCGCAGAGGAATAGCCGACATCCCTGAACTGAAAGCCATTTTCATAAAGCATAAAGACAAGGGTTTTCGTCGAATCACTCGGTCCTCCATTAGTCATAACGTAAGGTTGGATGAATAATCGGAAGGCCTGAATCGTCGTGATCATCAAGACGAACCCCGTCACATTCTTTAAAGAAGGCAACGTAACATTCCAGAACTTTTGCCAGGCATTAGCTCCGTCGATATCAGCAGCTTCATATAAAGTCTCTGGCACATCTTTTAGACCAGCGAGAAATATCATCATCTGAAACCCTGCACCCTGCCATACGGACATAAAGATAATCGAATTCATTGCCTGCGCTTCACTCAGCAGGAAAGGTTGATTCGGGATACCGAAGAAATTCAGTGCACTATTGATCAAACCGCTGTCGACGTTATATAGGAACGTCCACAAAATCGCGACTACCACCATGGATGTCACCACAGGACTGAAGAAAAAGACCCGTCCGATGACTGCGGTTTTCACTTTTTTATTCACAAGAATAGCTAAACCAAGAGCCACGGCACACTGTAAGGGCACGACGAGCACAGAAAAATATAAGGTATTCTTCAACGCTGTAAAGAAAATTGCATCCTGAAACAAACGGGCATAGTTGCTTAGACCTGTGAACGTCTTCCCTTGTGGGTTCAACATGTTGTATTCCATAAAGCTGTAAACGAAAGCCAATCCGACAGGTAATATAAGAAAAGTAAAAAGTAACACAAGAGCGGGCACAGAGAACAAGAAACCCAACCACTTTTTCTGCTGACCATAAGTCAGTGAGAGGCGAACAGTTTTTCCTCCTTGAATTCTACTCAACAACCATTCCACGTGAGTCACCACCTATACATGTATTGGAAGGAAGGCAGACAGGAACAAGAGGCCTCGTCCCCCCATTCCCATCATTCCTTTATTGACCTTTACGCTGCATATCCTTTTCTACTTCTTCAGCTACTTTGTCCAACTCTTCCTGGACATCTCCTCCGAGGAAAATATTCTGTACTGCTTGCCCGTACTTCGTACTAAGTACTGGGTAAGATGGAGTGGTCGGACGCGGGTGGGCACTATTCAGCACCTGATCTTTCAATACATTCAAAGGTTCTTGCTCCCATTCCTCAATCATTTCAAAAGAAGAATGGCGGGCTGCCGGTTTGTTCTCCACTTCTGAAATCTTCACGACATTTTCTTTGTCCATCATATAATTCAACAATGTAGCAGCTTCTTCTTTGTGCTGAGTGCTTGTTGAGATTCCCCAGTTCCAATCACCTGAAGGAGAAACCTGCTCACCGTCTGGGCTTTTCGGATAATAAGTGATGCCCCACTCGGTATCAGGATAGTCCTGCAACTTCGACCACTCCCAGGAACCCATCAGCATCATCGCTGCTTTTCCGTCTTCAAATTCGGTCGGCGTCGGCTGCAAATTAACCAGCCCTTCTTCCGTGAACTTTTGCAAATACTCAAGCGCTTCGACAGCTTCTGGTCCATTGACATACCCATCAGCGGCTGAGCCATCTTCCGCGATGTAGCTTCCGCCATTGCTCCATACCGCAGGTCCTGTGAAGTAAATGATCCATTCTCCATAATCAAGTGTCCAATTGACACCATAGATGTCTTTTTCTTTATCTGTCAGCTGTTTAGCAGCTTCATAAAACTCTTCCCATGTCCAAGCTTCCTCTCCTGCTTTCGGCGGTTCAATCCCCGCTTCGCTCAACATATCTGCATTGTAGAATAAAGCGACCGTCGATTCTGTCGGTCCGACCGTGTACAACTGATCTTCAAACGTACCCTGTTGGATGATGGAATCGACGAAATCGTCTTGATTTTCCACCAGTCCATCGATTGGCTGGATAATTCCAGAATCTGCATAGTTCGCTACATTAGGACCATCCAGGGCCAGAAGATCCGGTAATGTGTTACTCGTCGCTCCTGCCGACACTTTATCTTCATAGGCGTATTTGTTTCCACGTGGGATAAAGGTCATTTCTGCCTCTATTTCACCTTCGTATTCCTTATTGAACTCCTTGATAATTTCCTTATAAGCCTCACTCGTATCCCCCTCTGGATGCCATAAGGAAAGCTTGACCTCTCCTCCGTCTTCCCCTGATGCTTCTTCACTTGAACTACACCCGATCAACACTCCCATAAACAACAGAAACATGATTCCTAAAGAAAATTTTTTCATTCATGAACCCCTCCCTTTATTAGTAAATCGCTTCCATGTATCTATCGTAAATTAATGAAAGCGCTTTTATAATGAGGTATATCTATGATGAATGTTTAAATTTCTACTGAATAGATTTACAGCCATACATCATAAGCAATCCGAATTAAGCACCTCTAAAAGTCGGATTACTTAGGCGTTTCGTGTGTTTCAAATCACTTGAGTCTTTATTGGTGTTGCATTCACTGCTTGAACTTTTAATTTCTTAGACCACAAAAAACAGCTGTCCTCTACAGAACAGCTGTTTTTTCTTATTGGTACTGCTTCCGATATTGGCTCGGGGTCATGTTCATCGTCTTTTTGAACACTTGGCTGAAGTAACGCTGATCGGTATAGCCGACTTTTTCAGCAATCCGATAGGTTTCTAAATCCGAATTTCTCAAAAACGTACAGGCATACTTTACTCGTTCCTTTCTTACATATTCAAGAAAAGTCACACCTTCTTTTTGTTTGAATAGCTGACTGAAATAGCTAACACTGATTCCGACTTGATTTGCAACTTGCTCGATACTCAAATCCTCTTGGAAGTTGTGTTTGATGAACGTTGTCGCTTGATTGATCGCTTCCGCCGCACTCGCTTTTGGGGTATAAATATGTTCAACCAGCTCTTTTGTAATCACTTTCATATTTGTAAAAGAGGCTAGTGAAGCTAATTCCTTTGCCTCATCGGAAGAAGCCTTACAGGAATTCAACCCTTCCACAACGCTGCCGACAGTCCAGACACTGCCTTCTATAATCTGAGCCCCTTTTTCAGCGAAAAGGCTTACGTTCTTTCCGATGTCCACGGACTCTTCCAACTGTAGAACAAGCATGGCCTTCTTACCGCTCCACGGATAAAGGAAAAACTCCCCTTTCCACTCACCCAGAAAAGCTCGAAGATCCTGTAATCCTTCCTCTTCCTTCCTGTGAGGGTGCCATACCAGGAGCGCGACATAAGAATATAAAGGTTCCTTTACTGGTGCATCGGTCCCTGAAGTAATTTGATCATAAATCCACTGCTTTTTTTGATCATAGGATTGTTCTCTCTTTTCCTTAATGATTGTGATGGCCTGAGTTATACACATTTCCAGCTCATTATAATCGATCGGCTTCAAAAAGTAGTCCAAAGCATTATACTTCAATCCTTCACGAGCATAGGAGAATTCATCATACCCGCTTAGTAAGATTGACAGCGGCGATGATGGCCATTTGTGAATTTCTTTCAATACTTCTAATCCTGTTTTTTCCGGCATGGAAATATCCGTGAGTAAAAGATCGACGTGATGTTGCTGCAATGTTGCCAAAATTTCTTTCCCATTTTTCACACAAGCGATAACTTCACAATCCAATCTTCCCCAATCAATGATCCCATTCAGATTTTTCAATATCAAAGGTTCGTCATCCGCAATCACTACTTTAAACGTCATCCTTTTCACCCTTTAAAGGAAATTTGATTTTAATGATTGTCCCGTGCAAGGAATCGGAACAGACAATCAACCCATAAGCTTTTCCATAATAAAGCTGTAAACGCTTTTGAACATTCATTATCCCGTGTCCGAGTTTAGCTTCGCCAACTCCATTCAAGCTTTCTAGGATTTCCAGAGGCATCCCATTTCCATTATCCTCGATTTGAATGACAACATCGTTTCCCTTTCTATATCCTTTAATAGCAATCATTCCAGTGTCTTTGGAATCGAACGCATGCAAAAGGCTGTTTTCCACTAAAGGTTGCAAAATAAGTTTCAGTACGTAAGCCTTCTCTAAGTCCTCATCTATCTCGACATGAAACTGGAAGGCATGATCATAACGAATTTTCTGGATTTCAAGGTAGCTGACGACATGCCTGAGCTCATCTTTTACCATGACTTCATAATCCCCATTGATACTGATTCGCAGCAGCTTCCCTAAGTTGATGGTGATCTTACTAATTTCCTTCTGACCATTCATGGCAGCCAACGCATTGATCGATTCAAGGGTATTATAAAGAAAGTGGGGGTTAATCTGTTCTTGAAGGACTTGAAACTGTGCCTCCCGTTTATCAATCTGCTCTTTCTTAACATCCTCTACCAGCCCGCGAATCCGTTCAATCATGTGATTGAACCCTGTCGAAATAGCCTTCAGCTCTTTCAATTTGAAGGACTTCATCCGCACCTGGAGCGACCCTTGTTCCACCTGCTTCATGCTCGCCAATGATTCCTGAATGAACTGGGAGATGCGCCGTAAATAGAAGATGTTGAATAACAGGGCGATGAGAATCGCAGCGACAGAAAGGAAGATGGTTGTATTACGGATATGAATCATATCACCAGCTAACACGTCCCAAGGCTTGATGGATACAAGTAAGAGATCTTCCGATCCCATCGTTTGAAACTGGGACGGAATCGTAGTCACTAAGCTTTTTTGTCCCTCCCAGTCTGTCAGCACATACCTGCTTTCCCGGGAGGAAAAAGAGGATATGTCCATAGCCAGTTCCTGTCCGATTTTTTCATGATTTGCCGAATAAAGGATGCTCCCGGTTTGATTTACGATAAATTCTTGAGAGGGATTCATGCTGACCTGATCAAAAATATCATCAAACAACCGAATCTTCATGTTCATCACTAAGTAACCAATGTTCTCTAACGTCTGAGGATCCTTGATTACGCGCCCCTGTGTGAGGAGCGGTTCTTCTCCACTTGTCCATTCTCGATTTTCAGTTGGAGGCAGCCATACCGGGCGACCTCCTTGGGCGACCATTTCAACATAAAATGGGCTGTCGAGCAACCCTTGAAACGTGGGGACGGGAGAGTTCTTCAAGTGTAGCTGTCTACCGTTTTTGCTATAAATAACAAAATCATCAATCCGCACATTTCCATACATCATACCGGCGATCGATTGCTGTTGATTATAGAAATCAATAATGGAAGCTGGTTCATTGACTTCCAGAAAGGTTTGGATCGTCCTCGTCGCCATCACATAATCCGAGAATGAATTCACCTCAGAAACCTCATTCATCAAGTTCCGGTCGACCGCCTGTAATGTCTGTACCGTCTGTTCACTAATATTTTTCTTCAATGCCGAGGAAGAAATCTGGTAGGAGACACCTCCCAATATAAGGAGGGGCACCAGTACAAAACCTAAAAAAGCGAATAACATTTTTCTACGGAAACTCATGGGCACCCACCTTCATTCCGCTTCATAGCGTTGGAACATCTCTTCTAAATCGTTTAAATAAACGTTGATATCCTGATCAATAAGGAATTGAAGCGTGAGTTTCCGATACTCTTCTTCTGCTTCCGTTCCCCCATCCCAATAATGGTTCGGCCAATTGACCGTTTGGCCGGAAAGAATTTTCTTATGGAGGATTTCTATCTCCTGCCGATTCACCTCCACCCCTTTGATCGTGCTAATCGACCCTTCATAGCTCGATAACCGGGAGGCTTGTTCCTTCTCCGTTAAAAAAGATAAAAAAGTTTTCGCTTCCTTCGGATGTGGAGTTTCAGAAGAAATCGCAATGCCGATATCTACCCCTCCAAGAACATTATGGCTGGCCGAGTCATCTGCCGGAAAAGGAAAGATGCCATAATTCAAATCTGGGTTGATCCGCTCGATCAACGGCAAAGCCCATGTCCCCATCACCAGCATCGTGCCTTCTCCCTTGGCAAATCGTTCATTTGTGGCATAATACCCATCCTCAAAGGAACCGGGTTGGCTATAGGAAAGTACTGATAAAATCTTCTTTGAACTCTCTCTCCAACGATTATCGGCCGCCAAATCCTCTTTATCCTTGTTCCAATACGATGCTGAAAATTCATCAGCAACAAGGTTCAACGTAAACACACTCGTTTGTTCCACATCTTTGTTCGGCATCAGTAAAGGCGTATATCCTTTCTGTTTCAATTGCTCCATTCCTTCCACCCACTCCCTCCAAGTATCCGGTGTGGATAGACCTGCTTCCTTAAAATGGTCTTTATTATACAGTACTCCAACCGCATTTTGAGTCAGAGCCGCCCCATACATGCGGCCATCTACCAAGTAACGTTCTTGAATCGCTGGTTCAAGCCGGGATAAGAAAGGTTCATCAGTAAGATCCATGACATACCCTTTTCGTGCTCGGGTGAGATAATCTTGTTCAATCGGATAAGTGATGAATAAATCAGGAGTATCCCCCCTGGCTATTCTTGTTTTCAAAACCGTCATTCCCCCCGGAACGACAACTTGCCTCACCTCAATGTCCGGATGCTGTTCCTCGAACTTCTCGATTAATTGATTGAAAACCTCTTCCGTTTCCACTTTCGGTGTGAAAAACTCCAGTACCACCGGCTCCTCATATGATTGATTCATAGAGATTTCACTTTCATCGCAAGAGGATAAAAGCAGCAGACTTCCGAAAAACAGAAGGAAGCATTTCTTCATAACCATCTCCACCTAGATAAGTATTTACCTAATTATAGAGTGGGTGACCCCCGTAAAGAAAGGGTTTTCAGATAAGTAAAGGAGAAACTTCGTAATTAATAGATTTTCTTCTATTCTTGTTAATAGAATCCCACATTAATTGCCCATTCGATAAACGTTAAACAACCAGACTTTGATCCATTTTATATACCTTATGTACACCATTATATTCCCCCAAAAGTAGTAAGCAAAAAAGCACAACTCGATGACGAGTTGCGCCATATGTGAAAAGGAAGCGCAGGGACGGTTCTTGCGCTTCCTCATCTCAATCAGGTCTGTCCTTCATGAAATGGAGGAGTTCTATTATGAAGATACATCATTCTCTGTATAAAGATAAAATGGGCGGGGAAATTGACCGTCGAGTGAGCACGACTGATGGTAATCATTCCATTTTCAAGTGGTTGTCTCAACATATCCAACGTCTTCTTCGTGAATTCTCCAAGTTCATCTAAAAAAGAACGCCCCGATGAGCAAGCGATACTTCTCCATGCTTAGGATTCGATCCTCCGCCAATAACCGAAACAGAGGAGGCAGAATGATGGGGATGGCGATAAGGAGGAAGATTAAAGGAGGAATAAGACGCTCCAGAAAGTTGATAGAGGCATAACATTCTAGCTGTGCTTCTTTCGATAATGGTGGCAAAATGGAGCGGAACGTATCAGCAAGTAAACTTTTACCACAGCCTGGGGGCCCTTCCATTAAGAGGCGGTGTTCCCCACTTGCTGCAATCTCCATTGCCGCTTCGCAAAAGGCTGACCTGTCATACCAGGGAGCCTCATCAAAGCAAGAGCTCAACACCAGGTGTCTCACCTACAAAAAAAGCCCAGCATCAAAAACAACGATGCTGAAATGGGTAGAGGGCTGCTCTTATTGATTCAATCTTGCCTAGTTAGTCAACACGGTAAAACGGGCCCACTGTTTTGACAACCAACAGTGGTATGATGAATGACTCGTTTCACACTTTGCCGGTTCCAAAATACATCAACCTTATTCCCCAATGTCTTGTGTCGGTTCATAAGTTTTCACCTCCCTTCATAGGTATAAAGCATTCTTCCTACCTCATGCCATGAGTATGGTTTTCCATCGATAATGATGAAAGGCTCTCCGTGCTTTTCCCCTGCTTCTATTTGACCCATAAAGGAACCATCTTTGAGAGCTTGATAGAGTTCACCGTTAGGAAATTTTCTTTCTTCCACATATGAAGTACTGATTCCATTTTTAACCTTAGCTATTAACTTATGAAATAGTGCATGTTGATCTACACCGAGCTCACCAAATACGGAAAAGCTGTATCCATATTCGTTTTTTTCTTCCGCAACGATAAATATCCCCAATGGATCTATCTTTTGTTGGATAGAAAATTCACGTATGACACCCTTATCGTCTTTTAAATAAACTTCATCCTCATGATGGATGAGATCTACGCCGAGTTCTTCTGAAATCATTTGGTTATAGCATGTCATACAAATGCTGACGCTTTCGCCATCCGCTTCTGTATGAACGTTTCCTTGTCTCTTTTCACACCATTCACAACCCACTATACATCCGCCTCCCTGGTAACTTTATAACTCTCATTTTACCATGTTCGTTAAACCTGAATCTCCATTTCGTGATCTTCTTATTAATACCCCGTTTCTATGGAACCAAGCAAAAATACAGCCTCTTCCGAACATCCATTCAGCGGCACTGCTTATGAAAGATGCCTACCATGCTTCTCCACTCAGTAAGCAGATGCAACCTATATCCTTAAAGTTCGTTCTCCATCTTTATCTCACACAAAAAATCACTTTTTTTATGATAAACCTTCAACTTGACTCATCGTCTATGGTTGTTCATCCCGTTCCATACGATGATTTTCTTATGAAACCAATACCTCATAAACTCATTCAAAAAACTGTCGGAAAACAATTAAGAACACTAAGGTTGGAACAAGGGCTTTCCCAAGAAGAACTTGCTTACCGAGCTGGCATGCACCCTACGTATATTAGTGGCATCGAAAGAGGGCGAAGAAACCCGTCCATCACGAACTTCTACTATTTAGCTCATGCCCTGGAAGTTCACCCTAAACAATTGATCCCTTCCATTAAATTGGACAGCGCAGGGGAGGAATTTGATGACTGATTCTCTAAAGAAAGAGTATCTACTCCTCCCAATTTCAAATCCTTCTCTTTATATAGAACTCCTCGGCCAAAATCCTACTATGGCTATAACCACATGGAAACACACCCATTTCAAAACAGAAGCACCTACCAAATCCGAAGCCGTTCAAAAGATAATAGCTATGGTTGAAGAAGACACTAGTCCTTTCAAAAATCAAATCGAAACATGTATATATGTACACTTACACATGTTAATTCTATAAAAAAAGCGTAGTATCACGAACAAACCGTTGATACTACGCCATCCTTTAACGCTCTAACGCAATGGGGGTCAGGCACCGACCACAAACCTGACTGCAGCCATTGCCGACGGCGGTCCGTATAACAGTGCGCTCGCCATTATGGCCGTCCAGTTCCTTCTCTTCAGTTTCGTATTGATGCCACACTTGTTGAACAAAGTGCTGTCAATCGAAAAAGAGGAAGACCTGGCTCCATTCACACTATCCGCCGGGCTCGTGCTATGCGTCATTTCTACGTTGATGGTTCTCGGCGGACTCGCCGCCCGTGTCCTTTTTCCAAGCTTGCAAAGTGCCGATGCGGCCATTCCGACTTATGTAATTGAGGCTTTCCCGAGTGTCATTGCAGCCATCATGATCGTCGGGATCATCTCTGCAATTCTATCTAGTACCGACAGCCTGTATTTAGGAATCACGACAAGTATCGGCAACGACTTGTACCGTGTTGTCGCACCGTTCCTTACTTCAAGAAAAATGTCAGCAAAAGAATTGGACAATAAATCGTTGAAAGTAGCAAAAGGATCCCTGATTATCGTCGGACTCCTGTCCCTCTACTTCTCCTTAGAACGACCAGAGTCGCTGGCGTTTCTGATTCAGTTCAGCTTTTCAGCGATCATATCCGGAATCATTGCACCTATTACTCTCGGGTATTTCTGGAACCGAGCGAATCATTATGGAGCCATCGCGGCTGTGGTCACGGGTGCTTCCTTGTATGTCACCTTTACGACTCTTAACTTAATCGGAAATATCTTTATTGCTATGTTCTTTAGTGCAGCTGCGGCCTTTGTGATCATGGGTATTGTGAGTGTACTAACTGCTAAAGCGAAGGAAGAGAAATTGGTCCTGGAGAAATCCAGTTAACTAAAAGTTTCAACTTCGTACTACATTTGAATTTTCTATAAGGTAACCCATAAGTACGTAACCCCAGAGGTCAAAACCTCTGGGGTTACGTACTCTTCTTACAATCTAATACATAGAGCAGTAAAACTGATATTAGTATCTTTCTAGTGTGAACCCGCAAGCATCTATTGATATATCTCCCATGAGCACCAACGCAAAATCAGACATTAAGTAACATCATAATAGAGGCAATCGGTATTCCGCTTAGAAAGGCCAGAGAAATAAAAATAACGGCTTTTGTCTGTGATTGATTTTCCTCGGGACTGAAAGAGATGCTTTCTCGTCCTTTTACGTACAGTTTAGCCAGGCCGATCATCCAAAAAACGACGATGATAACAATAGATACATACAAATGAAGATCCACAAGCTCTCCAGCAAGAAGGTTCACATAAGTTGAAGCAATGATAAAGATTGGGATTACCTCTACAATTGCAGCTGTAATAAAGAACCTCGTCTGAGATTTTTGAATTTCCTCTTGAGAAAACGTTCCTTCCACTAAGTCATTAAACATTTTACTACCGACGAAAAAAATCCCTACCACAGCTAAAATGCTGGCGAATGCAAAAAGATACTCCACTATAACCCCTCCAATAAAATTTCAACACGTATTCTAACATCAGGAGCGGAGGAGAGATAATGGTAAAATCCAGCTTCTACCTCCTCATTTTTCACGATAAATATCCTACTTACCTCATTGAACTTTTGCTATGGACATCCAGGTAAATAAGGGGAACTCGACTATTAATGAAGAGATCTAATAATGAAGAGATCTAATAATGAAAATATATGTGTGTTATCTGATTAAAGACTGTTTTTGAGATTGATTGATCTCAAAATATAGTTTCAATATTATATAGAATAAACCTGTTATTTAAAGGACTAAAAAACCATTCTTATTTATCTTAAATCCTTGTGTGTACTGCTCGTAGTTTCCTGAGATTATATCATTCATATCTCTCCAAATCGGCTTTTTACCTCTTAAATGCACACTATTAGGTTTCCAGTTCATAAAATGAAAATACAAGAATTTTTTATTCCCGTTCTTCTCATTTGTTAATTGACCGTTATGCCAATACCATTCAGTAGGATGGTCCTCCCAAACCTCACCATCTATCCAGGGCATTCTAGTATATGGAGTTGTGTACTCTTCTCGAAATAAAAATCTCTTTTTAGCATGTCTAAGCCTTCTTAAGTTTGCTATTAAACGATTTTCCTTCCCCAAAATCTTGCTTAGTATTCTATACCTACCAGCTAACATTATCCCAAAATAAAATTCATCAAACGCAACGTGTTTATCACTTTCTAGTATTCCTCTCCAATTTTTTACTTTCTTGAAGTACTCTCTATATTTCTTTGTGTTCTTTAAAAGTGCAAAATGCCCACTCAAAAAATTCTCATGTGTAGAGAGAACTTCATACTTACTAAGTAAATCATCAGTATAGATGCTTTTGATATCTCCGTATATTAAATCTATATCTCCATACCCAAAAAAATCATAACCCGATAAATATTCTTGATGTATATATCCTAGAGCTGGCTTCAAGTCACAGAGTTTGTATGAGCTAGATGGATTGAAATTGATCATTAATCTTTTCTGGACTATTTTTTTATAGTCTGAAAAAGTGATTTTATGAAACTTTACATTCTCTGCCTTATTTTCTGGTTCATCACAGTCTGTGAAAAATAACCAATCTATTGAGGGGTTGTGTTTACAAGATTCTATATATAAATTAAACCAGCTAGGCCATTTACCAAAGTACGGAATGATTATCAATATCTTTTTCAACTAAATCTCCCTTTCTATTTCTTCTCTCTTAATATTTTTATAATAGGAAATATTTGTTTTCTATAAGAGAGTATTATGAATAATAGGATTAACAAAGCTAATAATGTATTATAAATAGACCAAACATAAAAAGTACTATAAAATGCGTATAATAGCAAGATAATAATTATCAAGTAAGTTAGTTTAAGATTATACACTACCTTGTATAACCTTTCAGATATAATAGTCCTTAGTGTAAAAAACAGTATATATGAG
>NZ_QUAE01000024.1:0-48641 GCF_003386945.1 Halobacillus trueperi | reverse complement strand
TTTCAATGTAATGGTATTGTTTGTCTACGGCATCCGATATAGCCTTGGAATACTCGCCGATCGTATAAACCGCATGAATCTTCTCATCAATGGCATCGGCTACGCTTTTGTGAAGCTTTTCTGATTGTTCCCCTAACTCGAACATATCACCTAATATTAACACTTTCCTGCTTTTGGATGTCAATTGACTGACAACTTCAATGATGGCTTTCATGGAAGTCGGGGAAGCATTGTAGGCATCATTAATGATTAAGGAACCTTTATGCCCTTCATGTTTTTCAAAGCGCATGGCAGACATTTGCAATTGCTGAAACCCTTGCTGGATCTCTTGTGGAGATAACCCTAAACGTTCTGCAAGAGCAATAACGTATGTAGCATTTTTCACATTGTGTTTCCCAGCCATAGGCAATTCAAAAGACTGCTCACCGACTTTAAACGTACTGCTCTCATCTGTCAATTGAAGAATCTCGGCCTGATAGTCAAGCTCGTCACCAAAACCACAAGTAACCGTCCAGTTTTTAGACTTTTGTTCTTGCAGTAGAGGCTCATCTCCATCGAGAATTAAGGCCCCTTCTTCAGAAAGGCCTTCTGTAATTTCGAGTTTCGCCCCGGCGATCCCTTCTCTAGAACCGAGATTCTCGATATGGGATTCACCGATATTCGTTATGATGGCATAACTTGGTTCGGCAAGCTTTGATAAAACAGAAATTTCCCCTGCACGATCCATCCCCATTTCCAGAACGACCGCTTCTGTTTCTGGATCCATGGCGAGGACAGTGAGAGGGAGGCCGATATGATTATTAAAATTACCAGCGGTCTTATGTGTTTTGTACTTGACTTGAAGGACGGATGCAGCCAGATCTTTCGTTGTCGTTTTTCCATTTGATCCGGTCACGCCGACAACAACAGGATCCACCTTTTTCAAATAATAGGAGGCTAGTTGTTGGAGAGCCTTCGTCGTGTCTTCCACAAAAAAGACAGGGAAGTCTGTAGGTGTCAGCTTCGGCAAAGGCTGATCTTCCTGCCACAGCGTAGCGACCGCTCCCTGTTTAATCGCATCTCCTAGAAAATCGTGCGCATCGAAATTCTCTCCCACGATCGGGACGAACAAGCTTTGTCTAGCCGCTTTCCGACTGTCTGTCATCACAGATCCAAGCTGAATCTGATCCGATGCTGCTCCTTGTTTTTTCGGAAAAAGTTGTGTGAGTTCATTGACTTCTAAAATCATTATGGATGCTCCTTCATTTCTCTTAATATCGTACGGGCCACCTCGCAATCATCGAAATGATGACGGATACCTTTGATTTCCTGGTACGTTTCATGGCCTTTTCCCGCAATCAGGACGATATCTCCTGTTTTCGCGTGTTCAAGCGCATAGGTGATGGCTTCTTTTCGATCCTCGATCAGTTTATAGCGCCCTTTTACATGGGCGGTCATATCTCTGAAAATCTGTTTAGGGTCTTCCGTACGAGGGTTATCATTGGTAAATATGACCCGGTCCGCATAGTCGACACTGACTTTCGCCATCTCAGGACGTTTACTGCGATCACGGTCCCCTCCGCAGCCGACGACAACGGAGATCGTCCCTTTGCATAGATCCCGGAGCGTCTGCAACACGTTCTTCAGCGAATCTGGAGTATGGGCGTAGTCAACAACGACACCGAAGCCCTGACCTTCTCTCACAGGTTCAAATCTCCCTTTTACTCCTTTGGTCTGTTGAAAGGATCGCTGAATTGTCTCTAGAGGGACGCCTGATAAAATAGCGGCACTCGCTGCAGCCAGCATATTATATATACTGAACAGCCCCATCAATGGACTCTGAATGGAAACTGTACCGATGGGGGTGGTCATAATAAAGGCGGTACCCGTTTCTGTCATCGTGTACTCCTCCGCTTTTACATCCGCCTGTTCGTAAATGCCATAAGTCAGCAGACCTTGAGAGGTCGAACGAATGAATTTTTTTGCCAGCGGGGAGTCGTTATTGATGACTGCGAATTTCTCACGTTCCTTATTATACCCATTCCCTAATTGCGCGAACAATAGGGACTTTGCACGAAGATAATCATCAAAATTTTCATGATAATCCAAATGATCCTGGGTCAAATTGGTAAACACGGCGATATCAAAATCACAGCCGTACACCCTTCCTTGATCAAGGGCGTGGGAAGATACCTCCATGATTGCATGATCGACGTTCCCTACATGCATTTTATGAAAGTAGCGCTGCAAGGTAAGAGCGTCTGGTGTCGTGTTTTTTACCGGGAACGTCTCTCCAGCAATATTGACCTGGATCGTTCCGATGATTCCGGTCTTTTTTTTATGCTGCTGAAAGATTTCCTCCAATAAATAGGTAATGGTCGTTTTGCCATTCGTACCGGTCACTCCGATCACGTGGAGGGACTCTGAGGGGCAGTCGTAAAAAGCTGCAGACGCCATCGCAAGCGCTCGCGATGTATCATTCACAAGGACGACAGGGACAGGGACAGCCACCTCTTCTTCAGCAATGACAGCCACAGCCCCTCTTTCCACTGCACCCTTCGCAAACCGGTGGCCGTCGACATCCACACCGCGAAGGCAGACAAACACATCTCCAGGCTCCGTGGTTCTTGAATCCATGGAAAGCCCTTTGATGTGGAGATCTGCCACTGAATTCGTCACTTTATAAAAAGGAATGTACCGCAAGAGTTTCTTCATTTTCATATGTGTCACCCTTACCTGATCACAAGTTTTATTATACCAAACGCGGGTTTAATTCCCTAGATACACACGAATGGTTGAACCACTTGGCACTTTGACACCGGCTTCAGGCGCCTGTGTAATCACTTTAGATCCGCTTCCACTGACTTCCACTTCCAGGTTCAAAAGCATTTGACTTAATTCTTTTTTCTCCATCCCTGTAACATCCGGAATTTCTACTAACGGCTCATCCGGCCAGGAGTATTCTTTTTCCAACCCGTCTTTCCTAGGTTCTACTCCTAAGGCACGTAAACTGTCCCCCATGATGTTCCCGACGATTGGCGCAGCCACGACACCACCGAACTGAACGGTATTCTTCGGGTTGTCGATGGCAAGATAAACGACAAGTTCAGGGTCATCCGCTGGAGCAAAACCGATGAAGGATACGATATGGTTATTTTCCATGTATGTGCCGTCCGGGCCGACTTTTTGAGCAGTCCCGGTTTTTCCGCCGACACGATACCCTTCCACATACGCGCCTCTCCCTGTCCCTTTGGCGACGACACTTTCGAGAGCACGGCGGATTTCCGCCGATGTTTCTTCAGAGATGATTCTCTCTTTTAACTTCGGTTCATTTTTTTCTAACGTTTCACCAGTGGTTGGATCGAGCCACGCTTCCTGGATATACGGCTCATAATAATATCCTCCGTTCACCGCTGCCGCGACAGCCATAACCTGTTGGATTGGCGTGACCGATACCCCCTGCCCAAACGCCGTTGTCGCTTGTTCTACAGGTCCCACATTCTCCGGTTTGAACAGAATCCCTTTACCTTCTCCTTCAAGGTCGATACCGGTCTTCTCACCAAAACCGAAACGATCAATGTATTCAAAAAGTTTCTCTGTACCAAGTCGCTGTCCAAGGGTGACAAACCCAGGGTTACAGGAGTTTTGGACGACTTCCAGGTAAGTTTGATCTCCATGCCCGCCTCGTTTCCAACAACGAAGAGTCGCTCCATCTACTTTAATCGATCCGGGGTCATGGAAGTGTTCGTCATCAAGGTCAACAAGGTCTTCTTCCAAAGCGGCGGCAAGGGTGATAATTTTAAAAGTGGAACCAGGCTCGTACGTACTCCAGACAGGTAAATTCCGGTTATAGACTTCCGGTTTCACTTCCTGATAATTGGCCGGGTCGAAATTAGGACGAGTCGCCATTCCTACAACTTTCCCTGTATCAGGATCCACTGCTAATGCCACCGCTCCATCCGGATTGTATTTGGCCTGAGCGATATCAAGCTCGCGTTCCATGATGGATTGGACTTTGTAGTCGATCGTCAATTGCAGGTCTTCCCCATCTTCGGGCGGTTTATAAATATCCGCCATATCCGGCATCCGTTTCCCTTTGGCATCTGAGAAAAAGGACAACGCCCCTTTTTCACCCCTCAATTTTTCATCATAATACGCTTCCAAACCAAGCAGCCCCTGATTATCAATGCCGCTGAATCCAAGCACATGCGAAAGGAAAGAGCCATGAGGATAGTATCGCTTCGAGTCTTCGGCTATGTAGACGCCAGGCATCTGCAAAGACTGGATCGCCTCCGCCTGTTCCTCGCTGATTTTCCGACCTTCTGGATGGATTCTTTCGATAGAGGTTACCTTTGTGACGTGAGAATAAGCTTTCTCCACACTCATGTCCAAAATCTGTGCCAGGTTTTGTGCTGTTTCTTCCGGATCTTTAATTTGTCTCGGAACGACCATGACCGTTGGAGCGGATTGATTTCCAACGAGCACTTCCCCATTCGAATCAAGAATCTTCCCCCGTTCTGGTTCGAACGTAATATCCCTGCTCCAGGATTCTTCTGCCTTTGAAATGAGGAAGTCACTTAAGAAGAACTGGACATACCCAAGCCTTCCTGCGATGACAAAAAAAATAACCATTCCAACAAGAAAGACAGCGACTAATCGTTTCTTTACGACCACTTGTGATACTCGTCTCATCTTAATAACTCCTTTTTGAAGTCAATAGAGTCAGCTTGTATCACTATATGCAATCTAGAAACGATTAGAACACTGCCTGGAATGGTGTCACTCCTCTCTCGGAGGAGCTAATTCTACGACTAAATAGCCGCCTTCTTTTATACTTGATCCTTCAGGGATGCTCTGTTTTTCAACAAAGCCGTTCCCCATGGTCTCGATATTCAAGTTGAAATGTTTCACAAGTCTGTGCACATCACGGGCTGAATATCCCGTCAAATCAGGCATGGCCGGCTTGTCTGTAATGACCATAATCCTTTGATTCTCTACAACTTTGGAGCCCGGTTGTGGAAGAACCGCGGTTACTTCACCACCATTACCGATGACTTCTACATCCGAGAACGTTTGTTTCAGCTCATCTTTAGCCGTAGAAGTACCTTTCCCTATGACATCTGGAATAGTCAACGGTGAAACGGATTCGTCTACCTCTTTATCCGGCTGGATATCCATGTAATGGAGACTGTTTTCAAGCACGGTTCTGGTAATGTAAGACACAGGTTCAGAACCTAATTCCGTAACTTCCAGATCCGGCTGCTGAACAGCGACATACATGAGAAGTTCCGGATCCTCTTTTGGAGCCATCCCCATGAAGGAGAAAACGTAGTTGTTCCGACCGGTCAAGTAACTTCCATTCTCAACCATCTGCGCGGTGCCTGTTTTACCTGCGAGCGTGTAATCATCCAATTTGAACGATTGCGCGGTTCCTTGTTCAGACGTGACGACAGTACCCATAAGATCACGCATTTTCTTCGCTGTACTCTCTGAGATCGGCTGTCCAATCTCTTCCGGTTTGTTTTCTTTCACCACTTCACCGGTTTCACTCGAAGTAATCTTAGACAACATATAAGGGCGCATCATCTTACCCTCATTGGCGACTGAAGTGGCTGCCGTCATCAATTGGATAGCCGTGAATGTGGAACCTTGTCCAAACGAAGTCGTCGCCTGTTCCACTTCTCTATCATATGCAAAACGACCATTTTTTTCATTCGGAAGGTCAATGCCTGTCTTTTCACCAAAATTGAAATCCGTCAAATATTTCCGTAGTTTTGTAGGTCCAAGAACCTCGAGGGTAAGCTTGGAAGAGGCGACATTAGAGGAGCGTTGAAATCCTTCATCATAAGAAATCATCCCCCAGCCCTCGGAATTGTTATGATCCCCTATTGTTTTGCCAGGTACTTTATACGTACCGGACTTGAACATATCACTCCCGTTATATACCCCTTCTTCCATCGCAGCCGCCCAAGTGAATATTTTCATCGTTGAGCCGGGTTCGAAGGTGTAGGAAACAAGGTCGTTATACCAATTATCCACCTCGCCTATATTGTTCGGGTTATAACTCGGACGGTTACTCATCGCTAAAATTTCACCGGTATCAGGGTCCATGACCGCTGCCATGATCTTTTCTGGATTATACTGTTCATCCACCTGTGATAAAGCATCTTCCAAAAAGGTCTGGATTTTCTGGTCGATGGTCAAATGGACATCATTCCCATTTTCAGGTTCTGTCATCACTTCGTTCGGATCTAACAGTTTCGTTCCGTACTTGTCCCGTTCATAACTGATTTTCCCTTTTTCTTCTTGAAGATGTTCTTCCATCTGCTTTTCAATCCCTGTCACACCGTTGATGTTTCCATCTTGGCTGCGGGCAAACCCGATGACATGAGAAGCGAACTTCCCATTCGGGTAATAGCGTTTCGATTCTTGTTTGAATTGGATCCCGTTCAACTCAAGATCTTCTATTTCTTCTTTCGCCTCCTGAGAAATAGATCGTCCACTGGAACCGAATTCGACTTGGAAGCGTTCATTCTCCTGGCCTTCTTCAATCGTTTTTCTAATTTCACTTGCTTCCATATCAAGCAGTGGAGCAAGCTTATCTGCTGTCTCGCCCGGGTCTGTAACGTGTCTCGGTGGATCGAGATTAGCCGAATACTCCGGGTCTACGATGGCATAAATTCGATATGTGGGACGATCATAGGCAAGCACCATGCCGTTTTTGTCATAGATTTTACCTCTGTCTGCATCAATTTCATAAGAGCTAGTACGGATATCTTCCGCCCATTTCTGCAAATCGACACCTTCCACCGTCTCTGCTGTCTCGATATAAATGAAACGCCCCGCAATGATGAAAAATACAATCGCAAAGGCGATCATCAAAAATGCGGAGCTTTTATTATTGTTGCGTTTTTTCATGAGGTAATCACCAGCCGTTACTCGTTATTGATTTTACCGGCTTGCTTCACTTGTGCATTTTGGATATTCAACCCATTTTCTTTGGCAATGCTCAAAATCCGATCCGGGTTACTGAGTTCTTTCACCTGATAAGCAAGGTTTTCATTGTGGGACTCCTGTTGTTGGATCTCTTGTTCAAGACCGCGAATATCACGGTTGATTGTATCTGTCTGAGCAGATGTCTGCACTAAAAACACCGACGCTGCCAGCACAGCAGTCGTTGCAAACGAATAGAGGAACTTCTCCCCTGTACTGATCCATTTCTTCTTTTTATGTACCTTTACTTTGGCCTGTTTCTGTCTTTCAGGCTGCTGTAAAGGCTGCTGTTTTCTAATCTGTTCAGCACTCATGTTTGTTTCCACCCTTCATTGAATTCGAATTCCTTATTCCAAGGTTTGACTTTCTCGACAATCCTCAGTTTCGCAGAACGTGAACGACGATTCTCTTCGAGCTCTGACTCATCGGCTACAATAGGCTTTCGGCTGACCAATTGAAAAGGTGGCTGTTTATCTTCCGGGATCATCGGGATGTTTTTCGGCAAAGGAGGGTTTGTACTCCATTTCTTAAACGCCTGCTTGCATAAACGATCCTCTAAGGAATGGAAGGTGATCACAGCGATCCGCCCACCAACCCCCACCACTCTTGCTGCCTGATGGAGACTGTCCTGAAAAGCACCCAGTTCATCATTGACCGCAATACGGATGGCCTGGAAAACCCTTTTTCCAGGGTGGCCGCCTTTTCTTCTGGCAGGAGCAGGGATACCTTCTTTTATGAGTTCAACCAATTCTCCTGTCGTTTCAATCGTTTTTTCTTCTCTTGCTGCTTCAATTTTTCTTGCAATCTGCTTTGAAAACTTCTCTTCTCCATATTTGAAGAAGATGCGGACGAGATCCTCATAAGGCCACTCATTGACAACTTCTTTTGCACTGAGTTCTGCTTCCTGGTTCATCCGCATATCAAGCGGAGCATCCTGATGGTAGCTGAACCCTCGCTCTTCTACATCCAATTGGGGGCTGGAAACACCAAGATCATAAATAATACCATCGACTTCCGTTACCTCAAGCTCTGCTAATTTCTCTTCCAATTGACGAAAGTTTGCATGAACGAAAGTAATACGGTCCTGGTAATCTTCCAGACGGTCTTTTGCAGCTTTCAAGGCAACCTCATCCTGATCGAAAGATATTAATCGACCTTTGCCCTTCAAGGCTTTAGCAATCGCTTCGGAGTGCCCGCCGCCTCCTAAGGTACAGTCGACATAAATGCCTTCTGGGTCCAAATCTAAATGTTGTATGGTTTCACTTTTTAATACACTGTAATGTTCAAACATGGTTTCACTCGTTTCTATCGATCAGATATCAAAATCCAACATATTTTCTGCAATTTCAGAGAAGGACTCTTCCGATGCCTCGAAATAACTTTCCCATTCATCATGACTCCAAAACTCTATCCTATTGGATACGCCGATGACGACACATTCTTTTTCTAATGATGCATATTTTCTAAGAGGTTGTGGAATGTTGATTCTTCCTTGCTTGTCTACTTCACATTCAACAGCTCCAGAGAAGAAAAAGCGGGTGAAAGCGCGGGCATCTTTTTTAGTTAAGGGGAGTTTTTTCAGCTTCTCTTCAAGCAGCTTCCACTCGTTCATAGGATAAGCAAACAGACACTGATCTAAACCTCGGGTGAGGACAAAGCTGTCACCAAGGTCCGGGCGGAATTTCGAGGGTACGATGATCCGTCCTTTTGTATCAATGTTGTGTTGAAATTCACCCATGAACATAGAGTTCCCCCACCTTCTAATTTCACCTTACCACATCGCCCCACTTTTCTCCACTTACTTTTTAATCATTCTCTTCCCATGAAAAAAATCCTGCCCGTGAAGGCAAGATTTTAAAGGGTTTTATTGTATTTTTTTGTGGTGGGAGATGGTGGAGGACCTACCCTACAAATATACGACATAATGATCGTTTCTAAAGCTCAAATGGTGTCTGTTCATCTGCTGAAACACCGTCGTTCCGTACTCATTTACCCATGGGACGATGCTCCACATCCTCTCTTGCAATCCACCACCAGGATGGAGCGTCCATTCCATGTTTTCAAACTGATCCATCTCATGTTGATGACGGGATTCCATGGAGTGGTGCAGTCGTTTCTCTAAAAAGTCGATGTTTTCCAGGATATACTCTAAATTCTTCTCAGCCAGTTGACCGAGATCCGCACCTAATGACGCTGATTTTTCACGAAGTGGTGCATGAATGCTGTCTATTTCTTTCTTCACCTGTTCAGTTAGATGGTGGACTTGAGGCGTACTTTGGGAAGCGATCCAATTCATCTTCTTCTCTTTCACTCCAGATCGGATCACTTCATCCGTAGGAATATGGAATTTTTCCAGCTGTTGGCCTGTCTTCCTGTCAATCATAGTAAAGGATAGACGCGGAAGGACAGGCGGCATACATAACCCCGCCGCTTCAAAAGCTGGCTTTAAAACAGACCAGTAATTAATTTCTCCCGGACCTCCGATAAAAGCGAGGACTGGGAAAAGCGCCTCCTGCATCAACGGCCTTGTCACCACATTATTGCTGAGAAGCTCCGGCGTCTCTTCGGCAACCTTCAAAAGCTCTGTTTCCGACAGGACGACTTCATTGTTTTTCCCTCTATAATTCCCTTCTTCATCTCGGACCAGCAGAACTCTTTCACCTTCGAAGCTATAGAATAAGTGGGCGTCATCAAGCTCACTATCCAGAAGTGTCTCATACCCTTCCTGCCGGTTTTTCTGCAAGACCGCGTACACACCACTGGCCATTTCTCTATTTTTTTCAATCATCGTGCTGAAGTACGGAGTTTCAAGCCGGCGGACTTCTGGGTCGTGAGCATCGATTAACACGAGTCCTTCATCAGGAAAAAGATGATAAACCACTTTAGCAAAAAAGTCGCTGTACGTGTCGGATTCTTTCAACAACCTTTCCGCTTCTTTGTAAAAGTCCTGCGTATGCTCTGTTTCCTTAACCATTCCGAAAACATTCTTCAACCAGGACGAAGCTTTTTGCTGATCGATGGTGATCTCAGAAACGGAAGCTTTTGTCTCAGGGGTATGATCGATGGTCATCTTTTCCATGCCGTTTCCCTGTTTCATCATGATATGGTGAATCTCATCAAAATCATGATCCTCCCCAGCAATCCAAAAAACAGGGATGACCGGTTTACCAAGGTCTCTTTCCTTTTCCTTCGCAAGCTGCAAAACGGAAATGATTTTATGCACGGAATAAAGTGGACCTGTAAGCAAGCCAGCTTGTTGTCCAGCGATGACAACGACACTTTCTTCATCTTTCAACTTTTCAATATTGTTAAACGTTCGCTCAGGAGCCTCCCACCTTCTATTCATATGATTCAGCACATCAGAAAGCTCAGCCCTTTGATACGTTTGATTCCTTATTTCAGATAACCGACGCTCCCAAGTAGATTCTTCAAACGGGTGGTGGTTAAACCGATCAGCTATTTTTTCATAATCGTTTTTATAGTCACGAAACAATGTTTGTTTCGGTTCAAGTTCAATCGGTTCCATACGCATCTCTATACGACTCCTTTATAGGCAATAGTTACATGATTTAATTATGTATCCTATTGTATTGTACAAAAAACCACCACAGACTTCACATTATCTGTTTGAAACCTGTAAATTCAATATAAGCTACCTATTCTGTTAGACTCGGTTTCGAGATGTTTGTTGTGTGGATAGGGCTGCGGGGAATGGCTCGCTTTCCGCGGGAGCGTGGTGAGCCTCCTCGAGCTTCGCTCTGCGGGGTCTCACCATGCACTTTTTTCCCGCAGGAGTCTCCCCATTCCCCTCCGCCCTTTTGCCATATAAGTATCTCGAAACCACTTCCGGAATAAGCTGCTTTTATGTCCATGGTAATTGGAGGGGAATGAACTCCTAAGGACGCTATTCTGCATACGAAAAGCTTTTTATAGAGCGCTTTGTGCTTATAACACCAGGATAGTGGAAGGAGCCCTCCCACAGTAAAGGGATTCGTTTCTCACCTTCATGGAATGGGGTGGTTGGGAAGCTGGGAGACTCCCGTGGGAGAAAGGAGATAGGCGAGATCCCGCAGGACGAAGTCCGAGGAAGCTTGCCACTCCCCCACAGGAAAGCGAGTAGCTTCCCAGCCACCCCTAACGATCAACATGGCAAACGAACCCCGAAAAGTCTCGAAACCGAGTCTTCAAGAATCCTGCCATATACTTTAATAACTAATAATGAAACTTAACATGCGAAGGAGACTTTCACATAGGTAAGCACAGCCTTTTTGATTGAGGCTGTGCTTATTGTTTCCTTCTATTATTTTATGTCGGACTTAAAAAATCATGTAAAAGCACTGCTCAATCACTAGCTGAAGAAGACTCTTGTTACAAGACCAAACGTGCTCAACCCCATATAGAAAAGGATGAACAAAAGAAAACTCACGCGCCAGAATCCTTTGAGTGCGCGGAAGAGGCGGACTTCTTCATTTATTCTATATTGCGCGACCATCGACATTCCTAAGAGGATCAAAAGGAAGACAATAATGAAAGGTAGAAAGCTTCGGTCAAACAAGACGACAAGCAGAACATGGACCGACATAATAAAAATAGGCGCGGTATAGTTCGCTGTGCGGTGCAGAGCCTTTAACTTATGTTTGCTCCATTTTCTTGCACATAGATAGAAAATCACTAAGAAAGGAAGAGGCAGAGTAACCAGAAAAGCAACCGTATAGACAATCAGATCACTCATCTTTTTCGAACCCCCCTTTCATATTCGAGTGCATGAATCGCATGCACGACGAAGTGATGGTAAGGAAGTGGTTTTTTACCATAATCAAGGATGTAACCACTAATGCTGTCCACTTCTGTCAACCTATTTTCTGTAATGTCCTTCAACATCGAGGAATAATTTTTTCCTGTTGTTTCGGCTATTTCCTTCACTCGGTTCCATTCTTCAGAAAAGGAAAGGCCTAGAACGGAGCAAGCTTCTTCGCACAACAAGCGGGCCAGTTCGTTTATGGATGGGTTCGTGAGGATAGAACGGTTCTGTTGAGAGAATAGTGCAGTAAGAGGGTTGATTACCGTATTTATGATTAATTTGCTTTTTAACATAGGCTCATATTGTTCTTTAAAAAAGACTGGAAAATTTGCGGTATGTAATTCGTTTGAAAGGGCTTGTCCATGAGTGGGGTCCATTCTATTATAGACAGCTATTTGAATATTCCCCATTCCTCTATGATCGACTTCGTTCGGACCTTTAGCCAGTGCTCCATGTTCTATGACACCGACACAACTTTTCAAACCGGATTGTGATAGTTTTTCCAAATGCCCCATCCCGTTTTGAAGGAATAAATAGGGGGCGTCACCTGGAAGGTCTTGTTCGAGAAAACCATCCATCGCATGTTGTTTGATGGTCACCACCCATAAGTCGTAACCTTCACTCATTTGTGTAACAAGATGCGCATAAACGGGCACAGGTTCTGTAAATTGTTCGCAGATGATGCCTTCCGCCTCAAGTTTTTTTCTTTGTTCATCATGTTTGACAAACATATGCACTTCGTGATGTTCACCTAGATAGGCCCCTGCCAATAATCCTATGGAACCTGCCCCTATGATTCCAATTTTCATGACTCTCTCCTCATTTCGTACTAATCTGCTTCACTATTGTAGCAGATTCCGAAACGATATTGCAGTCGATTCTTGTCCAATGTATTATTATTCATTTCATTCTGAAAATTTTTATATTATAATAAGGCTATAGACAGATATTTGAAAGGGGATTCTTTCATGATGACGAAAACAAGAGTTCAACCTTTATTAGTGAACTATAAGACACTTGAGGAGTTTAAGCGGTTCAAAGAATATGGGAACCAGGAACTTGCGATGCTCGAAGACTTAGAGAGCAATATCGTGGAAAACGACAGTGAGTCGCCATTTTACGGAGTGTATTATGGAAGCGCTTTAGTTGCACGCATGAGTTTATATCGAGTCAAAGCGAAGTATGACCATTATTTCGATCCTTCCCAAGACTATCTGGAATTGTGGAAGCTTGAGGTCCTGCCGGATTACCGTGGGCTGGGTTATGGAAAAGCGCTCGTAGAATTCGCTAAAAGCTTTGATTTGCCGATTAAAACGAATCCTAGAATCAATTCTCATGGATTTTGGGAGAAGATGGGTTTTCAGAAAGCTCATTATGACGTAGAACGTGACCTTGGGGAGAATCCACTGATTTGGATGCCTTCAGGCGTGGAAGAAAGAGACGTAAACGCATAAAATATGAATGAGGCCGCTACACAATGTTGTAGGGGCCTTTGTTTATGATGGTAAATGATATGAATGGCTGGAGAAACAATCGTTCAAACACCACTCTCACTTTTTCTTTTTTCTCTTACCCAATGGACAAGTTTATCCATTTCATTCCACGCTGCTTCCCATTGCTTCAATTCTTCTCTAAGCTTCTCATTATCTTCATTGAGCTTTTTCAATTGGGTCTCTAAATTTTCTTTCCCATAATCTTCGAACTGCTTTGTTTTCATCTCTTTCAGAAACGAGATGGCGGCATCCAAAGACATCGGTGTATCGTCTGAAGACTTAGAGGATGAATAAATCGTCCGTGTGGCTTTACGGCTGTTTTTAGCATCCTGGATTTCTTTCTGGTATTCTTTCCTTACAGTCGCATTCCATCTGAACCCACATGCAGCAGGTGTTCTGTGCAATTGTTCAGCCACTTCCTGGAAGGCTTCCAGCTGGGTCTTCCCTTCACGAATGTGCTTCAAAACCGTTGTTGCCAATAACAGATCTTCCTCGTCCTTCCAGGCATCTTGTCTTGGGGCATCCATAGCATCCCTCCTCTATCGTTTGCTTATAGTTATGCAGGAGGAATGATTGATAGAATCGCATTTCTCATCTTTTTCTCTTAGCTTCAAAGTTTCGAACCGCTTCTTTATGCTCATTTGATTCCCATAACAGGGAGCATTGCCTGACCTCACGATCCATACGTTCAGAGAGCGTTTGAAAATCCATGTGCTCCATATACTGCCGCTTAAAAATTTTCATTTGTTCAGGAGTTTTGTTAAGAAAAGATGAGAAAATATCTTCTCCCCAGTTTACTGTAATCATCTTATGTAACCAACCGATTCGATAGACTTGCTTTGCTGTGTACATATCAGCATCCATCAACCAATGGGCAGCTACGTCACTTTTCACCCGCTGGTATAGAAGCGTGCCTCCTCCCCATCCAGGAATTATGCCTAAATTGGCTTGGACGAAACCAAAAGAAGCGCTCTCTGTTCCATATCTAAAATCACACGCCGTTGCAATTTCACACCCACCGCCCCTTGCTTGTCCATTTAAGACAGCAATCGTAGGGACAGGAAAAGTTGCTAGCTCATACAGAACTTCTTTCATCGGATGCAGCGTCGCGTAAGCTTGTTCAGCATTCATTTCACCATGAAGTTCACGCAAATCTCCACCTGCGCAAAAAGCACGATCCCCTGCACCTGTGACGACAAGGAATTTCAGGTTTTCTTTCTTCAACTCTATGACCGCTTGATAAAATTCTTTCGTCATTTGTTTCGAAATCGCGTTCATCTTGTCTGGTCGGTTCAAGGTTAAAACCGCATACCCCTCTTTTTTCTCTACTAGAATTAGTTGTGACACTCTCTCCACCCCTTCCAATACTAATGTACCAGAAATCTATAGAATTTGTTCAACTATATGGCAGGATTGTAGAAGACTCAGTTTCGAGACTTTTGTGTAAGTGGATGGGGCTGCGGGGAATGACTCGCTTTCCGCGGGAGCGCGTTGAGCCTCCTCGGACTCCGTCCTGCGGGGTCTCACCTAGCACTCTTTTCCCGCAGGAGTCTCGCCATTCCCCTCCGCCCCTTTACCATACCGGTCTCTCGATACCACCTCCGTAATGAGCCGATTTTACACACAGGTAAAGTGGAGTGATAGTAACTCTCATGGACGCTTTTCTGGATGCTAAAGCTTGCTGTAGAGCGCTGTGTGCTTATAACGCTAGAATAGTGGAAGATATCCTTTCATCGGAAAGGGGTTCGTTTCTCTCCTGCATGGAATGGGGTGGTTGGGAAGCTGCGAGACTCCCGTGGGAGAAGGAGATAGGCGAGATCCCGCAGGACGCAGTCCGAGGAAGCTCGGCGCTCCCCCACAGGAAAGCGAGTAGCTTCCCAACCACCCCTGACTCCTAATACGGCAAACGAACCCCAGTTATCTCGAAACTGAGTCTTCCAGAAAAGGGAGCGTTAGTGGAAGAGTTTTTGGACATAAAAAAAGACCTGACTGCTGTCAGGCCTTTCTTTGATGAACTTAGTCGTTCACCACTTGTTTTCCATTATATTGTCCACAAGATTTGCAAACATGGTGTGGTTTTGAGTACTCGCCACAGTTATCACACTGAACCATTCCTGGTGCGTGAAGTTTCTTGTGAGTACGACGTTGGTTTTTGACTTTCTTAGACGTTTTACGCTTAGGTACTGCCATGTTGTACACCTCCTTTAAGGGATTTCTGAGAACCATAACATATTGTTTTACTCGTTCTCTTCTTCATTTAATAATGATTGCAGTTTAGCCATTCGAGGATCCACTTTCTTTTCCTCAGGTTCCTCTGTAACCACCTGCCAGCCCTTCCCTTCCTGGGGGGCTGCTTCATGAGCCTCATCATCATTGGAAAAAACGCGAGTCGGAATCTCCAACTGTACATTTTCCTTGATATAAGGCGTTAAGTCAAGCACTTCTCCATTCACGGAATGAACTTCAGAGTCATCTTCTTCTGTATGGTAAGGTGACAGATTAAATGCCTCCAGAGCATCAATGTGAAATGGATAAGTCACATCAACTAACGTTCGGGCACAAGGCAACACCATTTCTCCATCAATCGAAAAAGTTACCGTTATATCATTTCCTCGAGTCATTGCTTGACCTTTGACATGAACAGGGGAAATCCTGCGAATGTCATTGTTCAGTTGTTCTAATTCGCGAATATCTACGTCATCCTCAAAGTAGAACGGCTCATCACCTGTCTGCTTGAGTTTTTGTAGAGGAAATTTCATAGTTATCACCTCATGGCAACAAGAGTTATTGTAAAAGGATTTCGCTGATTTGTCAATATTTTTTCTTTACAGCATATCCTTATTCTCGTGCGGTTTTAATAAGATTCTCATATTTCACGGTCAGGAATGCGAAATTTCCATAGTATCATGATAAAATAAACCAAACACTTGTTCAATAGTAAAGAATCGGATGGGAGGATCTTTTGTGAAATCATGTGGAGTTGTTGTTGAATATAATCCTTTTCATAATGGACATCTTTATCATTTGGAAGAATCGAAAAAACATGCAGAAGCCGATTGTATGATCGCCATCATGAGCGGGAACTTTTTACAACGTGGAGAGCCTGCCATTATCGATAAATGGTATCGAACGAAAGCCGCGCTCCATGGTGGTGCGGACCTTGTACTCGAGCTCCCTTTCCTTTATGCGGTTCAACATAGCGATTATTTCAGCCAGGGAGCCATCCAGACGCTTGCGGAAGTCGGGGTGGACAGCATTTGTTTCGGTAGTGAAAACGGCAGGATCACTGCGTTCACAGAGGCCTTTGAGCATATGAATAAACACCAAGAAGAGTATGATGTGACCGTGAGAAGGTATTTGAATGAAGGATACTCCTACCCAGAGGCTTCCCGCCTTGGATATGAATCCATTGCTTTCCCCTCGGGTTCCATCGATCTCACTCAACCGAACAACATCCTTGGTTATAGTTACGTGAAACAACTTCTTACTTATGCTCCTGATATCGAACCACTGACCGTATTACGGAAAAATAATCACTACCATGATGAAGAAATCCATGGAAAGATTGCAAGTGCTACAAGTATCCGAAAAGAATTGCTCGAAGAAGAAGGCATGACAGAAAAGGCAGAACAGTCGCTTCCCCCTTCCACGGTCGAGGTCTTACATCAGTATAAAAATAACCATGGCATATGGCACGACTGGGAAGCTTATTTCCACTTGCTTCAATACAAGATCATGACGATGGAGGAAAGTACCCTTCGCTGTTTCCATGGGGTCGATGAAGGTTTGGAATATCGTTTGAAAAGGACCATCAAAGAAGCTACAACATTCCATCAGTTTATTTCTTCATTGAAAACGAAGAGGTACACATGGACACGTCTCCAGCGAACCCTTGCCCACATCCTTGTAGGAACGGACAAACAAGAGGCCCGCGTCTTTTTAAGAGAAACACCGCCTCCTTATGCAAGGATCCTTGGTATGTCGGAAACCGGAAAAAAATATTTACGCGCCGTGAAAAAAGAAACCTCCATACCACTCATTACTCAACCCCAGCAGCTCGATCATGAAATGTTGGATTTGGAAGCAAGAGCCGCTGCCGCCTATTACAGTGTCTTAACCCCTGAGCGTAGAGTGGATCAATTGAAGCGAGAATACGGCCCTCCTGTCATCCATTCATAAGCGGGACAACAAAATCCTTCCCTTAAGATCTCTAAGGACGCGAGTGTCAAGGAGCTTAGAGATGATTTCACAGCGGAAGGCTACTGAATAGTATTTTATACTCTCTAAACAAAGTTAAAAACAGCCGCTCCCTCCTTGGAACGGCTGTTTTCTTATGCTTCCTGCTTCGGCTCTAAGTCTTGCAGATAATCTAACGCATCTTGGAAGGTATCCACAGGTACGACTTTCATGTCGGTATCGATTTCTTTCGCCGTTTCTTTGGCGATTTGATAGTTGGATCCTTCTCTTCCCTCTTCATTCGGAGCAAAGAAAACTTCGGCACCGTGGTCGGAAGCAGCCACCACTTTTTTATCAATGCCTCCAATTCTGCCTACCTGTCCTTCATAGTTGATTTCACCGGTACCTGCAATTTCATAACCTTTTGTGATATCCGGTTCTGTCAATTGATCATAAATTTCCAGCGAAAACATCAGTCCGGCACTCGGTCCTCCGATTTCACCACTTTTGACGTTCACCTTTGGATTCACCTCCACTGTTCGGTCGGTAACAAGCGAAATACCGACACCGACTTTGTCAGGGTTATCAGGGAAAGGAGCCAGTTCAAGTTCCCGTTCGATTGTCTCCTCATCTCTCACAATGGTGAGCATCACGGAATCCCCTTCACCCTTGTTACTAACATAGTCGATCAGGTCGCTCGTCTCTTGAATGTCCTGACCATCGACCTTCACAATCTGATCGCCCGTTTCTAAAATCTCTTTTGCCGGCATGCCTTCGATCACGTTCATGACATAAACTCCTTCGTAGTTGATGTCAATTTCTTTGCCGGCTGCTTGATAGGCGACGACTTTGGAAGCTTCTTGAGAAGATTCCATCATTTGCAGCTGGGCATGAAAATACTCTTCCTCCGACACCCCTTCCGGCCGAATATCTTCTAATGGGTAGATTTGATGGAATGGACGGACCTGGGCGAGTACCCATTGGATGGGTGTCGCTTGTCCCCCACGGACGGTTACAAGATGCATCTCCCCTTCACTGTCGAAGCCGCCCTCGACTTCGACAATGTCATTCAATGCATCCGCTGTTCCCGGCTTATAAATATAATAAGGGAGGCGGAAGGCCCCCAGGAATGCCACGATAAGTACAGTTATAATTCCGGTGATGATCAGTCTACGATTTGCTTTCATTCGTCATTTGACTCCTTCCACGCAGCGAGCTTTTTCTTTATTTCTTCTATGCGATCTTCCGCTGCTTTCTCCCCCGCCTCTACAATTTCCTGGATCTTCGTAAAAGCCCGGGAGCTGAACTTGGATACATCCGGCTTGATCATCACATCCGCATCAGAGGAGACACCAATAGCTGTAACTAATTCATCCTGCATAATATCAATGCTCTGTGTGATCACATCATAGATGGAATTAATATTTGGATCGGAATCAAAATGCGCACAATCCACTGCAATAATGAATGCTGCTCCCATATCTTTCACAACGGAGACAGGCACACGATCAATGACCCCTCCATCAATATAAAGACGGTCGTCGATTTTTTCAGGAACGAAAATCCCGGGAATCGCAATGCTTGCTCGGACCGCTTCACTTGCAGGACCTGTCGTAAAGATTTTTTTCTCTCCGGCATACAAATCCGTTGCCACAATGGACATCGGCGTTCGAAAATCCTCGATGTTCTTTCCAAACGTGAAAAGCCGGATGTATTCCTTGATTCTTTTCCCTTGCACAAATCCCATTTTGGGGACAGTGAAATCCAAATAATACTTCCGTTTAAACGTAAAGGCGAGTTTATACATATCTTCAATTCTTTGTCCAGCAGCAAAAAAAGAGCCAACGAGCGCCCCCATGCTGCTTCCTGCAATAAAATCAACGGGAATATCATGTTCACGAAGGACCTTCAGAACACCCAAGTGTGCAAAACCACGCGCCCCTCCAGAACCTAAAGCCAACCCGATCTTTGGTCTCGCCACTCGTCATTCCTCCTTCATCCATGTGGTTTATTTTATGGAATAAACCATTCCCTTATGAGCGTACACATGGAATAAAGACAACCTGTGAGCACGCGTCGAAATCTATTCCCATTCTACTATTCCTATAATGAGAAGTACAGAAAACAGCCATGTCTAAGGAGGCGTTCTCGATTTCCAAATTGAAAACCGCCGCATTGACGCTGCTCGCTTCGGCGCTTGCGGTTTCCTTGATTTTATATCCACGCGATGCCCTGTCCGCTAGTCTCAGGGGCCTTGATCTTTGGTGGGAAATCGTCTTCCCTTCCCTTTTACCATTTTTTATAACCGCAGAATTTTTAATCGGATTCGGTGTTGTCCACGGACTCGGTGCCCTTAGTGAACGGTTCATGAGACCATTGTTCAATGTCCCCGGATGTGGCGGGTTCGTTTGGGTGATGGGCATGGCAAGCGGCTATCCCTCTGGAGCAAAATGGACCGCGGACCTTCGTAAAAAAGGACAAGTGAGCCGTGTAGAAGCAGAGAGACTCGTTGCTTTCACAAACGCTTCCAGTCCGCTTTTCATTTTCGGAGCGATCGCTGTAGGATTCTTCCACGATGCAAGCCTTGGCATTCTCATTGCCATCGCCCATTACGGCGGGAATTTTCTAGTGGGCATCGGCATGCGCTTTTATAAGAGAAATGATCAGGAACGAAGCATGGACAGGGCTTCTTCATCATGGAAAGGTGCTTTCAGTAAAATGCATCAATCCCGGCTGGAGGATGGCCGGACGCTGGGGAAATTGATGGGGGATGCGGTCACACGATCTGTGGACACGCTGCTTATGGTCGGTGGTTTTATTATGCTTTTTTCCGTCCTTACAGAATTGTTGAAGCAAACGGGAGCTATTCATATTTTTTCGCACCTGCTCTTTTATACAGGACTCCCAGAAACCTTCCATGTTCCTTTTACAGCAGGCATGCTGGAATTGACGACAGGCATCGGTGCGATTACCGAAACACATGAACCATTGCTCGCTCAGCTTTTGATCGTAAGCTTCATTCTCGGTTTTCACGGGTTTTCGATTCAGGCGCAAATCGCAAGCATCCTCGCTGAGACGGATATTCGATTCAAACCATATGCACTGGCAAGGATTGCCCATGGTTTTGTTGCAGCAGGACTGATTTATGTGTTGTATTTCGTTTACCGTCCTTTTCAACAGCAGAGCATGCCAATCTGGAATCCTAATGAAAACTTCACGACCCCCATTCTCGAATTTTTCAATCATTATGGACCCCCGATTACTTTGCTCATGATCATGCTCATGATCGCGGTCAAATGGAACAGTGAGCGTAAAATGAAAAAACGATCCCTACGCATTTAATCCGTAGAGATCGTTTTTTAACTTCCTTAAAATTTTTCCGAAAGAGCTTTTTCTACAGGGGGCGGTACAAGGTCACTGATGTTCGCTCGGTATTTCGCCACCTCTTTGACAATGCTTGAACTCAAGAAAGAGTATTGATTGTTTGTCATCACGAAAAACGTTTCAATATCTTCATTCAGCTTCCGGTTCATGGAAGTGATCTGCATTTCATATTCAAAATCACTGACAGCCCTCAAACCTCGAATGATGGCATGCGCTCCTTTCTCCTCTGCATAATCCATCAAAAGGCCACTGCAGGCATCCACTGACACATTGTCGATATCCTTTGTTACTTCTTCCAACAATTTCTTGCGTTCGTTCACATCAAATAGAGGAGATTTACTCTGATTGTTAAAGACCGCCACGATCACGTGGTCAAAGACTTTGGCCCCTCTTCGGATAATATCCAAATGTCCATATGTAACGGGATCGAAACTTCCCGGGCAAATCGCAATACGTGTCATACCCTTCTCTCCTTACTCAAAAATCGATACACCAATATTACTTCCATAATGATCGGTTTTCATACGTTTCAGACGCCCCACTTCTTCAGGTATTTCTTCTGAAGCATCGTGTTCACAAACGATGGTCGCATGTTCACCGACCAATTCAAATTCTAAAAGCGCTTCCATTAAGTCCTGATAAGAAAACTTCTTATAGGGTGGATCAAGGAAAATATAATCGAACGTCAATCCGCGCTTACCAGCCGCCTTGATCGCGCGCATGGCATCGGTCTTGAAAACTTCTGTGCGCTCATTAATGTCGAGCGTTTTTATATTTTCATAAATGGTTTGGATCGCTTTTTGCTGTTGATCGACGAACACACAAGAATCCACGCCCCGGCTCAAAGCTTCGATCCCTAGACCACCGCTCCCGGCAAACAAATCCAGAGCTTTACCGCCCTCGAAAAAAGGGCCGATTCCATGAAAGACCGCTTCCTTCACCTTATCTGTCGTCGGTCTGGTTTTATGTGTAGGGACAGATTTCAACGGACGTCCCTTAAATTCACCAGCAATCACTCGCATCCTGTACACCTCACTTGTCAGCATTCCCCATAATCCTACCACAAAACAGACGTTGCAGGGAAGTACAGGGTGTGGAAGTGGCCTGGGAGACACGACAAGCATAAGCAAATCTGCGGAGTGGCGGGCTTTGCCACAAAGCAGAGTTGCTTATGTCTCGAGTGTCTGGGCACTGGAACCGGATTAATAGGGTGTGGAGAGGGGCTGGGAGACCTGACACGCATAAGCCAAGCGTTGCAGTGGAGATGTTTTCCCTCCACGGAAACGATTGGCTTATGTCGCGAAGGTCTGCCCCTCGGAACCGGATTACCAGGGTGTGGAAGGGCCCAGACACTACGCCATCATAGAATTTTGCACATTTTTTTCATTCAAGTGAATAAGGTGGTTCAGCAACGTACATACTAGCACTTGAAGCGGATGATACTGCTTCTGAAAACGGAGAAGGCTTACATCCCCATAAGCTCTTCCTCCGGTTTCTCCTCTCCCTTTACTTTTTTGTTTCATCTCTGATGATTCAGAAAAGCGGGGTCGCCCGTAATGGGCGGCCCTATTTTTTTGCCCTTATTTAGTTCTGGTCTTAAGGTCTATATCAAACAACTCCTGAAGATCCTTCCATTTCATAAACGGAGAATCTTCTATCATGATCAATAGTTCCTCTCCCATCCCAAAGCTTTCATTATTGACAATAAACGTCAGTTGATCTACATAAAAGCGATACTCCTTCCCGGGCATCTCTAGACGATAGACCTCATTTTTCTCAATTTCTGTAAGTTCATAATTCAGCACACGGCTGATATCAGATAATGAAAGATATGATGAGCCGTGATAATGAACGATAAGATCTGTAACAAGCTGATCATGATAATAGACAGGCTTATCTTCAGCAAAGTACAGGCTATCTTCTGTAGGTGCCTCATAGTTTTGGAAAAAGGATGTTTCGGTTTTAAATACGCTTGATAATGCTTCATCAAGGAATAGTCCTAAATCTTCTATGCTTTCAGCTCGCAGCAGACGTTTTTTCCACAACATGAGTTCTTCTTCTGATAGCGAAGCTGCTATTTCACTCGCCATCGTTGTTTTCTTTTCTGTAAAAACATCTTTGATGACCTTTAACTCCCAAGGTTTTTCTTTTGTGGTGACTTTTCTCAAATGTTCCACCACATATTCCGCTTGCAAGGCCTTCAGTTTTCTTCCTTCAACCTTCATAAGATTATCAAATACTTTCGTATCGGACTGATCAAGCTGAATCAAAACAGGGCCTGTCCACTCCAGGAAATTTTGTATCTCCTGTTTGACTTCAGCCGAAAGCTCTGTTTCTGCTTCATATGTAATTAAACTATTTCCTTTCTTCCATAAGGAGACTTCACCTTTTCTTGTGAGAGGCAATGAATCATCTATGGAAGAAAACTTATAATAGCGCAGGTTATCCATTTGGATATCACTTTTCTTAGCAGCAGGAACAAGCCATGGGTCTTTCACCTCATCATAATCCTGTATCGTCAAAGAAAAGGGTTGCTGCACCGGACGATCCTCTTTCTTCAACACGAGCATCCACTCGTTGATGACCTCGTTTGCGGGCATCGGCATTGTATAATTCACAAAAACTCTTCCTCCCTTCTCTAAAACCATTTCGGGAGTCTCTTGATTGGTTATCCGGCAGGGCGATTCTTTTTGTGAACACTCCATTCCTGTTGCTTGTTCCGGGGGCTCAAGCGTGTAGATTCCTGCTTTTACGTGTTCATATGTATAGCCAAACTGTAGTTCATTTTCTTTAACAGTCATGGAAACGTCCAGGTTTGGAGATTTGCTGACTTTTTCATTCCCCGCTTCTGCTTGGTCCCATTGATAAAGGAGCATGAGGGTGGACACACTGAGAAGTAAAGCTAGCGGTATCCATATACGTTTCATCCTGCTCCCTCCTTTTCCAATTTACATGCACAAAGTTTCGTGCTACCTTTAATTTGATTGTTTAATAGACTGCTCTCAATGTTTATTCCGGATAAGCTCCCTTTTTCTGGAAGACACAGTTTCGGGACTTTTGTTGAGTGGGTGGGTGCTGCGGGGAATGACTCGCTGGGAGCGCAGTGAGCCTCCTCAGGCTAACGCCTTGCGGGGTCTCACCCTGCACTTTTTTCCCACAGGAGTCTCGCCATCCCCCTCCGCCCCTTTACCATAAGAGTGTCTCGAAACCACTTCTACAATAAGCAGCTTTCCAGCGTAATGAAAGTAATGATTAAACTTTCAAACAAGCAGCTAGTTGTATCCGAACGCTTGCGATAAAGGGCTTTTCAACTAGAATGTAGTGGTTATGGAAGACGCTCCATTCGTGTATGTGGGTTCGTTTCTCATATCCATCGAATGGGGTGGTTGGGAAGCTGCGAGACTCCCGCGGGAATGGATTGGCTGGCGAGACCCCGCAATGCGAAGCACGAGGAGGCTTGCCGCCATCCCCGCAGGAAAGCGAGTTGCTGCCCAGCCACCCCTGACGCCCAAACTAAGCAACGAACCCCAAACGTCTCGAATTCAAGTCTTCCACAATCCTGCCATATACTTTAATAACTAATAATCAACGACTATCAGAGCTGATTAGAAAGGATGTACATATCTATGATACAAAAATTCATCGAACTTGGCGAAGGTTATGCGGATATTTATGAACTGATCGACCTCGGGATACGGATGCCTGAACGCATTCAGCATGCTATCGCTTTCTACAGTGAAAAAAATGGCGAGCCGGTCGCTTCTTTATCTTTAGTGATGAAGCCTGCGCATAACGATAAATTCCAACCGATCTATATTTGCAGGGAAGGCATCCCCAACCCTCATGAAAAGCCGAATCAACGCTTTGAGATGTATAAAGAAATGGTCGAGCAGGCAGGAAAAGAAATCGCGGAATTCACCATCAAACCTTCCAACCTTTTTCCTGAAAAAGAGCTTTTTTATCAGCATTTAATTGGAATTCTTCGAATGAATAAATTCATCGCCCCATTAAGCTGAGACATCGCAATCATGAACCCGCCAATATCAAAAAAGCGTCCGCTCTAGAAGCGGACGCTTTTTTTTGGTGCAATCAGATGCCCATCTTATAATCATACTGTTTGGCTTTGTCAGGCTTCGCCCCTTCGTATTCCGTGCGAACTTCGGGTTTATAGGAAGGAACAACACGGGAAACGAATGGTAAGCGTTCGAGCTTTTCCATTTTATACTCGATATCTTCCTGGTTCACATACAATAAGGCATACTTCATTTTCTTGGATGCGTGAATCAGATGACCATGTTTCTTAATCTGTCTGATGTTTTTCATATGTTGAAAATATACAATTAGTCCTTGTCGTTTTGTTCGGATCATTGTTTGACTCTACTCCCCATCGAACATAATAGATTAACGTCAGTTTACCAAATATCCCAGCTTACGGCAATGAGGAGGTTGGTGTTCATGCTTACAGACCATGAACGGGCATCCCTTGTTTTTGAAGAGCTTTTACAGAAATCAGACGAAATTACTCATGTATTTTTCAAAAAGGTCGCTGGAATCCCTTTCGTCTATTTGCAACCGGAAGAAGGGACAACAAAACAAGATGTGGAAGAAATTTTAAAGTGGTGTGCCTCAAAAGCGATGAAAGGAAAACGCCTGACCCTTGCGATGAGCTATGTACGCAAGAATCAGGCGCTCTATATTTATCGTGTCCGCTTTTTAGTTCCCCAGCGGAAAATGTTCTGCTGTGGGAACTTATGCGACGACTGTATTCGATTTACTGACCCTTAAGAAGCGCAGCCACAGCTGCCGCCGCTTCCGCATCCACCACTGCACCCTGTATCGGTAAGCGCCATGCCGTTTTTCGGCACTTTGATTTGCTCACTTACACTGAAGGCTACACTTTCGCTGATTTCATCCAGCAGCTTCTGGATATTGCGTTCAGCTTTTTTGAAATGCGCTACCGTCTCATGCATATCCATCTCTCTTTTTACGGAGCGGACTTTTTTCATGATGGTATTGTAATCGGGATGATAACGGCCGAAACGCTGCACATCCTCGTAATGCTCTTTCATATCTGCAAAGTTTTTAATGAGCCTTTGCGCCTCTTTATCATTCTCAAGAGCGTTCTTAGCCTCCTGGTATTCTTGCATGGTCTCTGAATGCAAGACCATCTGCCCAATCGATTCAGAGTGGTCCAGCAGATCGACAATTTCCATTGTAGCTAGCATAGTACATGTCCACCTCCACCTTCTATCTTATCAAATAGGAAAGCAGATGGAAATGAAAGATCTTTTCCATCTGCCTGATTTTAGTAATAAGGGTATTCCATTTCCTTCTGATTTTTACCTGATTCCTTCTTAACGTTGGTGATCAGCTGCTGAAATTGCCCAATCGCTCCGTTCAGTTCATCGATTTGTCTTGAAACTTCTTCCCAATTGATTTCTTCCATCAGGCCACCCAGCTGTTTGATCCAGTCCATTTTCGCTGTAGAACTTTCCTTTTTCGCAGATGGCAGGGAATCCCAAAAAGGGTCATCTTCGCCGAGGATCATATACTTCTCGTAATAACTTTGAATCAATTTATGATTTTTCCTCAACTGTCCCTTCACTTTCGGGTGTTTGTTGACAAAGGCTTTGAACTGCTGGACGCTCGGGTGCAATTCATTTGTACTCATACCTTTTACACCTCACTGTAAGAACTACAGTATAGCCTATGCAGAAAAGAAACGGGCGTTCATGGGACAGTCAAGAAATTCTGTGTATAATACCTTTGATGAACGCCGACACCAAGGTGTGTGTAATGAGGATCAAGCAGGGCTTTTCTGTGCCCTGGACTGTTCAACCAACCATGGACCGCTGCGGTGGCATCTACATATTGGGAAGCAATGTTTTCCCCGGCTCGCACATATAAAATCTCCCCCAGACGCTCTTTCAAACCGTCACCATTCTGGGAATAGTGAGAAAAATAATTGTTTTGATTCATATCCCGGCTATGGGCGTAGGCGACGAATGAAGCTTCTTCGTGCTCCAAAAGAGGACCGGCATCATGGAGAGCACGCACGCCATTTGTAATCGATAGGATTTGCGCTTCCATTCCATCTTCGATTTTGCCCCATGCCTTCTCGTCCAAGACCTCTTGAAAAGGAAGGGTACCCCGATAGACGACTTTGTAAGGTTGGTGCTTCAAAAGAATATCATTCCTCAATATCCGAATCGCAAAAATTTCTTTCGTCACGTTGTCAAAATATAACTGCGCGGTCCAGCGATCCCCTAAAGAAATCACAGGTCTTTCAGCGATATCCCTTTCTGTCAGCTTCAGGGTATAAGCTCCTTCACTATCCAGACGATAGGACGATTCAAAGGAATATGATTCAGCAACCTCTTCGTAAGCATCATGAACACGAACGGGTCCCACATCCTTCTTAAAAAGAATCCCTGTGACTATTTGTCTTTCCTGAATCCCGAATTGCATCTCGATCTCCTCTTCAGATCCATAAACCCACCAGTCGTATCCATATTCACTAGGATCTTTCCTGAGCGGCTCCCCCATTTCCTCCAATAATTCGTCAGAGGATAACCCACGAAAAGAGAAAAAGTCCGCTTCATTTTCAGACTGGGGTTGGCCAACGGTTTCTATGGTAGTTTCTGAAAACTCTTCGACAACCTGTTCTTCTAAAGGAGGATTGAACAGGAGGATCAATCCGGCGAAAGAAAGAATAACCAAACATATGATCACGGATTTTTTTATCATATCGGACTCCTCATTAAAGACCATTTTATTTTATGTATAAGCGTATCGGTTGGAGGCTATGATTAGAAAGAGATGATTGAGCCTTTTCTTAAAACGAAAAGAGCCTGCTCCCATGGAAGCAGGCCCGTGTAATTAGTGAAGCTCAGGACGCTCCGAGATATCCTGCAATGCAACACCTGCTGCATGGTCGGACATTTCTTCTGTCGATAAGTCACCAAGAGAAATGATGCCGGATAGTTTCCCGTTTTCAACAACAGGTAAACGACGTACCTGGTGCTCGGCCATGATTCTGCTTGCCTCTTCTAGTGAACAATCTGGTGTACAGCTGTACATGCGATCACTCATCACTTGTTGAATCGGTGTAGAATCAGGTTTTTTCGCTGCATACCCACGAATGACTAAGTCACGGTCTGTCACCATACCCATGACATTGCCCTGATCATCACAGACAGGAATAGCTCCGACATTCTTTTCTTTCATCATAGAAGCTGCGTCACTCAACTGGTCATTCGTATGACAGATGGAGACATCGCTTGTCATGATATCTTTTACACTTTTCATGAAAGATCCTCCTCATTAATCATGATCAATGTTTATTGTCCCCGTTTTACCGAATTTATTACATGCATCCGGTTTCCTTTTATAGTATAATGAGAACGTAATCACAGATATTAAACATATGGCAGGACGTTTGTCATGCCAAAATTGCAAGCATTACCTTTTCATACTAAAATGAGGTAAGATACATAACAATTGCGAGGTGGAACAAATGAAATTAGAAGGTACTGGGATTGAAGGTCTCGTCGTTGACTACAAGCCATTGACAGAAATCATGGAAAGAAATGGATTCATCCTTGGAGGATCCTGGGATTATGAGCGTGTTACATACGATTATAAAATTCCCGCTCCAGAAAAAAATATTACCTATTATATCCGCATCCAGGGATTTGCACTTGAAGGGGATGTAGATAAAGGCGATGCTGTTGTCCGTTTGATGAAACCGCTTCTAGGCCGCCACTATTACCCACACGGTGTAGAATATGGCCACCAGGAAGGGTTTACAGACAGCATCATTTCCAAAGCGAAATCATTGGTTTCCAAAGTGAGTGAACCTGCGAAAAAATACCACAGCCAAGTTCCAGAACATGTGGTCTTGGACAAGCTGAAAAAATGGGCGGAAGAGAACGAAAACCAGGAAGTTCTTAAAAAAGTCGAAGAACTATCCACGGATTCCGATCGCCGCCGTATATAATCATTCATCCACGCTTTCCGGATGAACTACAGTCGCACATCATTGTATGGTGAGCGACTTTTTTAAAAGGGAGTAAAGACTGAACTCATGTTTGGTCTATGGGGGAAAGGAGACTCATACATAAATTGTTCCGTTATCTATCAAAAAAACAGTGGATTTTATTATTAATATCCGCTCTACTCATCATTGCAGGGTATTTCATTTTACCTGTCTCTATTCCATTAATATTAGCTTTCGTTACGGCACTATTCCTAAATCCGGCGGTAAGATTCATCCAGTTCAAGTTCCGGATCAACCGGAAAATGTCCGTGACGATTGTTTTCTTATTGTTCCTTGTCTTTCTTGGACTCTTGGGAACATTCGCTGTGACCCGTGCTGTCACCCAAGTCGTACAACTGGCAGACAACGCCCCGCAGTACATCAATCAAATCAATAATGTGCTGCTGGATTGGGAAGATCACATGGCTAGTTTTTCACAATCAATGCCGAAAGAATTCGTGGATAAAGTGACAGCTGAAATGATGAATGCCATCGACCGGACGACGACAGCCATTTCTGAAAAGCTGCAGCTGTCGAACATAGCCGCCGCTGCTGCTAAGATACCTGAGCTGCTCGTCAGTTTTCTCGTTTATTTAATCGCATTGTTTTTGTTCATGCTTGAACTTCCACGATTGCGAGATAAAATGCACGCTCAGTTCACGGAAGCCACTTCTGAAAAAGTGAAATTCATGAACGCGCGTCTTTCCTATGTCGTATTCGGATTTTTAAAAGCACAGTTTCTCGTCAGCATCATCATTTTCGTCGTCTCATTGATCGGTTTATTATGGATCGCTCCAGATATCGCTTTAATTATGTCGCTGATCATTTGGGCTATCGATTTCATCCCTATTATCGGTTCCATCGTCATCCTGGGCCCATGGTCGGTGTATATGCTTATCGTCGGCGATATTGCGATCGGGACAAAGCTCGGTTTACTAGCGATCGTCCTGCTTGCCATCCGAAGGACAGTCGAACCGAAAGTCATGGGAAGGCACATCGGATTGTCACCGCTTGCCACGTTGATCGCCATGTATTTAGGCTTACAACTGATCGGCCTCCTCGGTTTCATCCTGGGGCCACTCGTTGTCATTGCTTTCAACTCTGCAAAAGAAGCCGGCATCATTCGGTGGAATTACAAACTCTAATAAAAAACCTGAAGCGACGCTTCAGGTTTTTATAATTCTTTATTCGCCGTATTTTCTTTTTGATGGATTTTTTTCTCTTTTTTAAAAACAAGAATATCCATGCTTCTTCCCGTATGATTGAATCCGTTATTAATCAGTACTTTTTGTGAAGGGATATTATCTTTATCACACTGCGCTTCAATCCCTTTAACATCCGGATGCTTAAAAGCCCATTCACAGAGCGTTTGCACGGCTTCTGAAGCATAACCGTAATTCCTTTCTGAAGCGACAACATGATAACCAATCTCTACATTGCCTTCCACGTCCGGTTTGCCTTTGAATCCGATATCACCGATCACATGCTCACCTGCCGAATCAATCATGACCCATGGGCCGAATCCCAATTCATCCGAATCATTTTCCAACCGTTCTGCATACATAGGCATAAGTGCTTTCAAGCCGTCATGAGGCCAGTTTTTATTCCATGGAAGTTGGAACTTGTAATAAAAGGCGAGCGAATTTTTCATCAGTGTCTGCGCAAGGTCTAAGGTAATCGGGAATAGATGTATTCTCTCTGTTTTCAATTCCATTGTGGGTCATCCCTTTCCTGTTTTTATGTATATGGAAATTTATGCATCCATACACTGTTTCCCTTTACCAACACAAGATAAACCAAAAACAACGAATCGTTGATCAACGACTCGTTGTTTTTCTTTACGTTCCTAATATAGCTTTTATCATACTTGTCGTCGTACCACCATCATAGATGATGTATAACAGCATATACACGGCAACCCCCGTAACAGCGGTACAAAACCAGATGATGCTCGTCACCGGACCAATTTTACGATGTTTCTTAATCTTACGTTTAAAAGCGAATGTCAAAGTCACTAAACCGAAGACGGCACCTACAGTCGCAAGTAAAATATGAAAAATCAAGAAAATCGTATAAAAGATCTTTACATCATCCGGTCCGCCAAAGCTGGTGTTCCCCACAAAAATCGTACGGCTTAAATAAATAATGAAAAAAGTCAGAGCACTGATGGCAGCTGCAATCATCACTTTCCGATGCGAGCTTCTCTTATTTTTTACAATCAGTACCCAACCGATCGCGACGAGTACAGCACTTAAGACAATGAAGAATGTACTCAGTGTCGGCAATAACGGCATACTTTCACCTCTTCCCCTCTAGCAACTCTCTAAGATTCAGTCTGTACTTGACTTGGCAGTGGATCAATCGTATCTCTTTCCCTGTTGAACCAACTGAAGAAAATATAAGCGATGATCGCACCAAAGATCACTTCCTGAGCAATCTTCATGATGATTCCACCTAACTGCTGATCTTCAATCAAAGGCATCGGTGTAAAATAATTCGGACCATTCAAATTCGATGCGAGACCGTTCAGGACATCCGCAGGTACGCATAAACTCATCGCCTGCATCCATGCTCCTGCTTCTGAGTAGGTTTCATAAAGCGGTGCTCCAGCAAAGATAATCAGCCCACACGCCGGGGTAATCAGCACACCATTGGCGAAAATGAAGCCGATTTTTAAAATCGGGCTTAACCTGTCCAAACGCTCCAATGGAGGAAAAACAGAAATCCACATACAAAAAGCGATGAACAATATGATCGTTGTAATCACGGTGTGTGCCAGGTCACTGGATTTTGCATAATCGAACACGACAGGCATGTGATACATGGAAAACAGTCCGTTGAATAACAACAAAGAAATTAATGGTCGTGTAAGTAGATGGAGCACCGACTTTATGCCTCTTGCAGCAAAAACTTTTTCCCATATCCATAGAGGAATTCCTTTGATGACCAGAATCGGAAACAACAAATAATAAATTGCCATCTGCGTCATATGGGCTGTGAACATAATATGCCCGAGCAAGTCTACAGGAGATCCTTTAACGATGTATAAAAGAAGCATCCCGCTGTAAAACATGAGTTGCTGAAAAGTACTTGGACGGTCCGTTCCTTTTTTACGTCCAGGTCCTGTTATGTAAAAATATAAGCCTGATAATAACAGAACGAATACAAAATAATATGGGCTCCATAAGGCACGGAAGCCGAATATTTGAAGTTCTAACCACATTGGTGTCTCACCCCAGATTGTTTTACTTGTTCTTCTCCATTTTACCTAATTATCGCCGAAAAAACGAGCACACATAAGGAATTCATCTATTGTTCATAATTTAGTCATATCTCTCAAGGAAAATAAAGAAAAAAGACCGGAGTGCCGGTCTTTTTTCTTTGGCTCGTATTCACTTACCACCAAATAATTGATGTGAACGTGATGATCGTCAAAGCAGCAACAGCCGCGCCACCATACATCATCACAGCAACCATATCATGGCCTTTATTCTTCATGTGCATGAAGTAATAAAGTTGAAAGGCTACCTGAACGACAGCAAGGATAATCAATGTAGGAATGATGAAGTAAGAATTTACTTCAAAAATAACCATTCCGAAAGCAATCATTGTGAACAAAATCATCAATCCGAAGGTAAGAACCTGTTGTTTCATTTCTTCACGATGCTGCTTTTTCTCATATTCCTGGTGATGAATGGGTTTCGAATGTGATTGATCGGCCATGGATTAACCCACCTTTCCCATAAGATACACAACTGTAAAGATGAATACCCATACAACGTCGATGAAGTGCCAATAAAGGCTTGCAATATAAAACTTCGGCGCGTTATACAAGTTCAATCCACGCTTCTGGTTACGGATCATAAGCGCTACAATCCAGCTGAGTCCAAAGAGAACGTGTCCTCCGTGGAAACCGACAAGCGTGTAGAAAGCTGATCCAAATGCAGAGGATCGGAACGTGAATCCGTATTCATGGATGTAATGATAGAACTCATAAACCTCCATGCCCAGGAATCCGAGTCCAAGTAGGACCGTAACTCCCAACCACATCTGCATTTTTCTGAAGTCATGGTTCTTCATGTGGTACATCGCATAAACACTTGTCAATGAGCTTGTCAGAAGGAGCATCGTCATAATGAAAACAAGCTCCAATCCGAACAGATGCTCAGGAGTGTTCTCCCCCTGCGTCGAACCATTCAACGCAAGGTAAGTGCCAAATAGACTTGCGAACAATACGGTCTCTCCACCAAGGAAAAACCAGAAGCCAAGGAATTTATTTCTACCTTCAAGGGTGGCTTTTTCCGGATCATGCGGCATTCGTTTTGGATTGAGTACGTCTTCAGAACTCATTATTTGCCAACCCCCTTCTTAATATCTTCTTCCAGCTCTTCTTTATGAATATGGTGACCCAGATCATCTTTCAGTGAACGTGTCAGCATAGATCCGAGTGTGAGTCCCATACCAGCAAAGACAGCAATCAGCCAAATTGGATCATCGACTTGGTAAATGAATCCGAAGCCTGCAATGAATGTACCAAGCGAGATGGTAAATGGCAGAATGGAAGCATTCGGCATGTGAATGTCACCCAGTGGTTCTGCAGGTGTCATTCCTTCTTTCCCATCCATTTTTTCCACCCAAAGAGGGTCAAGCCCACGTACAAGTGGTGTTTGCACAAAGTTGTAGTGAGGTGGTGGAGATGGAATCGACCACTCAAGCGTACGGCCATGCTCCCAAGGATCTCCGCTCGCTTTCTTCTCTTTAACTGACGTGTAAACGACGTTGATTAGGAAAATAATCGTACCAATCGCCATTAAGAATGCACCGATTGTACTAATCAGGTTACCTGTTGCAAGTCCCTGTCCTTCAAGGAAAACCCAGTAACGACGAGGCATTCCCATAAGACCTAGGAAGTGCTGGATAAAGAAAGTCAAGTGGAAACCGATAAAGAACGGCCAGAAAGCCAATTTACCCAGTTTCTCATTCAGAACTTTACCGAACATCTTCGGCCACCAGTAGTGTAGAGAAGCGAATAAACCAAACGCCACACCACCAACGATCACGTAGTGGAAGTGTCCAACTACGAAATACGTATCATGATACTGGAAGTCAGCCGCTGCTGCGGCAAGCATAACCCCTGTCATTCCACCAATTGTGAAGGATGGGATGAAGGCGATAGACCATAGCATCGCAGCCGTCATTCGAATTTGACCGCCCCACATCGTAAACAACCAGTTGAAGATTTTGATTCCTGTAGGTACGGCGATCGCCATCGTCGCAACAGCGAAAATGGAGTTAGCAATAGGTCCCATACCAACCGTGAACATGTGGTGGGCCCATACCATGAATCCTAAGAAACCGATCAATACGGTTGCAAATACCATCGCAGAATAACCGAAAAGACGTTTCTTAGAGAAAGTAGAAAAGATATCACTGAAAGCTCCGAACAACGGAAGAATCAATATGTATACTTCCGGGTGACCGAAGATCCAGAATAAGTGCTCCCAGATGATGGCGTTACCACCGAGACCTACATCAAAGAAGGCAGATCCGAACATACGGTCGAACATCATAAGGAATAGTCCTACTGTCAAAGCAGGGAAAGCGAATAGAATCAACGTACTTGTGACGAATACAGACCATGTAAACAATGGCATACGCATATACGTCATCCCTGGTGCTCTCATGTTTACAATCGTTACAAGGAAGTTAATCCCACCAATTAACGTTCCGGCACCGGATATCTGCAGACCCATGACATAGTAGTCTACTCCGTGCCCGGGTGAAGTCGTCGATAATGGTGCATAGTTGGTCCAACCGGCATCCGGCGCACCACCTGTAAACCAGGATACGTTCAGTAAAAGTCCTCCAAACAAGAACAACCAGAAACCTAAGGAGTTCAAGAATGGAAAAGCAACGTCCCTTGCCCCGATCTGTAAGGGGACAACGGCGTTCATAATGGCAAAGATGAGCGGCATGGCCGCTAAGAAAATCATGGTTGTACCGTGCATCGTGATCATTTCATTGTAAAGTCCAGCCGAGATGAAATCATTGTCTGGTTTCATCAACTGGATACGAATTATCATGGCTTCGAGCCCACCGATTAGGAAAAACAGCCCCCCAGAGACCAAGTAAAGATGCGCGATCTTCTTGTGGTCTACTGTTGTCAGGTAATCCCAAATCACAGCGCCGAGCCCACGTTTTTGTGCTACTGCAGTACTCACGCTTTAACCTCCCTTTTCAACCTCTTTCTGATAAATACTTACTCTTCGACGCTTTGCATCTCAAGATCGTTTCCGACATCCGAGTGATCCAACTCTAGAAGGTAATCAGCAATTTTCGCTGCATCTTCTTCCGAAACAAGCTCTGCAGGCATTTGGTTTCCTGGCTTGATTTCATCCGGATGGACAATCCAATCCACAAGATTCTCTTTCGATGGCTGCAGGATTCCTGCAATTTTCTCACGGTTTGCAAAGTTGCCTAAGTTCGGTCCTACACCAGCTGACGCGCCACCAATTGCGTGACAACTCATGCAGTTGTTATTGAACAACTCTTGACCTTCACTTGCCGTTGCTGTCTCTTCCGGATCGATGTTCTGCATGTCTTCGACCCATTGATCAAACTCCTCAGGGCTGACAGCGATTACTTTGAAGTACATCAAGGAGTGGGAAGGTCCGCATAGTTCAGCACAAAAGCCTTCGTAAACCCCTTCTTCATAAGCTTCTAAGTACATAGTGTTCATGTTTTCACCAGGAATGGTATCCATCTTACCTGCAATGGCAGGTACCCAGAAGGAGTGGATCACGTCACTGGCTTTCATGTTTAAGTATACCCTTTCATTTGTAGGGATGTAGATTTCTTGACTTGTTGAGATCTCTTGATCTGCATAGTCAAACTGCCACCAATATTGGTTACCTGTGACATCGACCGTTAAAACGCCTTCATCTCCTTGCGTCGATTGGTCAGCGAGGTCGAAAGTCGCTTGCACAGTAGGGATTGCCAGCACAAGCAGCAAAATAATTGGAATGACTGTCCAAATCACTTCCAATGCTTTATTCCCTTCTGTTTGTTTCGGAACAATGTGTTCCTGCCCTTTCTTCTCACGATAACGGAGAAGAACGAAAGCATAAATGGCCATAACGATTACGAAAACGAAAATCATTATCGCAATACTGATCAACATAAGATCAAATAATAATTCCGAGCCATACCCTTTTGGTTTTAGTGCACTGATGTTTTCAATACCACATCCGGTAAGGAGCATGGTTAGTGCGCCAAATAAGAATAATGAACGGAATTTTCCCATCCAACCTCTCATGCGTCATACCTCTCTTTCTCTTGTAATGCATTTTTTTATTTAGAAACTGACCTCCTGATATAAGGAGGTCAGTTCTTTAAAATGGGAATGGCAAAGTGACGATGACCATCATAAAGAACATGATCGTAAGATAGTTCAAGGAAAAGATGAACATCCATGTCGCCCACTTGTAGTCGTCTTTCATGAAGAAGCCTGCGATCCCTAAAGCCAACCAGCCGATAGAGAGCACATAAGCCGTAATAAGAAAGACCGTGCCAAGAGAAGCCAAATAAATCGGTAATGGGAGCAGACAAGCAACATAAACGACGATTTGACGTTTTGTCATCTCGAACCCATGAACAACAGGTAGCATCGGGATGCCAGCTGCTTTGTATTCATCCTTTTTCTTCATGGCGAGTGCCAGGAAGTGAGGGGTTTGCCAAATGAACATAATGAGAAACAGAATCAAAGCTTCCAATTGCAATCCTGGATCAACAGCAGCCCATCCGATTAATGGTGGAACAGCTCCTGAGAAGCTTCCAACTACTGTATTGATCGTGTATCTTCTCTTCGACCACATCGTGTATAAGACGACGTAGACGAACCAACCAAATGCGCCCCACAAGGCCGCTTGCCATGTCGTGAGGAGCAATGTGACAAATCCGAGAATAGATACGCTGATCCCCAATGTTTTTATAAATGATAAAGACATCGTTCCTGTAACTGTCGGACGATTGTTCGTCCGTGACATAATCGGGTCAATGTCTCTGTCATACCAATTGTTAAGAATACAACCGCCGGCAATTACGAAAGCGGTTCCGAGCATCGTCAGCAGGAAAGTGACCCACTGATCAAAGAATAATGTACCAGTATAATGGAGAGCCAGCCAAAATCCTGCGAATGTAGTAATCAAATTAGAGTTAATGATACCGACTTTGATCAAGCTCTTTATATCAGCTAACAAAGAATGGTCATTGGTTTTTGTTTGGATCATTTCTGTAGAAGCAGATTCGACTGTTCTTGGATTGTCCATCGTATTATCTTCCTCCTTCTACCACCCTCGTATAAGAATCACGTGAATCAATATTCATCAACAGATTCACCGAAGGCTATTTCCATTCTTGCATCATAAAGGATGACAAGAAACATCAAAATAATTGTATCATGTAATTGTAGTTCTATCTATTTAAACTCAACAATTTTATTTATTTGTGACAACTTTGTGAAACGCCATTCACTCTTAGTATCTACCATTCTCAACGATTTTAACGGTGCTGGATGGATTCCCTGAGAAAAAGCGAGTGCGTCCATAAAGCACACCCTCTTATTTCTAGCAAACCCTGTCAAACATTGCAAGTTTTTTTCAATACTTTAGTGATTTTAAAGAGGTAAAATGGTATGATATCCTCCGTGTTCTTTTGACCGGAATGGAGGTGGCTTCATGCCATGCGTTTATTGAAGTGGTTATCTGTGCTTGCCACATTAGGAATGCTGTTCGTTCTATTAGGTGGGGCTCTCGTTACAAAAACTGACTCAGGTATGGGGTGTGGAAGCAGCTGGCCGTTATGTCATGGAGAATGGATCCCATCAGACATAGATCTGGCCTTAATCATAGAATTGAGCCACCGCCTCGTCTCTGGAGGCGTAGGTTTACTTGTGCTTGCCCTTTCTTCTATGGCATGGGTGAAAGTTGGTCATATAAGAGAAGTGAAATTCCTCTCTTTTCTCGCCTTCTTTTTCTTGCTCGCCCAAGGGTTGATTGGTGCCGCTGCTGTGAAATGGGGACAGTCTGATTTTGTACTGGCTATCCACTTCGGCATTTCCCTTGTTTCCTTTGCGGCTGTGCTTTTGCTGATGCTCATTATATTTGAAATCGACCGGAAATTTGATGCACAATCTCTACTTATTCGAAAACCTTTCAGACTTCACATTTATGCTTTAACGACCTATACGTTAATAGTCGTCTATACAGGGGCCCTTGTCCGCCATACTTACTCATCGATGGCCTGTTTGGACTGGCCGATGTGTACGAATGCATCCCCCTTCGACTTTTCATCGTATGGGACAGCTCAATGGATTCAAATGGGACACCGTGCTGCTGCAGCCGGAGTTTTGATATGGACGGTATATCTCATGGTGAAAGCTTTGAAAGATTATAAGACCAGCCCGATCATGAGAAAAGGCTTAATCCTTGCTGCAAGTCTAATGGCAGCTCAGGTTCTCGTCGGTGCTTTCGTTATTATGACGTATGTTCATTTGGGTCTGGCTCTCCTGCATGCGTTGATTATTTCTCTTTATGTCGGCCTTTTATCATACTTCCTATTACTGTCTTCAAGAAGCGCTAAATATGAACGTTACGTGAAGTAAACCAAGCAAAAATCTCAGAGCTTATGCCTCTGAGACTTTTGTCTTCCATAAAAGCTCCCTATTGTGGAAGACTCAGTTTCGAGACTTTTGCTGAGTGAATGGGTGCTGCGGGGAATAGCTCGCTTTCCGCGGGAGCGCGGTGAGCCTCCTCGGACTGCGTCCTGTGGGGTCTCACCATGCACTTTTTTCCCGCAGGAGTCTCGCCATCCCCCTCCGCACCTTTGCCATATAAGTATCTCGAAACCAGTTACGGAATAAGACGCTTTAATGCACATGGTATTCGGAGGGGAATGAACTCCTAAGAATGCTATTCTGTATAGGAAAGGCCTTTTATAGAGCGCTTTATATAACATCAGAATAGTGGAAGAAGGCGCCCACCCGCAGTAAAGGGTTCGTTTCCCAGCCACCCCTGTCTCTCAACGAAGGAACGAATCCCCAAATAAATCAAAATCAAGTTTTCCACAATCCTGCCAAATTGGTTAACAAATTAAAAAAGAGAGGAAGGCTCTCATGAGCTTCCTCTCTTTTAAAGTTATTCAAATTCAATCAGTAAATCGCCTACGTGGATGGCTTCATTGTTCTCTACATAAATATCTTTAATGACACCATCAAATGGTGCTTGGACAGTTGTCTCCATTTTCATGGCTTCTGTAATCATCAGGTGATCGCCTTTCTTCACTTCCTCACCTTTATTAGACAACACTTTAATAACCGTTCCGGGCATCGTTGCTCCGATGTGTTTGCTGTTCGCTTTGTCTGCTTTCGGCCGCTGCTGAACGGCCGCTTTCACGTTCTCATCCTTTACGACGACTTCACGAGGTTGTCCATTTAACTCGAAGTAAACAGTACGTGTACCATCAATCTGCGGCTCCCCAACGGAGACAAGTTTTACGATCAAGGTTTTTCCTTGTTCGATGTCCACTTCAATTTCTTCGCCCAGTCTCATACCGTAGAAGAATGTTGGTGTATCGAGTACAGACATATCTCCGTATTGCTCGCGGAACTTATGATGGTCCATGAACACTTTTGGATAAAGAGCATAGCTGATCATATCAAAGCTTGTTACCTGACGATCGAGGGAATGGAACAGTGTCTCCTTCAAGTTGTTGAAGTCGACCGGTTCCAAGAGCTCCCCTGGTCTCACCGTAATCGGCTCGCGGCCTTTCAATATTATCCTCTGGAGTTCAGCTGGGAAACCTCCGTATGGTTGTCCAAGATACCCTTGGAAAAATTCCACGACGCTGTCAGGGAAATCAAGGGAATCGCCTTTTTCATAGATGTCGTCTTCGTTCAGGTCATTTTGAACCATGTACAGGGCCATATCTCCGACAATTTTGGAAGACGGGGTCACTTTTACGATATCGCCGAACATATCGTTCACCCGGCGGTACATAGACTTGACTTCATCCCAGCGGTGTCCTAAACCGACTGCTTTTGCTTGTTGCTGCAAATTGCTGTATTGCCCTCCAGGCATTTCATGTTCATACACTTCTGTATGCGGGGCCATCATGCCACTTTCGAAATCCTGATAGTATTTTCTCGTATCTTCCCAAAAATGCCCGAGCTCTTCGTAAGCAGAGATATCCAAATTCGGCTTACGCTCACTACCTTCCAGGGCATAATAGAGGCTGTTTGCACTTGGCTGAGAGGTCAAGCCTGCCATCGATCCCGTTGCCACATCAACCACATCAACGCCTGCTTCTATCGCTTTCGCATACGTGAACAAACCATTTCCGCTGGTATCATGTGTATGAAGGTGGATCGGAATGTCGACGGTTTCCTTCAAAGAGCTGATCAATTGATAAGCCGCTTCCGGTTTAAGCAGTCCAGCCATATCTTTAATGCCGAGGATATGAGCTCCTGCTTCCTGAAGTTCAAGCGCCAGCTTTTTATAGTAAGCGAGATCATACTTCGGTCGGCTGCTATCAAGAATGTCCCCTGTATAACACATCGCCGCTTCGGCTACTTTCCCACTCTCCCGCACAGAGTGAATGGCAAGCTTCATGCCTTCCACCCAGTTCAAGCTGTCGAAAATCCGGAAGACATCAATCCCTGCTGACGCACTTTTGTCTACGAATTCACGAATGAGATTATCGGGATAATTTTTGTATCCGACCGCATTGGAAGCCCTTAAGAGCATTTGAAAAAGGACATTCGGTGCTTTGGCCCTCAATTTCAACAAACGCTCCCAAGGATCTTCATTCAAGAAACGGTAAGAGACATCGAACGTCGCTCCACCCCACATTTCTAATGAAAACAGATCAGGTAATAGACGGGCCGTCGGTTCAGCTATATTCTCAAGGTCCTTCGTTCGGACTCGGGTAGCCAGTAACGACTGGTGGGCGTCCCGGAAGGTCGTATCTGTGAGCAGCACTTCATTCCTTTCTTTCAACCATGAAGCGAGACCTTCAGGACCTCTTTCATTAAGAATTTGTTTCGTTCCGCCTGGAATCGGTTCCGAATGCTTGATGATAGGGATTCTCGGTTTTGAATAGCTCGGTTTCTTGCGATTGCCGTATCCTTCGAAGCCATTGATGGTTCGATCAGCAATATAAGCCAGCATCTTCGTCCCACGGTCTTTTCGTTTTGGAAAAACAAAGAGCTCTGGAGAACGGTCGATGAACGTTGTATCATATTCACCGGATAGGAACTGTTTATGCTGCACTACATTTTCCAAAAATGGTATGTTCGTTTTGATGCCGCGAATACGGAATTCTTTCAAGTTTCTGACCATCTTATGTGCGGCTTGGTCAAAGCTGAGTGCCCACGTAGACAATTTGACAAGTAAAGAATCGTAGTAAGGAGAGATAACCGCCCCCTGGAATCCGTTTCCGGCGTCAAGTCTCACACCGAAACCGCCTCCAGAACGATAGGCCATGATTTTCCCTGTATCAGGCATGAAATTGTTCAGGGGATCCTCTGTGGTTACACGGGATTGAATGGCATATCCGTGTGTGACAATATCTTCTTGTTTCGGTATAGATATGCGGTCGCTATGTAAACCATATCCTTCCGCGACGAGGATTTGCGTCTGGACAATATCTACACCGGTAATCATTTCTGTAATCGTATGCTCCACCTGTACACGAGGGTTTACTTCAATAAAGTAAAATTCATCACCGGTCACTAAGAATTCTACCGTTCCTGCGTTGATATATTTTACGTTATCCATAAGTTTGACGGCGGCATCGCAAATGGCCTCCCTCACTTCATCTTTCAAGCTGACACTCGGAGCGATCTCCACAACCTTTTGGTGTCTACGCTGCACCGAGCAGTCCCTTTCATACAAATGGACAATGTTCCCATCCCGGTCTCCGATAATTTGGACTTCGATGTGCTTCGGCTGTTCGATCAGCTTTTCAACATAAACTTCATCACTGCCGAAAGCTGCTCGTGCTTCCGAACGGGCGCGATCATACGATTCTTCCAAGGTTGTAGCGCTTCTGACGACACGCATCCCTCGACCACCGCCGCCCATTGCTGCTTTGATCATCAATGGGTAGCCGTGCTTTTCACCAAAGTCGCGAATCTCTTCCAGTCCACTCACAGGGCCGTCACTCCCTGGAATAACAGGAATCTCCGCTTGGACCGCTTGATCTCGTGCCTTCACCTTATCTCCAAACATATTCAAATGTTCACTGGTCGGTCCTATAAAAGTAAGCCCTTCTTCTTCGCACCTTCTCGCAAACTCAATGTTTTCAGATAAGAATCCATATCCAGGATGGATGGCATCAACCTCCACACTCTTGGCGATTTCAATAATGCCTTCAATATCCAAATAGGCATCGATCGGTTTTTTTCCCTCACCAATCAAATAAGCTTCATCAGCCTTATAACGATGGTAGGACCCCGTATCTTCCTGCGAATAAATGGCGACGGTACGAATATTTAATTCTGTACACGCACGAAAGACTCGAATAGCGATCTCGCCACGATTAGCGACTAATACTTTATTGATTTTCTTCGTATTTGCCATGATTCCACTCCCTGTTTGTCTATGTTTTAGAAATTTGAACGTACTGTTACATTGTTTTCTACTCAAACACCGAAAATTCCTTCAAATCTGACAATTTTAGTTGTAAATAACTGACGAGGAGCCTCTCAAATCTCTCCGTATATGTATAAAAGTAAAAATAAAAAAACTCAAATCACAACAAACCGTCGCAATTTGAGTTCTTATCTTATGACTTCTGTGCAGCCTCATGCAAAACGTTCAACTGTTTTTCAAGGTTATCCAGTAGTGCTTTTCCTTCTTCGTCGCTGATTAAATTCAAGCGAACCGCAAAATGAATTTCGCGGGATAATCCAAACATTTGTGTATCTAAAACTTCTTCGTAGAGTGGACACTGAGGCATCGTCAAGTTGTCCATCTGTACTTTTATTAACCTTAGTATTTTATCAGCGTCAGCTTTTAGAAGGGCATAGGCTTTTTCTCGATGATCCACAGCCACATCAGACAACATCAAAATCCCCTCCAATGTACAAGTCTTTCTTCTTTTTATCTTATCGTTTAACACAATAAATTGCAAGATAGGAATGAACAATTAGAAGATCGACAAATCGTAGCGATTAGATAGGATTTCTAAAAGTCTCAAGCCGACAACGCTGTTCCCCTTTTCATCAAGGCTCGGGCCATAAACCGCGATTCCTCCAAATTCGTTTAACGAAGCGAGGACGGATCCCGAGACACCACTTTTTGCTGGTATACCCACTTTGATAGCAAAGGAGCCTGAAGCATCATACATGCCGCATGTGACCATAAATGTTTTACAAATTCTTGCAAGATGCTTCGGTATGATTCTGCGCCCAGAGTGGATGTCCTTCCCACCATTCGCAAGCAGCGCTCCAATACGGGCAAGTTGACAAACATTCACTTCAATCGCACATTGTTTGGTATAGGCATCAAGAGTTTCCTCTACACTACCGGTGACAATCTGATGCTGCTTCATGTAGAAAAGCAGGGACCTGTTCAGAAAAGCGGATTCAAATTCCGAGGTGGCCACTTCTTCGTTGTACCCGATGGAATGATCATCGGTTAAGTCATGAATAAAGCTCAACAAGCGCCCGACTTTCTCATCCGGCGTATCCCCGTGGATCATATTTGTCACCGCAAGGGCCCCGGCATTGATCATCGGATTGAGCGGTTTGGATGGAATTTGTTCCAGACGGTAAATCGAGTGAAACGGATCCCCCGTCGGTTCCATACCTACCCGGTCGAAAACATAGCTTTCCCCGTTATCCATAAGAGCCAAAGCAAGTGAGATGACTTTTGATATACTTTGAAGGGTAAACCTCACTTCCGTTTCTCCAGCTTCCACTGCATCCCCATCTATATAGTGAATGGCGACAGCAAGATCTTCCGGGTTGCTGCGTGATAATGCAGGGATATAGTTGGCCACTTGACCATCGTATGCATATGGGCGTACATTGTCTAACCATTCTTCCAGGACGTTTTCTGTTATATCTTTAATCAATGGATCACGCCTCCTTTAATGAAATCGAATTCATTTTTTGCTATGATTTTGGATGGATGACTTTTTATTAATCGAAAGGTGGCCACAGCCATGATAGTTCAAATAGCAGGAAATGTTAAATTCCCAATTACACTCGACCCGACCGTCTGGATTTTCGATGATCGAAAAAAGACGTTCCCAGAAGTATTCGAAGGTGAAGAAAATCCAACAGAATCAACGAAAGAAGACGAGTTGAAAAGACAGTCTACTCGTTTTGACAGAGAAGTCTATCAACAAAAAATTAACCCTCCTGTCAACAAAAGCATCAATCGTTATGAAAAACAAAGGATTTTAAAAGGCACCTTTCTCATGCCGCTAAAGCCTTTCCTACATACCAGCGAACCAGCAGCCGACGTAAAAAAAGCGGCACTGGTCACGGATGAAGGCGAAGAAGTGATTGATGCAGATGTTTTATCCGAGTCGCTTTTACTTTTTGCTGAAAATGGAAAGCCTTTGCAGGAACATGGCCCTGTTCACCTTTATTTCAAAGACGGATCCAACCGTTCTGAGCCGATCAAAGGAATTAAAAAAATCGTATTGCAATAATGAATTGGGCAGCTTTTTAAGCTGTCCTTTTTGTATATTATCTGCAAGCTGACACAGGCTATAAATAAAAAAAGTGGTGATTCCTTTGAAAAAATTAATTTGGTTAGCAGCCCTTTTGGCCTTAGTTGCGTGTCAGCAAAACGGTGGTGAAGAGTCACTGCTTCAAGAGCGACAAAACGATCCTGAATTGAAGTATGTCACGGATTCAGATCCGGTGGAAAAGAAAAACATGACGAGCCAGCAAGCAGCCCGGCACCTGGCTAAGCTTGCCGTTCAAGTTCCGGATGTTCATGATGCTACAGCGCTCGTCCTCGGCAACTATGTAGTTGTAGGAATCGATGTGGACAAAGACCTCGACCGCTCTCGCGTCGGTGTCATCAAATATTCTGTAGCCGAAGCTTTGAAACATGACCCTTACGGAAAGCAAGCAGCTGTAATCGCAGACGCTGACGGTGTGGAACGTCTCAGAGGCCTTGGGCAAAAAATGGCTGAAGGCCACCCTGTGGAAGCGGTCACGGATGAACTGAGTCAAATCGTTAGTCGTTATATGCCGAGTGGTTCGGTTGAAGAAAAACCACAATCCAACTCAAACCAGGACTCTGTGCCGGAGAAAGACCAAAAGAAACTCGAGCAAATTGAAAAAGAACAATCAAAGCAAAACTAAATGAACAGAAAAACAGCTAAATCCTCACGGGATTTAGCTGTTGCTTTTCTCAAGGATTTCTCTTTCTTTTTCTGTCAACTCATTATAGTATTGGACACCGAATTGAGATCCCTCTGCAACCATGTCTGAATTATCCAGTGAGGCTGTCTCAGGTTTGCCAGCTTCTTCGATTGGCATGTCCTCTGATTTTCCTAGGTTGCTCTGAATCGATTTTGCTTTGTCTTTAACTTGCTGACGCTTGTCTTCATCTTTCAAGAAATAAGCAACCGTTCCTCCCACAGTGGCACCAATAGCTGTAAAAATCCAACGTTTTCTCAAACAAATCATCCTTTCCTCTACTTCTATAGTTACATTTCCCATTCACTATAGAAGTCAAACGTGGAAATCTCATCTATTTATAAAAAACTTATTATGTTAAACTATATGTAATCGAATGGAAAATAGAGGTGAAAAAGATGCGTGTACAATGCGTCATTTGCGATGAAATTGAGAAAATTGACAGCTACTGTCTACAAGCAAAACGACTTCGGAATCGCCGGATTCACACGTACATGTGTCAATCCTGCCACGATCGTATAGAAGAAAACACCAAAAGACGTTTAGCTACCGGGAATTTCCGGTTCAACAGAGAACGTAAAAAAGAAAAGCATTTAAGCTAGTTACCAAAGAGAGAGGTTCTACCTCTCTCTTTTTATATTTCACAGTTAAAGATAAGCTCCCAATTGTGGAAGACTCAGTTTCGAGATGTTGGCGGGGTTCGTTGCCTGGTTGGGCGTCAGGGGTGGCTGGGAAGCAACTCGCTTTCCTGTGGGGGATTGGCGAGCTTCCTCGGACTACGTCCTGCGGGATCTCGCCTACCTCCTTTCTCCCACGGGAGTCTCGCAGCTTCCCAACCACCCCATTCGATAAAGTGAGAAACAAACCCCTTTACCAAGTTAGATTGTCTTCCACTATCCCACTATTAGAGGTGTAAAGCGCTCTGCATCAAGCTTTTACGTTCTGTGAAGCGGTTTATATGCCCCACTATCGTTAATGGTAAAAGCTGATCTTCTAGAAGTGGTTTCGAGAATCTTCCATCGCAAAGGGGCGGAGGGGAATGGCGAGACTCCTATCTTAAGTGTAGAGGCGCCTCGATCAGCGGCGTATGGACTGGACTGAGCTGGCGGAGAGAAAGGAAACACGAAGAACGGAGTGATTCGATGTTGACTTATCGTACAGAAGCGAAGGAAGTCTCACTAGCCGCTAGGCGCCGGAACCGGATAACTAAGATGGAAAAAAGTGCATGGTGAGACCCCACAGGACGAAGTCCGAGGAGGCTCACGAAACGAGGAAGTTCGATTAAGTTCGGAACCTCCTGTGCCAACATCGAACGACCCCACCTCGTGTGGGGCCCCGCGGAAAGCGACTCATTCCCCGCAGCCCCATCCACTCAACAAAAGTCTCGAAACTGAGTCTTCCACAATACTGCCATATTCTTTAATAACTAATGAAAAGACATATTCGGGCAAAGCAAAAGCCCCTTTCCTTATTAATGAAAGAGGCTTTCAGGTCAGGATGATTCATTTTGCTGACGGGCTCCGCGCTCTCTATGGAGTCGGATCCGGTAAATACCCAGAATCAAGGCTGCCACAACCAAACTTTCAGGAAGGGGTAAATTCAATCCAAGGATCAAGGTTAAAATAAATGTACCTATGATGAGAACGGAATAAACAACGATTGTTTTCATCAAAGGTAATTTTCTGGCGAATCCAAGCTTGAATGTAATGATAGCGAGAATAACAGTCGTTAAGTATAGAAGCATGAAAGAACGAAAGAGCATGGTCACTTCGCTTTCATCGTTTAAGTTCACTTCACTCCCGAATCCGCGGAAAAAGAAATCGGCCACAGGCCATAGATCCGTCGGCACAGGTAGTGTGGACATATCGTTCATGATGTTCCTCCTCATGGATACCCTATTCTGTTATCTATCATACTAGAAAGCCTCACTGGATGCTACCCGTGAAACCATTTTCATTATTTAGACAAATCCTTTATAATAGACCTGAATAGAGGTGAGCCCTTTGAAAAACTTTCATATGAACACAGCACTATTAGCCTGTCTCGTAATTTTATCATTTATCGCTGTTGGTTTTGCTATCGGCCAAGAAATCTTCTGGCTTGCAGCCGTCCTTTTCTTTTCGGGATTTGCCCTTATGAGTGTAGGTTTGAGAAGAAAAAGAAAACAACAGCAAATGTCCTGAAACATGAGAAAGCGACCTCAACCGAGGTCGCTTTCTTTTATTTCTTCAAACGGACGTAATCCTTCGATATTTCTTCATGGATGTTCGACCGGCTTGCGAGCACTGTCGTCTTGTTCAACAAGTCCAATTCCTCTCGGTCCGCACGGGTAACGATTCCACCCACTTCACGAACGATAACACTTCCAGCAGCGTAATCCCACGGCATCAACGTCATCGTCAAGTACCCATCCAGAAGCCCTTCGGCTACAAAAGCAAATTCCAAAGCGGCAGAACCATAAGATCTTGTACTGCGTAATTTTTTCACTAGATCTTCCATCCCTTTGTGATCCACATGTGGATTTTCAGGAATTAACCAGGAAGTATTAAGCGCGAGGATCGACTGACTCAGCGGACGCTTTTCATCAAGTCGAGGTAACTTTTCTTCGTTCTTATAGGCGCCTTCCCCTCGTTTGGCAGTGTACAAAGTACCCTCCATCACATTATAAATCAATCCAATTTCACCGACACCGTCATAATATACCCCTACAGAAATGGCGAAATTTCTTTTTTGATGGACAAAGTTCATTGTTCCATCAATCGGATCTACAATCCAGACGGTTCCTCCGTGGTCTTCTATTTCATCTCCGAATCCCTCTTCTCCTAATAAATAATGATCCGGATACGTCTCATTGATTTTTTTCGCGAAAAATTGTTCTGTTTCCTGATCCATTTCTGTAACCAGGTCGTTCGGGTTGGATTTCGTTTCAATGGATCGAGGCGAATCAATATTGCTTTTGATTCGTTCACCAGCTTCCAAGACCCAAGCTTTTGCGTGTTCAAAAATCTCGTTCTTTTTCTGTTGATCCATAACATCGTACCCCTTTTATAAGTATCAATCTTTATCGTACCAAATCCAACCAGACATTGCATCAAATCCGCCCCCCTTGTCCAACTAAAGCTCCCTTTTCTTGAAGACTCAGTTTCGAGACTTTTGTTGAGTGGATATGGGGCTGCGGGGAATGACTCGCTTTCCGTGGGAGCGCGGTAAGCCTCCTCGAGCTTCGCTCTGCGGGGTCTCACCATGCACTTTTTTCCATCTTAGTTATCCGGTTCCGGCGCCTAGCGGCTAGTGAGACTTCCTTCGCTTCTGTACGATAAGTCAACATCGAATCAC
>NZ_QUAE01000023.1:0-48951 GCF_003386945.1 Halobacillus trueperi | reverse complement strand
GTGGGAGAAGGAGATAGGCGAGATCCCGCAGGACGCAGTCCGAGGAAGCTCGGCACTCCCCCACAGGAAAGCGAGTAGCTTCCCAACCACCCCTGACTCAAAATACGGCAAACGAACCCGGTTATCTCGAAACTGAGTCTTCAACTAAAGGGAGCTTTTATTGAAGGAGATTAGAGGAAAATAAAAAGCAGCTCAATGGGAAGGTACGGAAATGTCGTACACGTCATTGAACTACTTTACGCGTTCATCATTCATTTTTATTAAACTTCTGGATCTCCAGCGATGGTGTGGGCAAGTCTGCTGGATGCGGCGGCTGCAATGGCACCGACAATGTCATCTAGGAATGTGTGGCATTCCCCTGAAGATTTATCATTCAGTTTTTGTAAGATTCCTGGTTTCTGTTTATCGATGTAACCGTAATTTGTAAAACCGATGGATCCGTAAACGTTTACGATGGAAAAGGCGATGATTTCATCAATTCCATAAAGGCTTTCGTCTACTTCTATGGTCGACTGCAATGGTTCTTCAAGCATTTTCTTTTCTGCTAACCGATCCATTTGAATCCCAGTAATGACTGCATTCTGAACTTCCCGCTTTGTCAGTACTTTATTCACATTGAAGCGGCAGTCGTCCATGGACAAGTCTTCGTGATATTTAGACTGTAAGTAATAGACAAGGTCAGCAATGTCATCAATGGTGACCCCTCTTTCCACCAGCCAATCTCTTGCTGTTTTTTCAAGAGTGGATACTTTTCTTTCTTCTGCCATAGTGAAAAACCTCCCTGCTCATCATGACTTGCACTGTACCATACCCGCGTTTATTATTGCACAAACGAGCGGTGTTATGTTCATTATATCAAAACTTCTCCCTGAAGGTGCAAAAGTGTAGAAGGTTGGAAAGTCTCATCGGTCATTTGCTATGATAAAATAATAAAAAAAGATGGAGGTTCGATCATTGACAAAACCAAAAGTTTTTATTACCCGTCGTCTCCCTGATGAAGTCGTGGACCCTTATAGAGAGCACTTGGATATTGTAATGTGGCCACGTGAAGAAGAACCTGTAGGGCGCCAAGTTCTAATAGAACAAGCCCAATCTTCTCATGGTTTAATGACCATGTTGACAGAAGATGTAGATGAACAAATTCTCAGCCAATCCAATAATCTTTCTATCGTAGCGAATATGGCCGTCGGTTATGATAATATCGATGTGAAAACAGCTGAGCGTCTAAATATTGCTGTAACCAACACACCAGATGTGCTTACAGAAACAACAGCGGATCTCACATTTGGTTTATTGATGGCCACGGCGAGGAAAATGATCGAGGCAAGTCAATACATAAAAGACAATAAGTGGGAGAATTGGTCTCCGTTGATGTTAGCAGGTACGGATATTCACGGGAAAACAATAGGCATCGTCGGGATGGGCAGAATTGGAGAAGCAGTTGCAAAGAGAGCAAAAGGCTTCGGCATGAATGTGCTTTATTATAACCGTTCTCGTAAACCCGAGGCGGAAGAGACCTTTGGTGCGAGCTATTTAGATTTTGAGGTGTTGCTTGAACAAGCTGATTATGTCGTGTGTTTGACCCCTTTGACAGATGAAACCAAACACATGTTTAATAAGGATGCTTTCAATAGGATGAAAAAGGAGGCTTTCTTCATCAATGCTTCCAGAGGAGCTACGGTAGATGAAGAAGCGCTGTATGAGGCGATCATTAACAAAAAGATTGCAGGGGCTGGACTTGATGTATTTGAACAAGAGCCGATCTCCTCAGAACACCCATTGCTTTCATGCCCTGAAGTGGTCTGTTTACCGCATATCGGATCATCGACGATGGAAACAAGATATAAAATGATGAGGCTTAGTCTCGATAACCTCGTCCATCACTTCCAAGGCAAACCATTAATCACACCTGTCATTTGAAGCACTGATTACTCTTAAATTTCATTAAAGCGTTTTTGAATTATCTGGCAGGACTGTGTAAGACTCGATTTCGAGATGTTTCGTGGTTCGTTGCCATATTGAGCGTGAGGGGTGGCTGGGAAGCAACTCGCTTTCCTGTGGGGGAGTGGCGAGCTTCCTCGGACTTCGTCCTGCGGATCTCGCCTATCTCCTTTCTCCCACGGGAGTCTCGCAGCTTCCCAGCCACCCCATTCCATGAGACTGAAAAACGAACCCCTTTTCCGAAGATGGGTGTCTTCCACTATCCATGCCAGAATGTGCTTATGTTGAACTGAGATAGGGATGAGTATTACAAAAAAAGAGCCGCTCCATTTTGGGCGGCTCTTTTGGTTAGGTGTATTAAAATACTTGTTCGACTTCGTAAATTCCTGGTACTTCTTGTGCAAGAGCCCTTTCGATTCCTGCTTTTAAAGTGATTGTGGAACTAGGGCAGTTTCCGCAAGCACCCATGAGTCGCAGGCGGACGATTCCGTCTTCAACATCGACAAGCTCGACGTCCCCACCGTCACGTAGTAAAAATGGGCGAAGTTTATTGAGTACCTCTTGAACCTGTTCATGCATGTTCAATCTTCCCCTTTCTTAAGTATCATTATAAAACGAAATGACTAAAAAATCTATGGTTGTCTAAGTCTCTGTACATTAATATTGAGAACTATTATCATTTTATCTTTTTTCTTTTCTTTTGTAAAATGGAAAAAACGTAACATAAAAGGGAGAGGGTACGGATGGGGGAACAGCAGAAAGTTAGAGTAGCGGTTTATGGAGCTGATGTAAAATGTGCCAGTTGTGTCAATGCACCTGGTTCGAGGGAGACATATGAGTGGCTGCAGGCGGCTATAGGAAGAAAGTATAATGATTCAATGGTTACCTACAATTACTATGATATCCATGAAGAAGATCGGAATGGCGCTGACTCTTCCATTATCCAACAGCTGTTAGATGACGAACTATTTTATCCTCTCGTCCTCGTTGAGAATGAAATTGTAGGCGAGGGAGATCCCAAGTTGAAAAAAGTCTATAAGGCCTTGGATAAGAATGGACTCCAGCCAAAGGAAATTTCATAGCAGGTTTTGTGGACGGTATGATATGATTAGGATAAGATAGGGTTTCATCCAATATAGAGGTGAAGCGGATGAATCCATTAATTGAATTTTGTATCAATAACTTGATCAGTGGCTCGCAAGAAGCAAAAGAAACGCTTGAGAAAGACCCTGATCTTGATGTTGTCGAATATGGGTGTTTAAGAAACTGTGGACTATGTTCCCAGACGTTATATGCAGTTGTAGAAGGAGAGCGTGTCATGGCCGATACACCGGATGAATTAGTCGATAAGATTTATGAACATTTGGACGAAACCCTATAAAACGGTGTAACCATGGAAATGAAAAGGTATCCTTTAAATAAGGGTGCCTTTTGTTTAAGAATACGGGATGTTTGATTAAAAGTTCTGCCATTTAGTATACTGACGATAAGAAGAGAAAGGAGAGGCTTGGTATGATTCTGAATATCACAGAAGCTGCAAGTCACCAGATCAAAGAGATGATGAAAGAAGAAGGAGATGTTCGTCTTCGCTTCGGTGTCAAAGGTGGAGGCTGCAGTGGATTGTCTTATGCCATGGGCTTCGAAGATGAAATCAATGAGGAACTTGATCTTGTAGAGGAGTCCAGTGGAATCCCGGTCGTCATTAACCGTCAAGATGCCGCTATTGTCGAAGGTACGACCATCGACTTCAAACAGAATATGATGGGTGGCGGGTTCACCATTGATAATCCGAATGCGATTGTTTCCTGTGGTTGTGGATCTTCATTCAAAACAGCAACAAATGCGGGAACCCCAGATCCAAATTGTTAATTAAAAACAAACCTTTCTGTTTCTACAGAAAGGTTTTTCTTATCTTGGAATCTAAAAAGGAAGAAGCCCACTTAGAAGGCTTCTTCCTTTTGTTTTTTATGAAAACATGCTAGTCGAGTGTTTAGGTTGGACACGTGCGCCTGGGTCGATATAGGCTTTAGCATTGTTGACGGCTGTTGGACCTTCACCAAAACCAGAAGCAATCAATTTCACTTTTCCAGGATAGGTGCAAATATCCCCCGCTGCATAAATGCCTTTGATATTGGTTTCCATTTTGGAATTGACGACGATGCTGTTCTTTTCAATTTCCAGCTCCCAATTTTTTATCGGGCCAAGGGAGGAGATGAAACCGTAGTTTACAATTACATCGTCAACATCAATCGTTTCTACTCGATCCCCTTTTACTTCTTTTAATTCCACCTGTTCAATGCTTTCCTCGCCAATCATTTTTTCAGGAGTGAATGGAGTCATAATTCTGACGTTGGATTCATTGAGCTGTGACACACTATGTTCGTGCGCTCTGAATTTATCTCTTCTATGGACGAGAGTCACTTGTTCAGCAATTGGCTCAAGCATAAGGGCCCAGTCGACAGCAGAGTCTCCGCCACCAGCAATCATGACTTTTTTGTCACGGAACTTGTCCATATTGCTAACGTGGTAATGGAGGTTTGTATCTTCAAAGCGTTCGGTATCTTCAATCTTTAGTTTTCTTGGTTGAAAGGCTCCATTACCTGCTGTGATAATGATAGTCTTCGTGTAATGAACGTCCTTGTCTGTCGTTAGCTTGATGGTTTCATCATCCATTCTTTCTACAGAAACCACTTCCTGGTTCAAAGAAATTGTAGGATTGAACATCATCGCTTGTTCCTCTAAGTTGTCGACAAGTTCTTGTGCTCGTACTTTCGGAAACCCAGCAACGTCAAAAATGTATTTTTCAGGGTAGAGAGCTGTAAGTTGGCCTCCCAAATGAGGAAGACTTTCAATGATGTTTACACTAGCTTCACGCATTCCGCCATAGAATGCTGTGAATAAACCGACTGGACCACCGCCGATTACCGTTATATCGTATATTTTTTCACTCATAATAAACCTCCTGATGAAAATTTCACTAAAATACATTCTATCATAAAAAATTTTCTGATGGGAACAGTAGGGGAATGTAAACCTTTACAAAAGGTTAATTGATGAATAATTCCGATAAAGGGCTTTCGGGTTGAAAATGGTTAGGAAAAGGTCTAAGATAAAATCAGATAATATAGTAAACATTTGTGACAATTTTCACCTGAAACCGACTCAGGTTTTTTTCATGTTTTCTTGTGTGAAAGTAGTCACAAGCATTAGTCAACGGATCATTAATACGAGATGGAAGTGATTAACCATGAGAAACCCAAACATTGTGATTCTCGGTGCCGGTTATGGCGGAATCATGACAGCAGTGAATTTACAGAAGAGCCTAGGTGCAAATGATGCAAATGTGACCCTGGTCAATAAGCATAGTTACCATTACCAAACCACTTGGTTGCATGAAAATGCTGCGGGTACCTTACACCATGACCGCACGCGTATCCAAATCAGTGACGTCATTAATACGAGTAAAGTAAATTTTGTACAAGATACCGTGACGGATATCAAACCCGAAGATAAGAAAGTATTGCTCAAAAACGGTGAGCTTTCATACGACTACCTCGTCATCGGACTTGGTTTTGAGTCTGCCACTTTCGGTATTTCTGGTTTGAAAGAGAATGCTTTCACCATAAACAGCATCAACAGTGCGCGATTGATTCGTCAGCACATTGAATATAACTTCGCAAAATATAATAATGAAGCGGAGAAAAAGCAAGAACGTTTAAACATTGTCGTAGGCGGTGCCGGATTCACCGGCATCGAGTTCGTAGGTGAGCTCGCTAACCGTGTACCGGAACTTTGTAAAGAATACGACATCCCACGTGAAAAAGTACGCATCATCAACGTTGAAGCTGCTCCAACGGCACTCCCAGGGTTCGATCCGGAGCTTGTGGAGTACGCGATGAACTCCTTAGAAGCAAGAGGCGTCGAATTCAAAATTGGGGCGATGATCAAAGAAGTTACTGAAAACAAGCTCGTTTTCGAGAAAGACGAGCAGCGTGAAGAAATTGAGACGAACACGGTGGTTTGGGCTGCTGGTGTACGCGGCAACTCTCTTGTTGAAAAAGCAGGATTTGAAGCAAACCGCGGACGTATCCCAGTCGGAGATGACCTGCGGCCAGAGGGTTACGACGATGTCTTCATCGTAGGGGACTGTGCATTGGTAATGAACGAGGAAACGGAACGCCCTTATCCTCCAACAGCACAAATTGCTATCCAGCAGGCAGAGCAAACAGCAGCGAACCTCACACGTCTGATCAGAGGTGAGGATCACCTTGAACCATTTGAGCCGGACTTGAAAGGGACCGTAGCCTCCCTTGGTCATAATGATGCGATAGGCGTAGTCTTTGATGATAAGAAATTGTTCGGATGGTCAGCAACGGCGATGAAGAAAATCATCGATAACCGCTACCTGCTAAAACTAGGCGGTGTACCACTCGTCCTCAAAAAAGGAAAACTAAACTTCTTCCATTAATTATAAAAAAGCGAAAGCAGATCCACTGCTTTCGCTTTTCTTTATGGGAAATTGAACATTCCTCTTCCATAACAGTGCCCTATTCCTGAAGGTTCAGATGTTTGTTGGAGTACAGGGGCTCCGGGAAACAGTTCGCTTTCCATGGGGCGGGCGGTGAGCCTCCTCAGGCTACGCCTTCCGGGGTCTCACCTGTCCCACACGTCCCATAGGAGTCTCACCTTTTCCCTCCGCCCCTTTACCATATCAGTGTCTCGAAACCACACTCAGAATAAGCAGCTTTTATCCCAGTGAAAACAAAAGAAAAACTAACTCCCAAGGTGGCTATTTTGGGTGCGTAAAGATTGGTATAGAGCGTTTTATGCATATAATACCAGGATAGTGGAAGACAGTCTCCTTCGGTATAGGGGTTCGTTACCCGAATACGACGAATGGGGTGGTTGGGAAGCTGCGAGACTCCCGTGGGAGAAAGGAGATAGGCGAGATCCCGCAGGACGAAGTCCGAGGAAGCTTGCCACTCCCCCACAGGAAAGCGAGTAGCTTCCCAGACACCCCTGATGCACAACCAGGCAACGAACCCCGGAAACATCTCGAAATCGAGTCTTCCGCCACCCTGCCAATTTGTTTAAGCATTTGTATCGATATGGGAGAGCTCTTGCGCTTTTTATGTAACCGTTATAGAATGAGGTTTGGATTCGTTTGTGTTTCGTTGAACATACATAGGGGGAAACGTTAGTGAATATCGTGCAGTTCATCGTGTCAATGTTGTTATTTTTTGTGCTATTCTTCGGAATCTCTTTCTTATTAAATATGATTTTGCGTTCTTCGTGGTTGATGGCTTTTGTTTATCCGGTCATCGTCCTATTCATTGTTGATGACTTTTCATGGACAGAATACTTTTCGGCTCCAGGGAACGCCTTCCCTACAGTCTTTGAGCAATTATTCAACCTCAAGCTTGTGGATATCGTCATCTTAGCAAGTGGATTCGTCGGTACCCTAGTGGCTGGTATAGTTATTAAGAAATTGCGTAAAAGTGGCTACCAAATGTTTTAAGACAGAACGGCTAACGGCACATCGTGCTGTTAGCTTTTTTTATGAGCTTGGTTGAAGAGGGTAGGAAGACTCGTTTGAATAAAAAAAACGAGCTTGGACATGATTACACCTAGAGGTGATTTCATGAACAAGCGGACGAAGTCTATCTTTTTTATTCTATTGTTCAGCTTTGCTCTTTATAGTACTTTTACGAATGTAACCAACTTATCGCTTTCAGATTTTGACGAATGGCTGGCATCTAAATTCAGAGGAGAATCCCTGGATGGAGAGGCGCTCCTTCAAAAAGATCAAGACCTTTCTGAGAAAAGCTTAAAGGTGAAAAATGCTCCACAAACCTATGTATCCAGTGCAGTCATAGAAGCGGTGGAACTGTTAGAAGATACGATTGATTTCAGTCAATACCCGAGTCATGAAGTTGTAGCGACAGGTTATACGGCAGGATATGAATCGACAGGTAAAACCCCGGAGCATCCCGGATATGGAATTACGTACTCAGGTGTAAATGTGAAGCGGGATTTATATTCTACTATTGCTGCTGATTTAGACATGTTTCCGTTAGGGACTGTATTGTTTATTCCGGGTTATGGGTATGGAGTGGTTGCAGATATTGGGGGAGCTATCAAAGGGAATAAGCTCGATCTTTATTTTCCAACCGTAAATGATGTGTACAAGCAGTGGGGAAAGCAAACCATTGATGTTTATGTAGTGGAAGAGGGGAACGGCCGTCTGTCTGAAGAATATTTGAAGAAATTGAATGAAGATGAATCGTTACAGGTGTTCCGCTCCCAAATGAGCCAATAAAAAATCTCTTCCGCAAAAATATGTCGGAAGAGATTTTTTCGTTTAATAGATCAAAGAGTGAAGAAGGAAGGTGAGCAGAATGCCTGTCAGTCCCCCGAAGAAAACTTCAATCGGCTGATGGCCCAAAAGTTCTTTTAGTTCTTCCTTCTTTTGATAGCCTTCTTTTTGCTGCCAGGCTTTGGCTTCACTTACGAACCGGTTGAAGTCGTTGAGCAAGATGTTCAACATAATGGCTTGTTCGCCAGTTTGACGCCTTACTCCTGTACTGTCGAACATGACGATGATACTGAACACACAGGCAATAGCAAAAACGGATGATCCGAATCCTTGTTCAATTCCAACACCTGTGGCTAGAGCGGTAACAGCTGCGGAGTGACTGCTTGGCATTCCGCCTGTACTGAAGGCGAGGCTGGTATTCAATTGTCTGGATGCTATGAATTGAATAGGGATTTTAATCACTTGGGCGAAAAGAATAGCAGCGATCGACGCCCAAAGGGGGAAGTTTTGCACTAAATCTAATAGCATGTTGACATCCTTTCTGATCTTCCGGGGAATAGAAATGACAATCTATGTAGTTGTTCATTCATAAAATAGAGCATGGGTGAACGAATCAAGTGCATCCATAAAATGATGGCATGTTCTTTTTGTAGCGTTTATATGGTGATGGAGCAAAGTCATTATACCATATGTTCCATGGAGCGAGATAGTTATATTCATGTTAAGTTAAGATCGAAGAAATGATCTTTTTCACAAGGAAAACATAGTGGGATTGTGTATACTTAGTATGGAGGTGTATCAATATGTTTACTGTAACAAACGAATGGAATGATACGGGATCGTTACTTGTAGGTCTTTTTGACGAAAAAGAAGTGAACAAGCATATGATCGACAAGGTGAAAGATTCATGTGGAGTCGATCTTGGAGCGTACATAGATGCAGGACATTTGTCTACGGAAAGTAAAAAACTGGATAAGGTTTTAGTTATGAATGAAAGTGACTTGAAGAACATCTATGTCATTGGTCTCGGATCCTCACATAAATTTGACGAAAACAAGTGCCGCAAGACATTTGGTCGTATATTTCAAAGCTTAATCAAAGACGAAATCTCGTCTGTGACTGTTTTACTTGAGAGTCTTATTCCTGAAGGGCAAGATGTAGATAGATACTCCGCTCTTCTTTCGGAAGCTATGCTGACGTCTACGTATCGTCTCCCTTCTTTTAAGACCAATCAAAAAGAGCCGGTCGACATTAATGAACTCACCGTTTGGACAGAACGAGAGGAAAAGGCTGTCCTTGAAGGTTTATATAGAGGGCAAGCCTTTGCGGATGGGGTGAACACGGCAAGGTATTTGGTTCATCTGCCTGCGAATATTTTGACGGCATCTGAAATGGCTGAGTTTGCTACAACGATGGCGGAAGACTATCGGTTCGAGTTGAGCATTCTAGAGAAAGAAGATATGGAAGAGCTGGGAATGGGAGCTTTATTGGCCGTCAATCAAGGATCTGTAGAACCGCCCAAAATGATTGTGCTCAAATATCAGGGACTGGAAGAATGGAAAGATGTCACCGCCCTTGTTGGAAAAGGGATTACTTATGACACAGGTGGCTATTCGATTAAACCGAAAACCGGAATGCCAGGCATGAAAGGTGATATGGGAGGAGCGGCAGCTGTTCTTGGCGCTATGGAAACCATTGGTCAATTGAAGCCGAAAAAGAACGTCATTGCTGTGATTCCATCATCCGACAATATGATATCAGGCGATGCCTTCAAGCCGGATGATGTGATTACGTCTATGAGCGGCTTGACGATTGAAGTTTTGAATACAGATGCAGAAGGCCGTCTTGCCCTTGCTGATGGGGTCACTTACGCTCAGAGTCAGGGTGCGGATCGAGTAATTGATGTCGCTACTTTAACTGGCGGCGTCGTCACGGCACTAGGTTCCTGGATGACAGGCGCCATGACAAACGATGAACATTTTTATAAAGATGTTGAGGGCGCAGGGAAATCTGTAGGAGAGCCGATGTGGCTTTTACCTTACAATGATGATTATAAAGCGCAAGTGAGAAAAAGTGCGATTGCTGATTTGAATAACTCGCCGACGAGAAAAGCTCATCCAATCATGGGGGGAGCGTTTGTCGGTGCCTTCGTTGAAAGAGTACCATGGGTTCATTTGGATATCGCAGGTACATCCATTGCTGAAGGTGCGCACGATTTGGGTCCTAAAGGTCCGACAGGTGTCATGTCCAAAACTTTAGCCCAGTATATTGTGAAATAGTTTAAAAACCTCCCGGGGCCGGGAGGTTTTTATGTTTTTATAGGTCCAGACCTCGCACCTCGTAGATAACAGGCGTATAACATATAGGGAGGTTAATGAGCGGGGAGGCTGGGAGATGTTCCAACTGACGTCGTTGTGGCGCAAAATCCGTTCTACGCCACGCAGGCGTGCCATCCTACGCATGGTAGAAAAGAATGTAGGGACTTTCCTTATCGTTCATACGTTGGATGGGTACTATTTCGGAAAAATGGAAAAAGTGTGGGGTGAGGAAGTTTTTATCAGCATTGGCGACCGTATCTATGTAGTCAATATAAACGATATAGAGAATGTTGCACTAAAATGAAAGCACCCACTACAGCTGTAGGGGTGCTTGTTTATTAGTCTTGAATCGCTGCTTCTAGAGCCACTTCGATCATTTCGTTGAATGTCGTTTGGCGTTCTTCCGCTGTCGTTTCTTCACCTGTCAGGATATGGTCACTGACGGTCAGAACGGATAGAGCCTGACGATTGTATTTCGCTGCCAGCGTGTAAAGCGCTGTTGTTTCCATTTCCACTGCCAGCACGTTGTACTTCGCAAGCAAGTTGAAAAGATCCATCGCTTGATCACGGTAGAAGCTGTCGCTGGTAAATACGTTACCGACTTTCAGCTTCAAGCCTTTTTCTGTTCCCGCATCATACGCATTTTTCAAAAGGTTGAAATCAGCGGTCGGTGCAAAGTCAATGCCACCGAAGACCATACGGTTCATCTGCGAATCCGTAGTGGAAGTAGAAGCAAGGATGACATCACGAACTTTAACGTCGCTTTGTAAGGCCCCACAAGAGCCGACACGGATCAGTTTTTGAACACCGTAGCTTTCCATCAATTCATTGATATAAATGGAGATGGAAGGAACTCCCATGCCTGTTCCCTGAACGGAAATTCTTTCACCTTTATAAGTACCTGTATAACCGTACATGCCTCGTACTTCGTTATAGCATGTCGCATCTTCTAGAAAATTTTCTGCAATGTATTTCGCTCGTAGCGGATCACCAGGAAGAAGGATCTTGTCTGCAATGTCTCCGGGTTTCGCTCCAATATGTGTTGTCATGGATATGACCTCCTCCATTACTTTTGACTATATAAAATTACCATACCCTTGAATAGAAAACAAATACGAAAAAAAGCGCTGTCATTCTCCCATTTAGCCAAAGTACTGCTTTTCTAAATCATCCAGCTGCTTTTTTGCACTCTGGTTGAATTCCGTCTCTCTTCTTTCAAGCTTTGCTTTAAGCGCATCTACGGCTTCTTTTAAAGACTCTTCGTATGAAGGAACTTCCCCTTCAAAAGGCTTGACCGCTTCTTTTTGTACATTCGCTTTTTCATTGTAGCTTAAAGCTTTCCGCTGATGGAAAAAGACTTCTTCTGTTTTGCCGGGGTTATGAAGGTCCCCTTGCATTGGGTGTTTATCGACGGCCAGGACTTTTACAAGATAAAAGCGGTTGCGGTCTTCGACGACTTCACCGATATAAATACCTGTTTTATAATGGGCTTTCACAATGGAGCCGCTTGGAAACTCTGACATACACTCACTCCTCTCACTTTCTCCATCTATTGTAACAAAAATTGAAATTGTGAAGATATCGTGAAGCTCTTCATTGGTGAGGTGGATTTTTGATATACTTCTAGTTAGAAGGATGTGTTGCCCTATGATGGAATTTCTATATTTCCCTCAAGATAAATCAGAGTATATTCCTGCGATCGTTATGTTAATGCTTTTTATTGTATTTGCCGCAGTCACAATGATCTGGTTCATTAAAATTTCCCAAAAAGAAGAGCAGAAAGTAGATCAAGCCTACAAAGTAGAAGCGAATGCCAATAAAAAGAATGAAAAGCCACGTTAGGGCCTGAGCCTGACGTGGCTTTTGTTATATTTTATAAATCGATGGAGATACTATCCATGGAGTATTTCATCGAACGGAGGATTTATATGAGAATTTCAATCGGGTTATTGATAGCATTTGTGTTTATTCTTAATGGGTGTTCGGGGGAAGAGCGTTCTCCTTTGAATACGTCGATTTATAATGCCGACAACGATAAAATTGGCACAGCAACATTGACTGAACAATCGGAAGGAGTCGAGGTGCAATTAAAAGTAGAAGGGCTCGAACCTGGGATGCACGCAGTCCATATTCATGAGTTTCCGAAATGTGAAGCTCCGGATTTCAAGAGTGCCGGAAATCACTTCAACCCCCTTTCTAAAGACCATGGTTTGATGAATCCTGAGGGAGCTCACGTCGGGGACATGCCGAATGTGGAAGCAGATCAAAGTGGTATGGTGGATACGAAATTAATGTTGCCTGAAGCCAAGTTGAAAGAAGGTCAGAAGTCTTTACTTAGAGATGAGGGGACATCCATCGTGATTCATAGCGGTCAGGATGATGGGATGACACAGCCGGCAGGAGATTCAGGGGAACGAATCGCTTGTGGGAAAATTACTTTAAAAGCGGACGAAGATGAAACGAGTGATCCTACAGAGCCTGATAAGAAGCAGGAAGGAAATTAAAAAAAGGTCTCCCTTAGAGGGAGACCTTTTTTTATTGCTCTTGTGCCTTCACCGCCTCGATGATACGGTTGACACCATCTTCGATGATCGATTTCGGAGCGGCTATGTTCAGGCGCATAAATCCTTCTCCTTCTTCACCAAAGGAAGCACCATCGTTCAAGCCCACTTTCGCTTCTTTTTGCATAAAACGCTTCAACTCTGTTTGGTCCATCCCTAGTTTTCTACAGTCCAACCATAGAAGGTAGGTACCTTCTGCTGGAAAAACGCGGATCGAAGATGTTTCGTTTTGGAACCGTTGGGTGACGTAATCGCGATGATTTTCCAATACATCCATTAATTCTATTAACCATTCTTCACCATGCTCATAAGCCGCTTCCATGGCTGTCACGCCTAATGTGTTCAGCATTAACATTCCCTGGTTTTTAAAGTGACGGTCAACTTTCTTCTTGTCTGTTTCATCAGGAATGACGACGTAAGAAGCCTGGAGTCCAGCTAAGTTGAACGTTTTGGTTGGTGATAAGCAGGTGATGGTTTGCTTGGCCGCTTCTTCTGATAAACTCGCTATAGGGACGTGGACGTTTCCTTTATAAATCAAATCTGCGTGAATCTCATCCGCAACGACCTTTACGTCGTATTTTAAGCAGATGTCCATCATTTTTTCCAGTTCTTCTTTTTTCCACACTCGTCCAACGGGATTGTGAGGATTGCAAAGGATGAACATGGAAACGTCATTTTCTTTGATCTTCTTTTCAAAATCAGCGAAATCAATTTCATATTGCTCTTCTTTTAGTTGAAGAGCGTTTTTCACCACATGCCTTCCGTGATCTTTGATGACGCTGTAAAAGGGAGGATATACCGGCGTCTGGATAATGATATGATCCCCGATTTCTGTGAGCGATTGAATGATCATATGCAAGGATGGAATAACTCCAGGGCTATAAGTGATCCACTCTTGATCTATTTTCCAATGATGGCGGTTTTCGAGCCAATGGGTGATGCTTTCTTTGACTTTGGCATCAGGTATCGTGTATCCGAAAATTCCGTGTTCTGCTCTTTCTTTTATAGCATTCGTTACGGCTGATGGAGTCTTGAAGTCCATATCAGCGACCCACATCGGCAGCACTTCTTTATCTTGGTAAAGATCTTCCGCCATATCCCATTTGACGGACCTTGTTCCTTTTCTTGAAACGACTTCTTCAAAACGTTCCATAGCGTTTTCCTCCAATACTCCAATTTGTTATCTATCTTACCCGAATCGGACGGTTGAATGAAAATATGTTGTTTGTGTGCAAGGACTCCACGAATAGAACAAAGATACATTGTATGCATAGTCATCATCAGTGTTGCTATTGGTGAGTATTTGATAAAAAAGACCAAAAAAAAAGCAAAGCGAACGTTCGCTCTGCTTACACAGGGGGAATACGAGAAAGTCTTACGTTATTTAATATAACCATCTTTCATAGTTTATAAACCTATTTTTTAATTTTTTTGTTGATTTAAATCATAGAGGAGATTCATTGCGCGAAGGACGTCCTGTTCTGAGAAGTCACGGGCTTTTTTAAGTAGGAGTTTTGAACGTTTCACGCCAATTTCCTGTATGAGAGTTTGTAACTCTTCATCAATTTCTGAGGAGTTTTCCTCATGGTTTTCCAATAATTCAGAAGCAGGGATATCAAGGACAGTTGAAATCTTAAGGATTGTATCCAATTCTGGAATCCGTTCGTCAGTTTCATAACTTTCGAGAGTATGGAACCCAATTCTCGCTTTCATAGCCAGTTCTTCCTTTGTGAAGTTTTTCAACTCGCGGTATTTGCGGATATTGTTACCAGTAGACATAACCATACCTCCTCTGTTCTTTCCTATATTATACCACTTTATCGGGGGAGAAATTTCAAACGTTTTGAGAAGTTTAAGTTTACTTTGCTAAATGGTCTCTTTTATGGTAAAATCATTTATTGCGTGAAAAGAAGCGAATAATAATTAAATCAGGAGTTGTATAGCATGTCAGATAAGTTTCAAGAAGGTCAAGTTTTAGAAGGTAAAGTTACAGGAATTCAGCCATACGGTGCGTTCGTTGCTCTAGATGAGCAAGTTCAAGGTCTTGTACACATTTCAGAAGTAACTCACGGCTACGTTAAGGATATCAACGAGCATCTTTCCGAAGGTGACGAGGTACAAGTTAAAATTTTGAACATCGATGAAAAGAGCAATAAATATTCTCTTTCTATCCGTGCGACGCAAGAAGCTCCAAAAGCAACACGTCGTCCTCGTAAGCAAGCAGCACCTAAGCAAGAAGAATCAACAGCTGGTTTCAACACGCTGAAAGACAAGCTGGAAGATTGGATCAAACAATCCGACGACCGCGAGAAATTCCGTAAATAAGAAAAGATTTGAAAAGGACCTGTTCCATGGAACAGGTCCTTTTTTATGTTGATTCATCTTTTAAGTTTATTCCGCCGGATCAGGTGCCGCGGATTCCTCATGTTCGGCAACCGGTGAAAAATAAAGAGATATGACGATAAGTCCGCTAATACCGACAAGTGTATAAATTACCCGTGACAGCCATGCTCCTTGTTCACCACCTCCGAAAAGTCCAGCGACAAGATCATATTGAAATAAACCAATCAACCCCCAGTTGATTGCTCCAACAATGACTAGAAGAAGTGCCACACGATTTAACCAATTCATCTAAAACACCTCCTTTTTGTTATACTTTATTAGCTTAAACACAGAAAAAAATATTATACGAATTGCATATCTTTTGAGAATACCTTGGAATTCGGGGATAATATCATCGTACGCTCAGTTTAGAAAGGGGAATTTCATTATGGATGCTTTTACGTTTCATAATCCAACGAAATTAATTTTCGGTAAGGACCAAATTAGTCAATTACCTTCCCAGTTACCGGACGGCACTAAAAAAGTGCTTATTGTATATGGTGGAGGAAGTATAAAGAAAAACGGTGTGTATGACCAAGTGATGAGTCAGTTGAACGAAGCGGGTGTGGAAGTCCAGGAACTATCTGGTGTAGAACCCAACCCTAAACTGACCACTGTGGAAAAAGGGGTGCAGATCTGTAAAGAAGAAAACATCGATTTCCTTCTTGCTGTAGGTGGAGGAAGTGTCATTGATTGTACAAAAACGATTGCAGCTGGAGCGAATTACGACGGAGCTCCATGGGATCTCGTTACAAGAAAAGCGAAGCCTGAATCAGCTCTTCCATTCGGAACCGTACTGACCTTAGCAGCTACAGGGTCCGAAATGAATGCAGGTGCTGTCATAACGAATTGGGAAACGAATGAAAAGTACGGATGGGGTGCAGCTCCTCTAACGAATCCGACTTTCTCTATTCTTGATCCTGCCTACACGGTAAGTGTTCCGAAAGACCAAACGATCTATGGAATTGTTGATATGATGACACACTTGTTTGAGCAGTACTTCCATAACCCAACACAGTCTCCTGTGCAAGATGAGATGGTGGAAGGTGTACTGAGAGCAGTTATTGATACAGCACCTAAGCTTCTTGAAGACCTGGAATCACTCGAACATAGAGAAACGATTCTATATGCAGGTACAATTGCGCTGAATGGTATGCTTCAAATGGGTTACCGCGGCGACTGGGCCAGTCACAACATCGAACACGCAGTTTCTGCCGTTTATGATATCCCACATGCAGGCGGACTTGCGATTCTATTCCCAAACTGGATGACGCATAACTTGGAAGTCAACGAACAACGATTTGCTCGTTTGGCTGTGAAAGTGTTTGGTGTCAACCCAGAAGGAAAAGGGGATAAAGAAGTCGCCGAAGAGGGCATCAAGGCTCTACGTTCCTTCTGGAGTTCAATCGGAGCTCCTGAAACATTAGCTGATTACAATATTGGCGACGACAAATTCGATGTGATTGTCGACCGTGCAATGAAACGAGGACCATTCGGAAACTTCAATCAATTGCATGAAGAAGACGTTCAAAAAATCTTGGAGATGTCCAAATAAAATATGTGAAAAATCGGAGGGGAACCCCTCCGATTTTTTTATCCATTTATTCAGCTAAATGGCAGGTTTCTTGAAGACTTGATTTCGAGACTTTTATGGGAGTTTAGGGGCTCCGGGAAAAGGTTCGCTTTCCGTGGGCGAGTGATGAGCCTCCTCGAGCTAACGCTCTGCGGGGTCTCATCTACCACGCACTTCCTCTTAGATATCCGGTTTCGGCGCCTAGCGGCTAGTGAGACTTCCCTCGCTTCTGTACGATAAGTCAACATCGAATCACTCCGTTCTTCGTGTTTCCTTTATCTCCGCCAGCTCAGTCCAGTCCATACGCCGCTGATCGAGGCGCCTCCACACTTAAGGTAGGAGTCTCACCGTTTCCCTCCGCCCCTTTGCCATATGAGGTTCTCGAAATCCCTCTAAGAGTAACCTGCCGTGCTCTGTAAAAAGGCCCTTTTCACTAAAGCCGTTATAGAGTCGTTTTAACCATAGATCCAGTAAGAATAAGGCGTGGGAACAGGGTCTGGGAAACGTCCGCATGAAAAACGAATGGAGACACGAACGTGTGTGTTTTTCTACTGACTAATTCCAAACACCGCAAATCGTCGTTTCCCTGACCCCGTATCCATGGCCAGGAATTGTCATTCATTATTTCAACTAGGCAAGGCTTTCTTTAAGGATGCGCGGTATGTGCTCACAGCGCTCCCGCGGAAAGCGAGCCGTTCCCCGCAGCCCCCATCCACTCAACAAAAGTCTCGAAACTGAGTCTTCCATAAACGGGAGCGTTTGTTGAGTTGTCTGGTTATTATTGGATAAGTGATATTCCATAATTTTTACAGATGTATGAAAGTTTTCAATGTATCCGTTTACAATTTGGCGATTGCTTGATTTGAAGGTAAGGTTTCGATAAAGTGAAATTGGTCAAGCAAAAAATGACGATTTGGAGGGTCATCAATGACACATGTTCGTTTTGATTACGAAAAAGCTTTGCCTTTCTTTGGTGAACATGAACTAGAATACATGCAAGGAGCGGTTTCCCTTGCGCACAAATCCCTACACGAAAAAACAGGAGCAGGAAATGACTTTTTAGGATGGTTGGATTTACCTGAGGATTACGATAAAGAGGAATTCGCACGTATTAAAAAATCCGCTGAAAAGATCAAATCAGACTCTGATGTTTTGCTGGTCATCGGAATCGGTGGATCATACTTAGGGGCACGTGCTGCGCTTGAAATGTTGAATCACAGTTTTTACAATGAGTTGTCTTCTGAAGACCGAAGCACTCCACAAGTGTTCTTCATTGGTAACAGCATCAGTGCGCCATACATGAATGAACTTTTTGATGTACTTAAAGACAAAGATGTTTCCATCAATGTCATCTCTAAGAGTGGAACGACGACAGAACCGGCCATTGCTTTCCGTATCTTCCGTAAGTTCCTTGAAGAGAAGTATGGCGTAGAAGAAGCGCGTAAACGAATCTATGCAACAACTGACAAAGAAAAAGGGGCCCTTAAGACACTGGCTGGTGAACAAGGCTACGAATCTTTTGTCGTACCGGATGATGTCGGTGGGCGTTATTCTGTTTTGACGGCAGTTGGTCTTCTTCCAATTGCCGCAAGCGGAATCGACATTGATGAAATGATGAAAGGTGCTCAGGCTGCTCAAAGTGAGTTGAGCACAGATAAGCTTTCCGAAAACCCTGCGTATCAGTATGCTGCCGTTAGGAATGTCCTTTATAACAAAGGGAAAACGATTGAAATGCTTGTGAACTATGAGCCATCCCTTCAATATTTCTCTGAGTGGTGGAAGCAATTGTTTGGTGAGAGCGAAGGAAAAGACCAAAAAGGAATTTTCCCTGCTTCTGCAAACTTCTCCACTGATCTGCACTCTCTTGGACAATATGTACAGGAAGGGCGTCGTGATTTGTTTGAAACGGTTTTAAATGTAGAAACACCATCTTCAGACATTACGATCGAGGAAGACAGCCAGAACTTGGACGGTCTTAATTACCTCGCGGGAGCTACAGTGGACGAGGTAAATGAAAAAGCCTACCTTGGAACAATGCTTGCACACACAGACGGAGATGTGCCGAACTTAATCTTGCACCTGCCGAAACGCGATGCTTATACGTTCGGATATCTCGTGTACTTCTTTGAAAAAGCATGTGCCATCAGTGGTTATCTATTGGGTGTGAATCCTTTCGACCAGCCAGGTGTAGAGGCATATAAAGTCAACATGTTTGCACTACTTGGTAAGCCAGGATTCGAAAAAGAAAAAGAAGAACTTGAAAAACGCTTGAAATAAAAAGAAAAGCTCAGGTCCTCCAGAAAATGGATGACCTGAGCTTTTTTTGTTTGGGCATAGTAAGGAATAAAGGAGTGATTACGGTGATTCCATTATCTTCACCAATTACAGGGCAAGTCTACACGTATAACGATGTGGAGAGTGAACTGAAGGCTCTCGGCTTTAAACTTTCCGACAACTGGGATTATGAGCATGGATATTTTGATTACAAAATAGACGATCATGTAGGTTACCAATTCATTCGTCTTCCGTTCGTCGTAACCTCAGGTTCTTTAGATGCACCTGGCGATTATGCCATGATTGAAATGAAAGAACCGTTCCTGCTCTCTCATAAATATAATCCAGGTCTTGATGATAACGTGAAAGAAGGGAACTTTCGTGCGATTTTCGATCAGTTCCAGGAGCCGGTGGATAAAGACGCATCTTTTCCTGAAGAACACATCAATAAGGGAAGAGAGTTGCTTGCCCAAGTTGAACAGGTCTTACTTTCGAAGGGGTGAAAAAACAACAAGTACATCCCCTTCTTCCAATACAATATCAGGGTGAAGGTCGAAGGAGAGATCTTCGCCTTTTTTTATGCCGATAATTTGATAATGTTCTTTCAGGAAGTGTTCAAAAGCTTTGAGCATAGGTTTTCCAATGAGTTCACCACTAATTGTTTCTTCATGAAATTGTCGTTCGGTCAACAAGTCAAGAAGAAGTTCAAATGGTTTAACCGGATCGTTGCGATAGAGTTCTTGGTAAAAGAGGCTGCTCATAAAGTCATTAGAACGAATGATGGTATTGGCTCCTGCACGTTCTGCATTGATTTTTTGTTTTTCGGTTAGTACTTCAGCGATGATGAACAATCCTGGGTGGTGCCCTTTCAGCGAGACAATCTGATGAATAACCGTCTGATCGGACTGTTCTTCTTCCATGGATGGATCAGCGGTTATGATCGCCATTCTTGCTTCACTTACATTGGCATGTTCAAGTGTTTCTTCGTTCGTGGCACTTCCGTTAATGAAGTGCACACTGGATAAACGCTGATAAAATTGGTTCATTGTCCGGTCGATCAGAACGATTCTTTCTTGAAGGTTCTGTTCTTCCAACATGTCCAGCAAGTGACGGGTCCGTTCATTCCATCCCACAAGGATCAAGTGGTCGCTCCCTTTGTAGGGGACTTTTCCTTCTGATAAGTCTGTTTCATGTTTGACGGTAGAGGCCGAAAGTGTCGCCATATAGAAGGTCACGAGTCCTCCCCCTGATAGAATGAGAAGAATCGCGATGATTTTCCCTGTTGCACTTAAAGGGACATAATCACCATAACCAACGGTGGCGCCTGTCACAAATGCCCACCAGAGACCATCAAAGAAAGTGGGGAAGTTCTCGGGCTCTATGATATGGATGATCAACCCAAATAATGACATGGTAAACAATACTGTAGTCAATAACCGCAAAAACAGCGGCATTTGGAAGTATAGGCGGATTAAGGATTGCATGCCATACGCCCCTTTTTTATCCTCAGTATGGCTGTTCAGGTCTTTCTTCAAACATAAAAGGACTTCCTTAATAATAAGGAAATCCTTTTGGAAGCAGGGTCATGATATTTTTTCTTTCAAATCTTTATAGACACAAGACCAGAAGTCTCGATTATCACGATAGGCCTTTGTAATGAACGTAAGCATTTCCTTTCGTTTTTCGTTAAAATCATCAGCATTTTGATCAGGAAGATTTGCTAATGAATCATCAATAAATGCTTGGATTTCGGGAGCACGTGGTCCCCAAGTTCCCACCTCATTTCCTTTGGTGTCGATAAAAATGATTTTAGGGATGGATCTTGACCGTCCGTTTGTCAAATACTGATCCATCAGCTCTAAATTCTCATCACGCAAAAGGAAGTGGACGGGGATATGTGCATGCTCTGCAATTTTTAAGAAAATCGGCAAGTTCAGCATCGCATCTCCACACCAGTCCTCTGTAAGAACAATCGCGCGTAATTTCTTGTTTTGTACTTTTTCGAATATGGGGTGATCTTCAACGGGGACCGGGAAGTTTTCATATATATAAATGAAGTCTTTCTGGTGTGTTTGCATGTGATCGACGTAGGTCTGCGCTGTCATTCCTCTGTTAAACCAGTTTTCTAAGTTCATTCCAATTCCTCCTCTAAAAACTCCGTACAGGATCATGTTCCCTCATTAGGATCAGAATAAGCGTCTAATTATAATGGTATTCCCCTTTTTTGGTATGATAAAAGAAAAGGGGGATGATTATGGAAAAAGAACGATTGAATTTTTTAATGGAATTGCTTAATACACCTTCTCCATCCAGCATGGAAATGGAGATACAAAAGAGATGGATCAAAGAGATGCGTCCATTTGCTGACGAAATCAAAACCGATCATGCTGGGAATGCTATCGCTGTATTGAATCCTGAAGCGGAATTCAAAATCCTGTTAGCCGGGCACTGTGATGAAATTGCGCTCGTCATCAACCGTATAGATGATCAAGGTTATCTTCATTTTGACAAAATGGGAGGCATCAACCCGAAAGCAGCCGTAGGAATGAAGGTTACTATCCTTGGCTATGAAAAAGAATTGACAGGGGTCATTGGAGTAAACGCTCAACATCATGGTGGATTGAAAGGTGATTTTGGCTTAGACGATCTTTTTATTGACTGTGGAGCCAAATCGAAAGAAGAGATGGAGCAATTTGTTCAAATTGGTGATCTTGCTGTCTATAAAAGGGAACCGGAGCTGTTGATGGATCGATACATAGCCGGACGCGGTCTGGATAACCGCACAGGACAATTTATCGTAGGGGAAGTATTGAGAATGCTTTCTAAAGAAGATATTAAAGTAGGGGTCTATGCGGCAAGCACCGTCAATGAGGAGACCAACATGGGAGGAGCTTATTTCGCTGCCGCCGGCATTGAACCAACAATGGCGATTGCATGTGATGTAACGTTTGCTACCGATTATCCAGGCGTCAACAAGAATAAACATGGCGACGTACGCTTAGACGGGGGACCTGTACTTGCAAAAGGAGCCCCGATCAACAGGAAGATTAACAAGCTTCTTGAAAGCACAGCCAAATCTCTTGAAATGGACGTGCAGTATGAGCTAACGCCTAGAATGACTGGGACGGATGCTGATAAGATGAGACTTACCGGCAAAGGTGTTCCGGTTAGTCTTGTTTCCCTGCCACTCCGTTATATGCATTCTCCTGTAGAAACTGTAAGCGTTAAGGACATCGAAGAAGAGGTCTCCTTATTGGTTGAAATGATTAAGAATATGACAGGAAATGAAAGTCTGAATCCTCTAGAAGATTAATCTGTTCAGCACCGAGGGGTCTCCCTCGGTGTTTTGTTTATTTAAAGCATAATTGGAAAGAATAGCAGATATAATCTTCTATATTAAGGAGTGATCTGCATGGATCGGGAAGCACTGCATCAACAAATTATGACGTTGAAAGGGAAGATCTGCGCCGGGCAACTACAGTTGCATGGATATGATGAATACCTTCTCATGCAACTCGATAAGGTGAAAGATAGTGAAGATGGTCTCGTCGATGTATCCACTGTTTCTTCAACTCTCCGTCTCTTTATAGATGCTACAGAAAAAATGCAGTCTCCATCAGCATAAAAAAAGTCGCTAGGATGCGCCTTTTTTTATTTTCATTCTCATCCCCCCTCGCCACTATCCGGCGAAGGAAGGTGTGAGGTTGAAATTGAACGGAAGACAATAACAAAAAGTGGAAGCCAACGAAGTATGGCTTCCACTTTTTGTTATTGATTATTTTTTGGGAGAGCGTTTTGTAAATTTTGAGCCATTTCGCTTTTTTGGACATTTTGGCCAATTTGCTGCATTCCACCATTGCGATTCATTCTATTTATCCCATACATTGCTGCGGCACCTATGGCCCCAGCTGTTCCTAGTGCTAACCATGAATTTCTTCTACCCATATTTTAATCATTCCTTTTGAAGTAATGGTTTGAAAGGAGTTACATGACTATTCTGCCTCGAATGATGGATATTATAATGGTTTTTTAGTCCGTTTATGTGTATGGATTTTCTGTGCATGCAAATAGTAAAAGGTAAACACATCAAGGAGGTGAGGAGATGAAAAGGCAATTAACAATTGTAATGGTGGTGCTGCTTACTTCCATTTTATCTGCGTGTGCAGGCGTAAATCAAAATGAGCCGGAAGATGTCAATTATCAACCCACACGTTATGATCAAGACAATCAAAGAAATCGTATGGATCGTGATGAAGATATGAGGCGTGACTTGGATGAACCGATCATAGATAGGGATGAACAAGAGCCAGATCTTGGAGAAGAACCTTCCGAAGATAACCGGGAAGTTGAAGAGCAAATGAACATGAACCAGAGGGAATAGTTCTGCCTTTGAAATGATCGTCAATAAGTGTCGTTACCTTTTTCATTTAATAAAAGTTGCACTAGTTGGGTCTATTTGGAAAATGCTTTTAAAGTGTTTTCCTTTTTTGTTATGCACGATTGTTTAAATGTATTTAGTCATTCCTAGAGGACTCATTTGATGAAAAAAGAGTGAACCATCGAAGTTCACTCTTCATTGTTACCAACGCAGGGGACGTTCGAGGGTACGAACTTCTTCTTCGACCGAAGAATATTGGGTTTGTAGAACGGTGATCGCGTCGTTTACAGCATAATAATAAAAGTGAGAGGCTAGTGAGTTTTGGAAGAATGCCAAGAGGTTTTCAGCCGCGAACTCCGATATTTCTTCATCTCTTTCTTTTAAGAAGAAGGACTGGATGTCTTCAATCATCATTTGTCTCTGCTCTTTCGATAAATTAAATTTCATATAATCACTCCTTTTAAGACTAAGCCATAAGAGGATTCAGAGTGAATTCGTGAATATCAACATAATCCTTAAAGAATAGAAAACAACCAGTCACAAAACATTAAGCTTGCGATCTCACAGCGTTTTGTATAAGATAAATTTACAATAACATATCGATTCCATCTTCGGGGCAGGGTGCAATTCCCGACCGACGGTAAGAAGAACGTGGATTCTTCAAGTCCGTGACCCGTATGGTTTGACCATGCGGTGGACCTGGTGAAAGTCCGGGACCGACAGTTAAAGTCTGGATGGGAGAAGATGTCGAACGGATCTGGTAGATTAAACCCTACCTCTATTTCCTATGGACACGACTACCCTTAGCCCTAAATGCTACAGGGTTATTATTATGTGTTTTTATAGGCCGTTTACCTTCATCTGGGATGTGAATCGATGAAAAGATGAAGGAGGAGATCGATGATGGACTCTTATACAGGGCAATCATCAAAACTGCAAAAGTTGGTCATTCTAGCTTTACTTGGTACGATATCTATGGTGTTAATGTTCTTGAAATTTCCGCTTCCTTTTTTACCCCCTTATTTAAAAGTGGATGTTAGTGACATTCCTGCCCTTCTAGCTGCGATTTTATTTTCGCCGCTCGCAGGTATTGTAGTGGAAGCGTTGAAAAATGGTCTATATATGATTTTTACAGGAGTTTCTGATCCCATCGGGGTCGTTGCGAACTTCTTTGCCGGAGTCCTCTTTATTGTTCCGGTTGCTGTTATCTATCGTAAAGGAAAGACGATGAAATCACTCATTTTAGGTTTGGTATTTGGTTCGGTCTTTATGGCAGTGACGATGAGCGTACTCAATTACTTTCTTATCCTCCCTGCATACAGCTGGTTTATGGGCTGGGAGACAATGAGTGCAGATGTGAAATGGATGACAATCGTAGCGGGGATTCTTCCTTTTAATGTGATTAAAGGAGCTATTGCTGGATCGTTATTTATTATGTTATTCGTGAAAATGAAGGACTGGATCGAACAAAAAAGTGTACGCCAGTCAGCCGCATAAAGAAAGCGAGGGGCCCATGCCCCTCGCTTTTCATTTGCTTAGTTTTTTTCGTTTTCAATTTCTTCCACGTTATAACGTGCTGTAGGCATGGCTTCCAAACGCTCAACTGGTATGGGGTCACCTGACTTTTCACTCAGACCATAACGTCCCTCTTCCATACGCTTTAGAGCATCTTCTATTTCCATTAATTTTTCTCGCGCCTGTTCATAAAACGTTTGTTCTTTCGCTCTCTCAAATTGATCTGTTCCCTGGTCGCCAGGATGATCAGCCACGCTCGATATTTCACCGGTTCGGTCGTTTTCGTAATCTTCTTTAGCTTGATCTTCTTTGTATTCTTCCATTTGCGCTTCCGCTTCTTCTTTCATTTCTAAAAGGCGGTCCTTGAATTTCTGTTTTTGTTTATCATTCAACATGTTAAAAGTGACTCCTTTCGACTATACAGATCGGTTATTTTTTTAATGGAACGACTCCTACGGTGCATCGGGATAAACACACCAATTCATCAGCTTCATTAACAATTTGTATTTCCCATACCATCGTATTTTTTCCGATATGGGCCGGGGTTGCTGTTCCTTTTACATATCCATCACGAGCACTTTTTATATGATTGGCATTGATTTCTACACCGAAAACTTGTTGTTTAGCAGGGTCAATGTTTAAAAATGCTCCGATGCTCGCAGCGCTCTCGGCTAATGCCACACTTGCTCCACCATGGAGGAACCCCATGGGCTGATGAGTACGGTGATCGACAGGCATGCGAATTTCTACCTTTGTCGGATCTGCCGTCAGAACTTCCATTCCTAGTGCTTCCATCAATGTATTCTTCATCATAGTTTTGTTCATTTTCATCCCGTCCTTTTTTTATTATTCCCATTGTAAAAATGGTCAAACCTTCATGTTACGAACTAAAATCATAAATGACTTATTCAACTATCTGGCAGGATTGTAGAAGACTCAATTTAGAGATGTTTCCGGGGTTCGTTGCCTGGGGGAGTGGCAAGCTTCCTCGGACTTCGTCCTGCGGGATCTCGCCTATCTCCTTTCTCCCACGGGAGTCTCGCAGCTTCCCAACAAACCCATTCCATGATGGTGAGAAACGAACCCCTTTCCCAAGGATGGGTGTCTTCCACCATCTATGCTTATAGTAATAAAGCACTCTGTATCAGGCTTTTTTTTATAGAATTCAGGATCTTTGTACCTACATGTTATTATTGCAAATTCCGCTACTTTTTGAAGGGATTTTGAGCATCTTATATGTCAAGGGGCGGAGGAGTCTCGCCATCCCCCGCAGCCCCCAACCTAGGATACAAACATCTCGAAATCAAGTCTTCAAGAAAAGGGAGCCTTAGTGATAATAAAAAAGGATGGTGGGTACCATCCTTTTTTTGTTTCTCTTGATGTGTTTTTTCTGGTTCTCTCATTTAGGAAAGAGGGAAGTTAAGGTGTAATAGTAAGGATAGTCCTAGAAGAAAACCGTAAATGGTGTTCGTCTGGGCCGTCGCTTTCATGGCAGGCATCATCTCCAGTGGCTGCGTTTTTCCTATAAATCCCTGAATGGCTTTCGATGCTTTTATTACACTAAAGAAGGTAATTATTGACCATAAAGGCAGTGTTCCCAAAATGATCAATACGCCTGTCCATATAAAAGCCGTTGCAAAAAGTGAACTTATGAAAACAATAGATCCTTTGTGGCCGAAAAGTATAGCCAGCGTTTTTCTTCCGTTTTCGGCATCCCCGACGCGGTCCCTGATATTGTTGGCTAACAAAATGGTACCGACAAAGATGGCCACAGGAACGGAAACGATAATCACTTCAGCGGTAATAGCCAGGGTTTGTATGAAATAACTGATCCCAATAATGATGGTCCCCATAAAAAAACCTGCTGTTATTTCACCGAATGGTGTATAGGCGATCGGTAATGGGCCGCCTGTGTAAAGATAGCCGAACAGCATGGAAACCAATCCGATGACAGCAATCCACCAGCTTGAAGAGGCGCAAATATAAACGCCTAGTAATCCTGCAAGTATAAAGAATAAATAGGCTAATGAAAGTACGGTCTTAGGGTTGATTCCATCACGGACAATGGTTCCTCCGATTCCGACTGAACTTTCATTATCTAAGCCTCGTTTGTAATCATAATACTCATTAAACATATTGGTAGCTGCTTGAATGAGGATAGAGGCGAGCAACATGGCGGCAAATAACCAGAAGTTGATCGATTGTTCCATAGCAGCAAGCATTGTCCCGACGAAAACAGGGACAAAGGCAGCTGTCAGTGTGTGTGGTCGTAGCAACCGCCACCACACTTGGAAACCTTCGCGTTCATTCAAGGAAGCTTTTATGTTTTGGTTTTGAACAGAGCTCATTGATGTTCTCTCCCTTGTCACTATACTCTTGTTATGTTAACAGTTTAATTTTAGGGAAAGCGTCCTGGAGTGTCAATGAATGTAAGAAAATGTTGGTTTTAAAGCAAGATTCCTTGAGTCAAGAGAAAAAAGAGAATAAAATAGAGAGTGATGCATACACACAAAAGCATCAATCGCTGTGTGTGGAGAGAGTAGATAACGTCCCTTAAAGAATGGGAGGAATATATATGCTTCATACGAAGGCCCCTCATATAGAAGAAATGGTCGGGGAAGCTCTTCAGAAAGCACATCATCTTGGGGAACCTCTTTTTATTAGTATAGTTGAACATATAGATGATCAAAACCCCTTTCAATTTTTTGAAACGGGTCAGCATATTGATCAGCACCGCTCGTTTTGGCAGAGTGCTGAAAATGATTTGACCATGGTCGGAATAGGGAAGGCCAGTCAATTGTATGCAAAAAGTAAACAACGTTTTCGTGAAGTCCAATCCCTATGGAAGCATCTGCAGGAAAATGCGATGCTGCATGACGATTACAATAAAAAAGGAACAGGAATGGTGGCTCTTGGCGGTTTCAGTTTCGATCCTGAACAAAAAGAGGATGCACCATGGGAATCTTTTCCTGACAGTAAAATGACGATTCCTGCTTTTTTGTTAACGAAAGTGGATGGGGAAACATATTTAACCATCAATGCATTGATTTTTCCGGAAGATCATCAGCAGCAGATCGCTCATCAAATACAAGATCACCGGGACATTCTTCTTAACGAAGGAGAGATGTCCGGTTCGCTGCCTGTCATTGATCAGACCTTTGAGGTTGCTCCTGAGGATTGGAAAGAATCGGTGAAGAAAGCGACGGATGATATTACAGCAGGGTTGATGGAGAAAGTCGTCCTTGCAAGAGAACTCCGCGTCACGTTCAAAGAGGATGTGCAGATCGCGGCTGTTTTAAAAGCTCTGGCTGATACTCAGCCAAACAGCTATATTTTCTGTTATGAAAGTGGAGGGGATCACTTTATTGGTGCGACTCCAGAGAGACTTGCAAAAGTGGAAGACCGTGAACTTGTGTCTACGTGTCTTGCAGGAACGGTCCCTCGTGGTAGGACCGAGCAGGAAGATCTCAAGCTGGGGGAAGAATTGCTTGGAGACCCTAAAAATCTTCAAGAGCATCAATTTGTAGTGGAAATGATTAAAGAAGCGGTAGAAGCATGCAGCAGTCAAGTAGAAGTACCGAATGGACCTGTCCTTTATCCGCTCCGGAACCTGCAGCATTTGTACACACCAGTGAGAGCCGTATTGGATCAAGGCTACACACTGCTTGACGTGATTGAAAAGCTGCATCCGACTCCGGCCCTCGGCGGGATGCCGCAGCGAGTTTCAGTCGAGTATATTCGTACACATGAAACGTTGAATAGAGGCTGGTATGCTGGGCCAATCGGTTGGTTTGATGCCCAGGATAACGGTGAGTTTGCAGTAGCGATCCGTTCCGCTCTCATTCAGCAAAAGGAAGCTTCTTTGTTTGCTGGGTGTGGAGTAGTCGAAGATTCCGATCCTGAAGCGGAATATGCAGAAACGGCGGTCAAACTAAAACCGATGATGAATGTATTGGGAGGATCAGAATGGGACATGTAGAAGCATTAACGAAATATGTGACTCATTTTGTAGACCAACTCGTGTTCTCGGGTGTCGAACATGTCGTCATATCACCAGGTTCGAGGTCTACGCCACTCGCCATGACTTTTGCTGAGCATTCCGGGGTGAATCACTGGGTTCACCTTGATGAACGCTCAGCTGCTTTTTTTGCTTTGGGGATAGCTAAGCAAGAACAAAAGCCAGTAGCACTCGTTTGTACGTCTGGTACGGCAGCTGCGAACTATTATCCGGCAATTGTCGAGGCTTTCTACAGTAGAGTACCTCTCGTAGTGTTGACCGCTGACAGGCCGCATGAGTTGAGAGAAGTCGGTGCGCCTCAAGCCATTAATCAAATCCAAATGTATGGTAGTTATGTTAAATGGTATCAGGACCTAGCGTTGCCAGAAGAAAACAACTTTCCTTATGCGAGGCAACAGGCGGCAAGAGCGATGGAAGAAGCAATTTCCGGGCAGGGTCCTGTACATCTGAATATTCCATTTCGCGAACCGTTAATTCCAGACTTCCAGTTGGAAGAGGCATGGCGTGGAAGCGTCCAGCCAATTCCAAGAGCTCAGAGAGGGAGTTTAGCGATGCCGGACGATCAGGTGAAGTCATTATTTGAACAGCTGGCTCAAGGAGAGAATGGGTTACTGGTTGTAGGTCCACAAACGGATTCACGCTTAGCTGAGGCAGTTACACACCTCGCCTCTCGTCTCGGAGTTCCTGTATTTGCTGATCCTTTATCCCAGCTTCGTACAGGAAGCCATGATAAGAGGAATATCATTGAAAATTACGATGCTCTGCTTAAGTCACAAACAATTAAGGGTCAAGTCGTGCCCGATTACATCGTACGGTTCGGAGCGATGCCTGTATCCAAAGCGTACTTGAAATGGATCCAGGAATACAAAGAACAGATCGATCACTACGTTGTGGATGATCAGCAGGAATTTCGTGAGCCGGCAGGCATCGGGGCGACATTCATTTGGAGTGAGCCTGTCCAATTGTGTGAGAGCTTGTCCGATTTTATGCCTGATGGGAACGTAGAAACCTCATGGCTTTCCACGTGGCAGCAGATGAATGTTTTAGCGAAAAATGAAATGCTATTTGAACCTGAGTATTCGCTCAATGAAGGGCATGCGGTCGCTTATTTGGCAGACACGATGCCGGATGATTCCAACTTCTTTGTGGGCAACAGTATGCCGATCAGGGATGTCGATAGTTTCTTCATGGCTTCACCAAAAAATGTCCAGCTAATGGCGAATCGAGGAGCAAATGGGATCGATGGCGTGATCAGTACAGCGATTGGAACAGCTGTTACAGGCAAACATACAACGCTATTGTTAGGAGATATCTCCTTCTATCATGATTTGAATGGGCTATGGATGGCAAAGAATAAGAAGATTCCATTGACCATCGTTGTAATTAATAATGATGGAGGCGGCATATTTTCTTATCTGCCTCAATCCAAACATCCTGATCACTTTGAAGAGCTCTTTGGTACTCCTTTAGGTCTGGATCTAGGTCCTGTCATCGGGATGTATGGAGGCACACACAGAAAAGTGACGACTTGGGAATCTTACAAACGGGCCTTAGTAGAAAGTTATGAAAGTCCAGGGCTGAACGTCGTCGAAGTGGTGACGAACCGTGACGATCATGTAGCCTTTCATAGAGAGCGTTGGGCGAATGTGGAAAAAGCGGTTTTGGAATGGAGCGGGAGTTTATGAGGATGAAGGTGAACGGAAGAGAATATTGGGTCGAGGATGAAGGGGAAGGGCAAGGGCAAGTCCTCCTCCTGCTCCACGGTTTTACGGGCCGCACTTCAACTTTTGACTCCATTACTTCCCGTTTCGAAAAATCTTTTCGCTTATTAAAAGTGGATTTGCCAGGTCACGGAAGGACAGGCTCGATTGGTATTGTAACGATGGAACGCTTTTGTCGGGACCTCAAAGCTATGCTTGATCAGCTGGGATTAGAAAAGGTGTCCTTGCTTGGTTATTCCTTGGGTGGAAGAACAGCTCTATCATTTGCTATGCTTTACCCTGAATATGTCGATCGATTAATACTCGAAAGTGCTTCTCCAGGTTTACCTACAACCGAAGAACAGCTGGCAAGACAAGCAAAAGATAAAGGATTGTCGGAAAAATTGATGGAAGAAGGAGTCGAACCGTTCGTAGACTTCTGGGAAAGCCTCCCACTCTTTGATTCGCAACAATCCCTTCCTGATGATGTGGAAAAAGCGTTGAGAGAAGAACGTTTAAGTCAGACGGCTAATGGTCTTTCTGAATCGCTTCTCGGTATGGGAACAGGTCATCAGCCTTCCTGGTGGGATCAGCTATCTTCCCTCAAGTGCCCGGTCTTATTAGTGACAGGAGAGGAAGACGAAAAGTTCCGAAACATCAATAGGGATATGGCTGAACGCTTCACTAGAGCCACTCATCGGGTGGTCGAAAATGCTGGTCATACCGTCCACCTTGAGAATCCTGGGATTTTTGCTAAAATTGTAGATGGCTTCATGATAAAATGAAAATTGTAAGAAAGCGTTTTTTCATGAGGAATATAGGAACTGAATGTAGAAAAAGGAGGAAATAATATGTCTTTTGATTGGGTTAGTGAACGCGAATACGAAGATATTATGTACGAGAGATTTGAAGGGATTGCTAAAATCACGATCAACCGTCCGGAAGTTCGTAATGCCTTCCGTCCGCAAACGGTACATGAGTTAATTGATGCTTTTGCTTATGCTCGCGATGACTCCAGAATTGGAGTTATTGTTCTTGCAGGAGCTGGCGATGATGCTTTCTGTGCTGGTGGAGATCAGAAAGTACGTGGCCACGGAGGGTATGTAGGTGATGACCATATCCCTCGTTTGAATGTACTTGATTTGCAACGTTTGATCCGTGTGATTCCAAAACCAGTGGTAGCGATGGTTTCCGGTTATGCAATCGGTGGTGGACATGTATTACATATCGTTTGCGATTTAACGATTGCTGCTGATAACGCCATCTTCGGCCAGACAGGACCAAAAGTGGGAAGCTTCGATGCTGGTTATGGTGCAGGATTGCTTGCACGTATCGTTGGTCATAAGAAAGCCCGTGAAATTTGGTACTTGTGCCGTCAGTACTCTGCAAGAGAAGCGGAAGAAATGGGACTAGTAAACACAGTTGTACCATTGGAAGATCTTGAAGCTGAAACCGTACAATGGGGTCGTGAAATGCTTGAGAAGTCTCCGACTGCTTTACGTTTCTTGAAGGCTTCTTTCAATGCAGATACAGACGGTTTAGCTGGTCTTCAACAAATGGGTGGAGACGCCACATTGTTGTACTACACAACAGAGGAAGCCAAAGAAGGACGCGACGCCTTCAAGGAGAAAAGAAAGCCTGACTTCGATCAGTTCCCTCGTTTTCCTTGATTCGTCTCTATATATGAAACCATGTGTGAAGGGGCATCCTGTAGAAAGGATGGCCCCTTTTATGATTCGAGCGTTAGAATAACAGAACTAAGTAAAGGAAGGGTTGTAATGGGCGAACGTATTCCTCATTGGTTAGATAAACAGGCGGCGTTAAATCCGCAGCGTACGGCGATTGAAACATCAGATGGTGGGAGTATCAGTTTTTCTGAACTAAGGGAAAGAAGCCGGAGAATGGCCCATGCTCTTATGGGAAATGGGGTGAAACAGGACGACCATGTAGCCTTATTAGCAAGCAACAGTTCCACGTACGCCGTTTTCATTCACGCCGTCAGCTATGTCGGGGCGGTAGCCGTTCTTTTGAACACGAGGCTGACCAGTGCGGAAATTGCGTACCAGCTTGAAGATGCTCATGTATCACATTTTTATGCTGATGGACACCACTTACAGGTGGCAACAGAGTCGGTAAGAGAGATGAATCTTGATGTGCGTAGACTTGAACATGTAGAAGAGAAGAAAGAAAGTCTTCACCAACTTCACACAGACCTCGACCTCGATGACGTTTATACGATGATGTACACCTCAGGAACGACAGGAAATCCGAAAGCCGTCATGCATACGTATGGAAACCATTGGCACAGTGCCGTCGCCTCTGCATTAAATTTAGGAGTCCAGGAAAAGGACAAGTGGTTGAACTGTTTACCTTTATTTCATGTTGGTGGCTTTTCGATCTTAATGAAGAGTGTCGTTTACGGCATGCCGATCATGCTATTTGAAAAATTCGATGCTCGAAAGGTTCATAAAGCTATTATGGATAAAGCAATTACCCATGTGTCTGTCGTGACCGTTATGCTGCAGCGATTGCTCGAGGTGCTTGAAGATGGTACGTATCCAGACCACTTCCGCTGCATGCTTCTAGGTGGAGGGCCTGTTCCTGAAGTTATGCTGAAAAAGACATCTGCAAAAGGAATACCCGTATTCCAAACCTATGGGATGACAGAGACTACCTCTCAAATCGCCACTCTCAGTCCGGAATTCGCTTTCTCCAAACTAGGTTCAGCAGGAAAAGCCTTAAGCCCTGCGCATTTGTATATAGACAGTACGGAAAGAGGGGGAGTTGGTGAAATTATCGTTCGTGGTCCGATGGTATCAAAAGGGTACTACAACCGGTCGGAAAGAGAGGGCGCGTACTTGCGGACGGGGGATCTCGGATTTGAAGATGAAGATGGATTTTTGTATGTCGTTGACCGAGTGAAAGACGTGATCATTTCAGGGGGGGAAAACATTTATCCTGCAGAGGTCGAGAGCGTGTTATCATCCTTGCCGGGTGTACGGGAAGCAGGTGTGACCGGTCGTTTCGATAAACATTGGGGAGAGGTTCCTGCAGCGTATATTGTGGCTGAAGATGGGGCCAGTCTGACGGAAAAAGAAGTGCTGGACTGGTGTAGGAAGCGTTTGGCAAAGTATAAATGTCCGAAAGAAGTTCATTGGATCGAAGAACTCCCGAGAAATGCCTCGAACAAACTATTACGAAGACATTTGTCATCCTATTCCATGCAAGGAGGAGACGAATGAGAATCCAATCAGTTGGTTTAAGAAAAGTTTCCTTTCCACTCAAAGTTCCATTCGTTACTCACCAAGCTGAACTGAAAGAGCGTCCTCTTATTATTATAGAAGTAAAAGATGATGCAGGACGCATAGGTTACGGGGAAGTGACGGCATTTCCTGACCCTTTTTACACCTATGAAACGATAAATACAGCTTGGCATATTCTTGAGGATTACTTGATTCCTTTCCTTTTGAAAAATGGAGCGGAGCACCCTTCTGATTTTGCAGAAGAAAGTAAGGGAGTGCAAGGTCATCCGATGGCAAAAGCGGGACTGGAAGCTGCTCTATGGGATCTATATGGAAAACAAGCAGAAAAAAGCCTTGCCGATCTCCTTGGAGGTACCCGCTCATCCGTAAGTGCGGGGGCAGTGATCAGCTTGGGGGATTCAGTAGAAAAAGATGTGTCCATGCTGAAGGAAGAAGGTTTTCAAAGATATAAATTGAAAGTTGTGAAGGGAAGAGAAAAGGAAGCGATTGAAACCATACAACAAATCGACCCGGACCTTCCGATCATGATTGATGCCAATGGTCAATATAATCCAGAGGATATGAGTCATCTACGTTCGATAGATGATTATGGGTTAACAATGATTGAACAGCCTTTTGCGGCAGGAGACTTTTATTGGCATAAAAAGCTCCAAAAGGAAATGAAGACCCCGATTTGTTTGGATGAGTCCATTATGTCTTTTCACGATGCCGTCCAAGCGGTTGAACTGGAGAGTTGTCAAATCATCAACATAAAAATCAGTCGAGTCGGCGGGTTGACAGCAGCGATACAAATCCATGACTTCTGTCAATCGCGGGGAATTCCTGTATGGTGCGGCGGGATGGTGGAATCAGGCATTTCCAAAGCACATAACCTTGCGTTAGCTTCCCTACCAAACTTTACGATTCCGGGCGATTTGTCTGGTTCGACAAGGTATTTTCATAAAGACCTTGTACACCCTGAGATTGTAATACACGAAGGATCCATTGAGGTTCCAAAGAAGCCGGGAATGGGATTAAATGTGGATGAGGAATATCTGGAAGAAGTAACACTTGCTTATGAGACGTTTTCATGAATTTTTCCATCTGTAATAGGTTTCCCTTCCGTGGTTCACACTAAGGAAGAGGAGGGTGAATGATGGAAAAGGATAAGTATTATATCAATATGGGAACAAGGGAAATTTCTTTAAATCACGATGGGAACAATGATGATTTCACGATTTACGCGACAGAGGAAGAAGTTAAAGCTCTTAGGGAAGTGTTCGATGAGATCTATAATGCGGATGCTGAATCTTTCTGGCGGTCTCATGTTCCGTTTAATCCCTATCATAATGATCAGGCGAACGATGAAGCGGATCTCGATATGAAAAAAGCGTTTCAAAAGATTTATGATCTTGGAGATGAAACCACTAAACATCATATCACGGAGATGGGCGTATTGAATGAATAATTGAACCGCTTCTTGAAAAAGAAGCGGTTCTGTATGCTGCATCAGAATAAACCAGGCATATCTTCCATTTCCTCTGCTTGATTAAGGATGTCCTGTGGTACGACAATCTCTTCAATTTCGTTAAAACGGCTGAATTCACTGTATATGGATTGCTTTAACTCGACTTGTTCTCCATTTTCCTCAATTTTAAGGTTCATATTCATATGGAACATTTCAGGATAGTATGTGCCTTGATCAATTTTCATCGTGTATTCGAGGTCATTTACAGTCAAGCCTTCTAACAATTTCTCAGGTAATTGGCCGGAAGGAAGTATTTCTTTTAGCGAATCTTCCATGAGCTTTTGTACATTTTCCCCTTCCGATCGGAACGTTAAAATATACTGATCTTCTTCAGACGTTAATTGAAAATCATCCGTATATTCTTCTAGAAATTCCATTTGTTCGGCTGGTGTTTGACTATTCACATTTAAGGCTTGAAGTTGTTCGAGGACTTTCTCGGGTGCTTTCACCCACCCGTCACCTGCAGGGTTTGTCATGTACAAGCCTTTGTCTGTATAGTATTGCTCTGTTGTCTGTCCCATAGATTCAATGGTCTGGTGAAAAGCCATAGGCTCAACTTGATGAACAGCATCGATGGTGGATTGGATGGGGATCCCACCTTCTGGAAGTCCGTTGTTTCCTTGCTTGCCCATCTTTATGACTTGTTCAGTCTCGGTTTTAACAGCATAACTTTGTAAGTCTTTGTTAACTTCAGAAGCTTCCGACATAATTTCTTCAATTTTGCTGCCTTCTGCACTGCCACAAGCACTTAGCAAAAGAATCAAAAACAGACTGACCATTGCTACATAGGTTCGCTTAGCCATTATTGCTCTCCTTTCTTTTTCTGCTTTCTGTCTTGTACGAATGATAAGGATCGATCGTTTCATGTTTCTGTATATTTTTACAAATTATTCAGGAAAGAGAGAAGTTTGTCTGCTGACCGGTTTGTATTTAGCGCGGCTTGTGGTACGATTTAAACAGGTGAAAGACAGAACGTATATCAAGGATTAAAGGCAGTTGAGCAGACATGAAAACATTTTATGATTATTACCACAACCCTGTCCGGTTATCTTTTGAGGATCATCCTTTTTCCGAGACACCGAAACACGTGTGGGTGATATGCCGATACAAGGACCAATGGCTGCTCACCAAACATAAAGATCGCGGTCTCGAATTTCCAGGTGGAAAAGTGGAAGAGGGAGAATCAGCGGAAGACGCCGCTGTTCGAGAAGTCAGAGAAGAGACAGGAGCCGTTATTTCTTATTTATCCTACATTGGACAGTATCATGTAGAAGGTAAAGGGGGGACGGTCATTAAAAACGTGTATTTTGCAATGATTGACTCAATCGATGATCAGGATCATTATTTTGAGACGCACGGACCTGTATTGTTCCGTCATCTCCCGCGTAATTTAAAATCGAATGATCGTTTCAGCTTTATGATGAAAGATGAAGTGTTGCCGGAGTGCTTGAAAAAGGTAGAAAAGTTCAACTAAACTTTTCTACCTTTTTTCTTATGTTTATTCAGCTATCTGGCAGGATTGTGGAAGACTCAGTTTCGAGACTTTTGTTGAGTGGATGGGGCTGCGGGGAATGGCTCGCTTTCCGCGGGAGCGCGGTGAGCCTCCTCGGACTGCGTCCTGTGGGGTCTCACCATGCACTTTTGTCCCGCAGGAGTCTCGCCATTCCCCTCCGCCCCTTTACCATGTGTGGTCTCTCGAAACCACTTCTCAGAATCTCTGCTTGTATGCTAAAGCAAAGTAGATAATTTAAAACTCCCCCCCCCATTGGTCATTCCGAGCGTGAAAGCTTGATGTAAAGCGCTTTTTACCAGTTTCTGATTGGGGAGGAAGACGTCCCATCATATTATATAGAGGTTCGTTTCTCACATGCATCGAATGGGGTGGTTGGGAAGCTGCGAGACTCCCGTGGGAATGGCTTGCCGTCATCCCCATAGGAAAGCGAGTAGCTTCCCAACCACCCCTGACTCCCATTATGGCAAACGAAGCCCGGAAACATCTCGAAACTGAGTCTTCCACAATCGGAAACGTTTGTGGTGTTAGGTGGAGGGTATAGAGAAGGCCCCGCTGGGATGACCAGCGGGGCCTTCTTTTATATGAGGAGATGAGGAAACAATTGTTATGACCTGTGATAGGTCGGTCCTGCTTTTTTGATATCTTCGCTTGCATATGTGAATTTCTTGAAGTTTTCATGAAATTTGCTGGCCAAAGATTTGGCACTTTGATCATATGCATCAGCGTCTGCCCATGTTTTTCTAGGAAATAATACTTCATCTGGGACACCAGGGCAGTGTGTAGGAATATTCAAGCCGAAAAATGGATCTTGATAAGTGTCCGCAGAGCTTAACTCTCCCTCAAGTGCGGCATGAATCATGGATCGGGTATAGGACAATTTAATTCGTTGCCCTTCTCCGTAAGATCCTCCTGACCAGCCTGTGTTGACCAAATAAACGTCTGCATTAAATTGGTCAATCTTTTCTCCAAGCATCTCTGCATAAGTGGAAGGCGGGAGAGGGAGGAATGGTGAACCGAAGCATGCAGAAAAAGTAGCTTGTGGTTCTGTGATTCCTCGTTCAGTTCCTGCTAGTTTACTCGTATACCCACTCAAGAAATGGTACATCGCCTGCTCTTTTGTCAATTTACTGATCGGTGGAAGGACACCTGTTGCGTCAGCCGTTAAAAAGATGATGGCATTCGGATGACCGGCAATACTTGGTTGTACAGTGTTGTCGATATGCTCTAATGGATAAGCCGCTCGTGTATTCTCAGTGAGACTTGTGTCATTGTAGTCGGGCTGGTGGGTTTGTGGGTCCAACACGACGTTTTCCAGGACTGAGCCGAAGTGGATGGCGTCAAAGATTTGGGGTTCTTTTTCTTGTGAAAGGTTGATACATTTTGCGTAACACCCACCCTCAATATTAAAAATCCCGTAGTTTGACCATGCATGTTCATCATCACCAATCAACCTACGTTGTGGATCTGCTGACAATGTCGTCTTCCCTGTACCTGAAAGGCCGAAGAATAAAGCCACATCTCCTTCTTTACCTACGTTCGCTGAGCAGTGCATAGGGAGAACGTTCTTCTCAGGAAGAATATAGTTCATGACTGAAAAGATGGACTTTTTAATTTCTCCTGCATATTCCGTGCCGCCGATTAAAACGATACGGTGTTTAAAAGAAATCATGATGAAAGCTTCTGAGTTTGTTCCATCGATTTGCGGATCAGCTTTGAAGGTTGGGGCTGATACGACAGTAAACTCCGCCTCATGATCTTCTATCTCTTGTTCATCCGGTCGAATGAACATTTGTTGTGCGAACAAGTTGTGCCAGGCGAACTCTGTAAGTACTTGAAGAGGAAGGCGCTGCTTTTCATCTGCCCCAGCATAGCCTTTAAAGACAAACAGTTCATTCCGTTCTTTTAAATAATCCAGTACTTTATGATAGAGTTTTACAAACGTTTGATCATCTATGGGCTGGTTGACAGCTCCCCAGTGGACTTTATCTCGTGTTACATCATCCTGGACGATGAATTTATCTTTCGGAGATCTACCAGTATAAGTACCCGTCGTTGCCTGGATGGCCCCTTTTTCTGTCAGGGTACCTTCATTACGGTATAAAATCTTTTCCACTAAGTGTGGAACAGATAGCTGATGGTGGACATGTTCTTGGGCAAGTAAAAGATTCAGTTCAGACATTTGATTAATGGTACTCATATGTGTCGACCCGCCTTTGCAATTAATTATGATCAACCTAATGTGAGATTAGTATAACACATTGAATTCTTTAGTCCATACTATACGTGAAAAAGCTTACATTTTATTTATTCAGAAAAATCACACTTCAAACATCCTCTTTTGTTCAACAATCTGGCAGAATTCTTGAAGACTCAGTTTCGAGACTTGTGTTGCGTGGATAGGGACTGCGGGGAATGAGTCGCTTTCCGCGGGAGCGCGGTGAGTCTCCTCGGACTGCGTCCTGTGGGGTCTCACCATGCACTTTTTTTCCGCAGGAGTCTCCCCATTCCCCTCCGCCATGTAAGTGTCTCGAAACCACATCTCGGAAACTCTGATTGTATGCTGAAGTGAATCGGGTAATATAACCTATCTCCAGTGGTCACTTCGAACATGAGAGGTTGATGTAGAGCTATTCTTCCTTCTAACTGTGATAGTGGAAGACAGTCCTTCTTGATGAAAGGGTTCGTTTCTCACTTTATCGAATGGGGTGGTTGGGAAGCTGCGAGACTCCCGTGTGAGAAAGGAGATCGGCGAGATCCCGCAGGACGTAGTCCGAGGAAGCTCGCCACTCCCCCACAGGAAAGCGAGTAGCTTCCCAGCCACCCCTGACGCCCCACCCGGCAACGAACCAAAGAAACATCTCGAAACTGAGTCTTCCACAATCGGGAGCTTATATGGAATAGCGAGTTTTGTTCTTTTATTGAAAAAAGTGTTCTAATAATATATGTGTATTTCTTTCAAACGTTTACTGGGTTAGGAATAGGTTTTGAAAGAGGTGGAATTCAATTGACATTAAATAAGGTTTTCGATACGATAACGGAGAACGGATACTCTCTTATCCAGAGTTGGTGGAGGGACAGGCCCTTTGAAACCCAGCAACCGTCATGGACATGACACGGTGCTAACCTGAAGCAAGGAGGACATGCTCCTTGGACGATAAGAGCGAAAGGAAGCAGCCCCTTTCCTCGAATAGGAAAGGTTTTTTCTTTTTATAAGGCTTTTTTCCAAACAGGGGCAGGAGAACGATCCATCACCTCAATAAGAACAGAGCCTTTAATGAAGAAATATATTCGAACAGGGTAACCTGTAGATATTCCTATGTAAATGCTCCATTGGTTGTGAAAAGAGGCAACATGAACATATATGAAACTTATAAAAGTTTCTACACATACTGGTAAAGAGTTCCGTCTAATACTTTGTACTTACAGAAGGAGGAGTTTTTAAGAATGCCTGCAAACCGCCGGTTATTCACATCAGAATCTGTTACCGAGGGACATCCGGACAAGATTTGTGACCAGATTTCTGATGCGATTTTAGATGAAATTTTAAAAAACGACCCCAACGCGAGGGTTGCATGTGAGACAACAGTGACAACGGGACTTGTATTAGTTTCTGGTGAGATTAGTACAAATACTTATGTGGATATTCCATCCATCGTCCGTCAGACGATTAAAGATATCGGTTATACTCGTGCGAAGTACGGGTTTGATGCAGATACATGTGCTGTTCTGACAGCGATTGATGAGCAATCTCCTGATATCGCAGGAGGCGTGGACGTTGCTCTTGAATCCCGTGAAGGGAAGATGAGTGATGATGAAATCGAATCGATTGGTGCAGGAGACCAGGGATTGATGTTTGGTTTTGCTAATAATGAAACCAAAGAATTGATGCCTCTGCCAATCTCCTTGGCTCATAAACTCTCTAAACGTCTTTCTGATGTTAGAAATGATGGTACACTCGATTACCTTCGTCCAGATGGGAAAACACAAGTGACGGTAGAGTACGACGAAAACGACCAGCCTGTGCGCGTGGATACAATTGTTATTTCTACCCAGCATGCGGAAGAAGTGACGCTGCAACAAATCCAGGCAGATTTGAAAAAACATGTGATTGAGCCCATTGTGCCTGAAGGATACATTGATGAACAAACGAAATACTTTATTAACCCAACCGGACGCTTCGTAATTGGAGGTCCACAAGGTGACGCCGGGCTAACCGGAAGAAAGATCATCGTGGACACGTATGGTGGCTATGCTCGTCATGGAGGGGGAGCTTTCAGTGGTAAGGACGCTACGAAAGTGGACCGTTCTGCTGCTTATGCTGCTCGGTATGTTGCGAAAAATATCGTAGCTGCTGGACTAGCGGATTCAGTAGAAGTTCAGCTTGCTTATGCCATTGGTGTGGCGCAGCCTGTTTCCATTGCCATTAATACAAATGGAACAGGTACTGTTTCTGAGGAGCAGTTGGTAGAAGCTGTACGTGAACTATTCGACTTACGTCCAGCAGGCATCATCAAGATGTTAGATCTGCGCCGTCCTATTTATCGCCAAACGGCTGCTTATGGTCATTTTGGACGTACAGATGTGGAGTTCCCTTGGGAGCGTACAGATAAAGCGGAAGAATTGAAGGCCCGCTGTCAATAAGGAAAAAACCGTTCCAAACTTTTGTTTGGAACGGTTTTTTTATCGTTAGAATGAACGGTTTGTGGACTCAAAATCCTCATATTTCTTTATAATATTGCCCTTTTTCCACATAACTCTTTCTTATCCGGTTCAGTTCTTTTATGTCTTCTTCATTCAGTTCTCTTATGACTTTGGCCGGACGACCGAAAGCGAGAGTATTTGGTGGAATCACTTTCCCAGGGGGGACAAGGCTCCCGGCTCCGATAAAAGCTTGTTCTCCAATAACAGCGCCATCCAAAATAAGAGATCCCATGCCGATCAGAGCGTTTTCTTTTATATGGGCAGAATGGAGAGTGACTTGATGGCCGACGGTTACCCCATCTTCAATGAATAAAGGCTTGTCTGGACTCTGGTGTAAGAGGCTTAAATCTTGAATGTTCGTGTTCTTGCCAATATGTACGGGAGCAACATCTCCTCTAATCACGGTCTTAAACCAAACACTGGCCTTTTCTTGAATGGTTACATCCCCAGTGATCACCGCATCTTCTGCAACATAGGCGCTCGGGTGAATGTCAGGTACCTTTCCTTTATATTCGCAAATCATGAAAAACCCCCTTATACTATTACTATTGATAGTATAGCAGAAGAAAAGAGGGAGATGCTGTGAAGAAAGTAGAATCAGTCAATGATCGTGCTACGGTTGTGCTCGTTCATGGAGCCTTTGAACATTCAGGGCGGTACCATGAACTGGTCGACCAACTACAAAAGGATGGGTACTCTGTTATTTACGGCGATCTGCCAGGTCAGGGGCGTTCTTCAGGAAAGAGTGGGCACATCCGTTCTTTTCAGGATTATGTCAATACCATTATGATGTGGGTCCAACAGGCGGACCCCGGTAAGAAAATATTTTTAATGGGTCATAGTATGGGGGGCCTTGCGGTTGTGAGGACGATGGAGATTGCTCAACCAAAGGTAGATGGCGTCATTCTCTCTTCTCCTGCATTAGGACTTCTGAAAAAAGCGAGTCTGCCCTTGGAAGTCGTGTCGTATATTTTAAACACTTTATTTCCATCATTAAGAATCAAGGCTCCTCAAGATCCCGAATACATCACACGTAATAAGGATAAAATTATAGAGTTTCAACAAGATCCTTTGATTATTGATAAAGTCTCTATTCGCTGGTATCGTGAATTTCAAAAAGCGACGAGAGAAGCGTTCTCTGATATTCAACGCTTTCCTGATATCCCATTATTACTGATGCAGGCCGAAGACGATTATATGGTGAAAATAGAGAAGACAGCTGAATGGTTTGACCGAGTTCAAATAAAAGAAAAAAGATATAAACAATGGCCGGGTCTTTATCATGAAATTTATAATGAGCCGGAATGGAAAGATGTCTATCAACATACGCATTCCTTTTTAGAGGATCATCTAAAGTAAACGGGAAAGGAGGATTTCTTTTGACACGTGCAGTTCCAGGCAACGCCATTCTTTTGATGTACAGAGTGTATCGAAATGTTTTTCCTGCTGTTCATAATGAATTGTCTTATTGGATTGAAAGGGCGAAATTGATTCCTGACGAAGAACTCAGAAGTCAAGCATTGGCGAGTATCGAAGAAAAGACGTTTCACTGTGAAGGGGGATCTATTTATTCTGTTCTCTCCCGTGGCAACGATAAAAGGGCGATTCGCTTCATCGTTGCTTATCAAACCATCAGTGACTACTTGGACAACCTTTGTGACCGGAGCACCTCCATGGATCCTGACGATTTCCGCATGCTGCATGAATCCATGATCGACGCCTTGACACCAGGTAACCCATTACAAGATTATTACCAATATCGTGAGGAGCAGGATGATGGGGGATACCTCCATGACCTTGTGAAAACGTGTCAACAAGTTCTTTTCGAGGCGGAAGACTATCACACCGTCAAGCAACAAGCGATAAAGTTAGGTAAGTTATATGGTGATCTGCAAGTTCATAAGCATGTAATCGAAAATGAAAGAATTCCAAGACTACAAAATTGGTTCAAGCGCTATCAAAAAGAATGGCCAGAGCTTAGCTGGTATGAATTTTCGGCATGTACGGGATCTACTTTAGGAATTTTTTGTCTTGTTTCCTATACGTTGAGTGGAAAGATGGATGCAACGTTATCCAATCAAATTGAAAGTAGTTATTTTCCATATATGCAGGGGTTACATATCTTGCTTGATTACTACATTGATCAAGAAGAAGATGAAAAAGAGGGAGATTTGAATTTCTGTGCTTACTATGCTCATGAGGAACAAATGAAGAATCGTTTCCGGTATTTTGTTGAAAGGACACACGAGGAAATACAAAGGCTTCCAGATGCACCTTTTCACCAAATGATCCATGAAGGGCTGGTTGGGATGTATTTAGCTGATCGTAAAGTAGGCAAGCTTTCAAATGCTAAAAGCTTTGTGAAAGAAATGTTGAAAGTGAGTGGCAAAAAAGCGACATTCTTTTATTACAATACAAAAATGTATCATAAATTAAAGCCTGGGCGGGAAATATAACCGACCAGGCTTTTCTTTTCATAGGGACTTATAAAATTCCGAGGTGTGAACATCCTGGGGAGCGATGTTTGCTAGAGAGATTTGCTACTTGCTATATAGCCCATCCAGTCTTGCGGGAGGAAAGTTGATCTTCTACCTGTTTGACTTATGCGTTTCGTATCTCCCGGATTGTTTGCGCTTTGGTTCTTATGAAAGTTTCTCGATAGCTAAGATAAAAGGGGGTGTTCTCTTCTTATTGATAAATCCGTAATGAAGGACTTGATAGTGTTTGGAATCTAACTCTGACACATACTCCAGGATGGCATCTTTCTCTTCAGCTCCCCCGGGGTGTCCATGATATACCACTAAAACCACCAGTCCCCCTTTTTTTAATGTAGCTAGTACGTTTTCGAGCGACTGGATCGTCCCTTCAGGCTTGGTCACCACACTTTTATCACTGCCTGGCAAATAACCTAAATTGTAAATGGCTGCGGATATGTTGTTTTGATCTTTGTCTTTTAGGTATTGTTGTACGTGTGCATGGGAATCATGGATAAGGCTCGTATGGTTTGCAAGCCCATGTTCTAATAAACGCTTTTTGGTGTTTGTAATGGCTTTTTCCTGGATATCAAAGGCATACACATGTCCTTGCTCTCCGACAAGTTCAGCTAAAAAGGCAGTATCGTGACCGTTGCCGCACGTTCCATCTATTACGGCATCTCCAGGTTCTATCGTTTTTTTCATCAAAGAATGGGCATAGTCTAAAATTCGTTCAATCGTCATGTAGCATCCTCCAATTGTATTGTTCTTTAGTATTGTAGCACGAACAGTCCTTTCTTGTAGAAGGACGATCCACTGAGCGGATGCCGCTTGACAAAGCTGTTTTCATTCATTAATATACGGTTATAATAGCATGACGTTGAAAAGGAGTAGTAATGATTCTTTCAAGTGATAGAGAGGCAGCGGCTGGTGGAAGCTGTCCTTGGAAATCATGAACTCGCCTTGGATGTCGCAGAAGTGAACCCGAGTAGTTTCTGCCGGTGTGGTCGCCGTTATTGACATCAAGTTGAACACATATGTGTTAATTTGGGTGGTACCGCGGGAATCAAGCCTCTCGTCCCATACTGGGATGAGGGGCTTTTTATATTTTTAGAGAGATTATGAGGAGGCAATGAAATGGCTTTTGATCATAAGACCATTGAAAAGAAATGGCAAAAATACTGGCTTGAAGAAAAGACGTTCAAGACAGACAGCTATTCAGACAAAGAGAAATTCTATGCATTGGATATGTTCCCTTATCCATCAGGGGCAGGTCTACACGTTGGACACCCGGAAGGATACACCGCTACAGACATCCTTTCTCGTATGAAGCGTATGCAAGGATATGAAGTGCTTCATCCGATTGGTTGGGACGCTTTCGGGCTTCCAGCAGAACAGTATGCACTGGATACAGGAAATGATCCTGAAGAATTTACAAAACAAAACATCGACACCTTCCGTCGGCAAATACAAGAACTGGGTTTCTCCTATGATTGGGATCGAGAAGTGAATACGACAGACCCTGATTATTATAAATGGACGCAATGGATCTTTTTGAAACTGTATGAAAAAGGTCTGGCCTATATTGACGAAGTTGCCGTGAACTGGTGTCCGGCTCTTGGTACGGTTCTTGCCAACGAGGAAGTTATCGATGGTCGTAGTGAACGAGGAGATCACCCCGTAGAACGTCGCCCGATGAAGCAGTGGATGCTGAAGATTACAGCTTATGCAGATCGTCTTCTTGAAGACTTGGAAGAGTTGGATTGGCCGGAGAGCATTAAAGATATGCAAAGAAATTGGATCGGAAAGTCAGAAGGGGCAGAGGTCACTTTTGAAATTGATGGTTTTGACCAATCTTTCGATGTGTTTACCACTCGTCCAGATACATTATTCGGTGCAACTTATGCTGTTGTCGCGCCAGAACATCCACTGGTCGATGAAATCGTCACATCTGAACAGAAAGATGCCGTATCTACGTATATCGAAAAAGCTCAAAACAAGAGTGATCTTGAGCGTACAGATTTGGCTAAGGATAAATCAGGGGTATTCACTGGTTCTTATGCGATCAACCCAATCAATGGTGAAAAACTTCCAATCTGGGTGGCTGATTATGTATTGATGAGCTACGGCAGTGGTGCCATTATGGCGGTCCCTGCTCATGATGAAAGAGACTTTGAGTTCGCTCAGAAATTTGACCTTCCAATCATTCCAGTCGTAGAGGGTGGGAATGTCGAGGAAGAAGCGTACACAGGGGATGGTCCGCACATCAACTCTGACTTCTTGAACGGTCTTGGGAAAGATGAAGCGATCGAAAAAGCGATCCAATGGCTTGAAGAAAACGGTAAAGGTAAGAAACAAACGACTTATCGCCTTCGTGACTGGCTCTTCAGCCGTCAGCGCTATTGGGGTGAGCCGATTCCTGTCATCCACTGGGAAGACGGATCGATTACCGCAGTCAAAGAAGATGAACTACCTGTCGAACTTCCGAAAACGACGGAAATTAAACCATCCGGCACAGGGGAATCCCCACTTGCTAATATTGATGAATGGGTCAATGTCGTGGATCCTGAAACAGGGATGAAGGGGCGCAGGGAAACGAACACGATGCCTCAATGGGCAGGTAGCTGCTGGTATTACCTGCGTTATATTGATGCGAATAATGAGGAAACGTTCGCTGATTATGAAGCATTGAAAAAATGGCTTCCGGTCGATGTGTATATTGGTGGTGCTGAGCACGCCGTTCTTCACTTGTTGTATGCACGTTTCTGGCACAAAGTCCTGTACGATGCTGGAGTCGTACCAACGAAAGAACCCTTCCAAAAGCTATTCAACCAAGGGATGATTCTTGGTGAGAATAATGAAAAAATGAGTAAGTCCAAAGGGAATGTTGTCAATCCAGATGATATCGTCTATTCTCACGGTGCAGACACCTTGAGGCTATACGAAATGTTCATGGGACCGCTTGATGCTTCTGTCGCATGGTCTGAAAATGGCTTGGATGGGGCGCGTCGATTCCTTGATCGAGTATGGAGATTATTCGTTACCGAGGGCGAATTGTCCGAGGCGGTCAAAGAAAATACTGATGATACAACGTTGGAAAAGGTCTATCATGAAACCGTTAAAAAAGTGACGGAAAACTTTGAAGCCCTTCGTTTCAATACAGGAATCTCTCAAATGATGGTCTTTATCAATGATGGGTATAAAGCAGACGTTTTACCAAAAGAGTATGTAGAAGGTTTTGTTAAACTTCTTTCTCCAGTCGCTCCACACCTTGCAGAAGAATTGTGGCAAAAGCTTGGTCACTCTGAAACGATCAGTTATCAGCCTTGGCCAGCGTTTGATGAATCCAAACTTGTAGAAGATGAAGTGGAAATCGTTGTCCAGGTTATGGGTAAAGTGCGTGCGAAAATGATGGTGAATAAAGAGGCTTCCAAAGAAGATCTCGAAAAGCAAGCACTTGAAAATGCAGACGTTAAGCAGTGGTTAGAAGGAAAGACAGTTAGGAAAGTTATCGCTGTACCAGGAAAGCTAGTCAACATCGTAGCCAATTAAATGATTTGTAAGCACTCTGTTTTTATGAGCAGGGTGCTTTATTTGTTAGTGATCATATGCCTTGACTTTAATTAACAGTAAATTAAAATAAATGTGCAAACGATTAATATGGAGGGATGAAAATGAATCAAATTAAAGAGATCACGCCCCAACAAGTGGAAGAGAAAATCAATAATAATGATGACTTTACCATAATCGATGTAAGAGAAGATGAAGAAGTTTCACAAGGAATGGTACCGAATGCTAAGCATATACGTCTTGGGGATATTCCTGAAAAAATTGAGAGCCTGCCTAAAGATCAAGAGTATGTGATGATTTGCCGTTCCGGTCGCCGCAGCATGAACGCTGCCGAATTCATGAAAGAACGAGGATTCGGGAACGTACAAAACATGGAAGGCGGAATGTTGAAATGGCAGGGGGAGCTCGTTTTTTAACATAGTCGTTGATTATTATGCGGTAAGCTTCAACCAATGATATTTTTTACAACACTTCTATACCTCATACCTTAAGAGTTATGACATCTACATTGAAGCGGCCCTTTCTATATAGAAGGGGCTTTTATGTTATCCGTTTCTTAATGGCATTTGAAATTACAAAAAGAAATTCTATAAAACTATTGACGAGGAAAAGTTCACCGTGTATTATAGATAACGTTGCTTATTCAGCAGCGCCCAAAACATCTCATTAAGAGATTTATTTCAACAAATTCTATGAAACCTATTGACGATATATAGTCAATTATGCTAGAATTTGATTACTGTCGGGTAAGGCAGTATTTGATCTTTGAAAACTGAACGAACCAACCAGTACGTCAAAACATTTCTTCTTTATAGAAGAGATTTGAAACAAGCACATTCGGTGTGCAAATGAGCAAGTCAAACTTAACTTTTATGGAGAGTTTGATCCTGGCTCAGGACGAACGCTGGCGGCGTGCCTAATACATGCAAGTCGAGCGCGGGAAGCGA
>NZ_QUAE01000022.1:0-51028 GCF_003386945.1 Halobacillus trueperi | reverse complement strand
TGAGATTTCCCTTTGCTTTAAGCAAATAAGATCCCTCAGAGACGATGAGGTTGATAGGTCCGAGGTGGAAGCGTGGTGACACGTGGAGCTGACGGATACTAATGGATCGATGACTTATCTATCTGATGAAAATCATTCGTGAAAAGATTGTACTCTTTCAAACAAGATGTTTCCTTATCCAGTTTTGAGGGTTCACCTCAAACTTTATATTGATGTGGTGGTGAAGGCGAAGAGGTCACACCTGTTCCCATGCCGAACACAGCAGTTAAGCTCTTCAGCGCCGATGGTAGTCGGGTTTACCCCCGTGAGAGTAGGACGCCGCCACGTCATTTGGAAAACCTTCAGGATTGATTCCTGAAGGTTTTTTTGTACTTTAATATTAAAACTCATCCATTCTCTTCTGTTCCATGAAAATCTACTTTCTTTAAATTTAATGTATAAGGTTGATAGATTCGGAGATACTAAGTGTAAAGACGTAGTGATTAAAGGGAGGGGGAGAACGAGTGAGTCGTAAAGATCATTGCAGTATATGTGAAAAAGAAACAGAAAAGGGAATTTATCTATTAAGGGTTTTTATTTGTGAAGATTGTGAGGAAGAAATGATCGACACACCTGCCGATGACCCGAAGTATGATTACTTTGTGAAGCGTATGGCCAAAGCCCATCGGTCTATGATTCCGTCTTAATATAAATGAGCGTAGCAGCTATGAAGAAGAATACACATCCATCCTTGTATGTAGGATGGATTTTTTTATTGGCGCGGGAACCCGCATCTAGTTATCAACGTCAGACACTAGCACTAAAAGCTATGCGTCTTGGGGAAGGGCACCTATATCCAGGCGTGATATAAACATTCGTATCTACCAGGGACCCTGAGACTTTGTTCTATGCCGAAAGGGTGTATTGCTTGTCTGAGGCTATTTATGTAAGCTTGAACATGGAAGAAGGTGAATCATATGGATTCTACATATATACCGCTGTACGAAGCGCTTAAACGGAATATAGAACAAAACCCTTTATCTTTCCATGTGCCTGGCCACAAGTATGGAAAAGTGTTTGAGAAGCAGGCCTATGAAAAGTTTCAATCCATCCTGCAGTTGGATGCTACAGAAGTAGAAGGACTAGATGATCTGCATGCCCCCGGAGGTGTGATCCAAGAAGCTCAGCAGTTAGCGAGTGAATTTTTTCATAGTGATCATACCTTTTTCTTGATAAATGGCACGACGGTCGGCAATATGGCTATGATCTTATCTGTTTGTCATCCTGGGGACGAAATTATTGTGCAGAGAAATTGTCATAAGTCCGTACTGAATGCTCTCGAACTTTCGGGTGCATCTCCTGTATTTATCTCTCCAAGGTATGAAAGGGAAACAGGGCGACATAGTCACGTTTCTGCAGAGGATGTCGAGCAAGCTTTGAAGGACCACGCTGACAGTAAAGCCGTATTTTTGACTTACCCGGATTACTTCGGAAGGACGTATGATTTGAAAAAAATCGCAGAAGTCGTTCATCGCTACCGTGTACCCTTACTGATTGATGAGGCCCATGGGGTTCACTTTCAACTCGGACCCCCCTTCCCGCAGGCTGCCTTAACTGCAGGCGCAGATGGTGTGGCCCAGTCTGCGCACAAAATGGCTCCTGCGATGACCATGGCTTCGTTCCTTCACGTACAAGGAAACAGAATTGACCTGAACCGGGTCCGTCATTATTTGCAAATGCTGCAGTCGAGCAGTCCTTCCTATCCACTGATGGCGAGTTTAGATGTGGCAAGGGCTTATTTAGCTTCATGGAATGCCTCTGATAAGGAGTACCTATTTTCTTTCTTAGAACAAGTGAAGTCCTTGTTCAGGTCGTATAATTATTGGGATGTGAAAGCTACGGATGATCCGTTGAAGCTTACGTTGGAGGTTCTAAGCGGTACAGGGTTTGAATGGGCGGATGCCCTGGATGCCGTGGGAATCGTACCGGAACTTGCAACAACGAATCAAGTTTTACTCGTGTTTGGACTCGCTCCGAGTGTGGATTTGCTGCTATTGGAAGAACGGCTCAAGACCTTGGATTCCCAATTAAAAAAGCAAACAAACCGTGCTACAATAATAGAGAATCAAATCCAATTTCCAGCGATTCAAAAGCTGGAATACAGCTATTCGCTCATGCAAAGAATGGACGTGGTGAGAGTGGGTTGGCAGGAAGCTGCAGGGTATGTCGCAGCAGAAGCGATTATCCCCTATCCACCCGGCATTCCTTTAGTCATGAAGGGGGAGCGGTTGGATGAGCAACACATAGCTCAGGTGCATGCCTTGCTGGGTCAGGGTGCACGCTTTCAAAATACAGGTATGGAACAAGGCGTTCTTGTTTTTAAAGGAGAATAGATGTGAAAGGATTGTTTGTAACATTCGAAGGTGGCGATGGAGCTGGTAAATCCTCCATCCTGCTTGAGATTGGAAAAGAATTGAGAGAGCAAGGGTATTCCGTGCTGGAAACGAGAGAGCCTGGCGGGATCCGCATCGCAGAAAAGATAAGAGAAGTCATCCTTGATCCTTCTCACACAGAAATGGATGGTCGTACAGAAGCTCTGCTTTATGCAGCTGCGCGCAGGCAGCATCTCGTGGAAAAAGTCATACCAGCATTAAACGAAGGGAAAATTGTGCTTTGTGACCGGTTTGTGGATTCCAGTCTTGCCTATCAGGGAGTGGCCCGGGACCTGGGCATGGATGAAGTTTTTAAAATTAACGAATTCGCAATCGATGATCATATGCCGGACTTGACTTTGTTGTTTGATATCAAGCCTGAACGAGGGTTGGAGAGGATTGCTGCGAACCAGGGAAGAGAGAAAAACCGTCTTGACCTTGAACATATCGATTTTCACGAAAAAGTTTATGATGCCTACCAACGACTCGCTGCGCAAAGTAAGGACCGCATCAAGGTGATTGATGCTGATCAGCAGTTCGAGTCGGTCAAAAAAGATGCGTACCACGTTTTAAGTGGTCACTTGCCATCATAATTTCCAGCCATTTGTTATAATAGGAGAAAACACCCAACAGGAGGGTATGATTGCATGAAGATGATCATTGCGGTCGTTCAGGACAAGGATAGCAATCGTTTGACGGATGCCTTAGCGGAGAATGATTTTAAAACGACCAAACTATCAACGACAGGTGGATTTTTACGAGAAGGAAATACAACGTTCATGATCGGTTGTAATGATGATGAAGTGGATGATGCTTTAGATATTATTAAAGATAATTGCAGCCAGCGTGAACAGATGGTTGCACCGATTTCACCGATGGGGGGGAATGCGGACTCTTACATTCCAAAACCAGTAAAGGTCGAGGTAGGAGGAGCCACTGTATTTATTTTGCCGGTCGATTCCTTTTTTCAGTTTTAACTTAGAAGGGGTACAAGAATGAAGATCAATCAAGAGATACGGACACAGATGGATGCGGCAAAAAAACATTCCTCTCATCAGACGAACGGGAAGCCTAGTTTTGATGCGATGGTGCAGTCCCAATCACGGCAGCTTCAAGAAGCCCAATTAAACCGGCTGATGAATAGTATAACGGCACAGGGGGAACGGGTGGCAAGGGCTCGGTCCTTTCGTGATTTGGCTAAATATAAGCGTCTCATCAAAGAATTCATGAAAGAATCCGTTCAATATGGGATGAATCTGAAGCATTCTCACAGTTGGAATGCACATGGGCAGACCCGTAAGTTGACGATTGTAGAATCAGTCGATGAGAAGCTTTCTGAACTGACAGAGGCAGTCATGGATCAAGAAAAGCGTACGGTTGATCTGCTTGGGCTGATCGGTGAAATCAAAGGTTTGCTCATTAATTTATATACGTAAGGACGGAAGTAGTATGCAGACTTGGACACAAATGAAAGACATCCAGCCTCTAGCTGCACAAATGCTGATGAACAGTTTCAAAAAGGATCGGATTTCACATGCTTACTTATTTCAGGGGAATCGCGGAACCGGTAAACGGGAGATGAGCATCCTTTTTGCGAAAAGCATTTTTTGCAAAAACAGAGAAGGGGCGGAACCTTGCCAGAGTTGTCGGGACTGCCACCGAATCGATTCAGGGAACCATCCTGACTTACATTGGATAGAGCCTGAGGGGCAATCCATTAAAAAAGAACAAATTCTTCACTTGCAAAAAGAATTTACGTACACAGGTCTGGAGTCAAATCGGAAAGTCTATATCATCGTCGATGCAGAAAAAATGACGGCCAACGCTTCGAACCGGTTATTGAAATTTTTAGAGGAACCGAACCAGCAGACGACAGCGATGCTAATCACAGAGAGCGGCCCGACCATTCTTGATACCATCAGGTCCCGCTGTCAATTGCTCGCCTTTCAGCCTCTGAATCCCTTGCGTGTCCGGGAGAAACTGGTCGAAGAAGGTGTCTCTGAATCGAATGCGAGACTTTTGTCATCGTTAACGAATAACTTGACAGAAGCCCTCGAGATGAATGAAGATGAGTGGTTTGCGAATGTGCGAAAACTAGTGATACAATTAATTGAAGTGCTTCAAAATAAACCAAATGAAGGACTTTTGTTTATCAACCATCAGTGGATGCCTCATTTCAAAGAGCGAACGCAGCTGCAGCGTGGTCTGGATGTATTGATGCTCTGGTTCCAAGATGTGATCAACCAACTTTTGGACCGGGAAGAATCGATCATTTTTACGACAGAGAGAGAAAATTTGAACCAGGCAGCTATGCGTTGGTCACGTCAGTCAGCAGCGCGGAGCTTAACGGATATTCTTGAGGCGAAACGAAAGATAAATCAAAATGTCCATCCTAATTTAGTGATGGAACAACTTACCCTTCAACTACAGAGGTGATGATCGAATGATCGAAGTTGTAGGTGTCCGATTTAAGCAGGCGGGTAAGGTATATTATTTCGATCCGGGGGGACTGCGGATGACGACGGATGAATATGTCATCGTCGAAACCGTACGCGGGATCGAATTCGGAAAAGTTGTCATTGCTAATAAATCCATAGATGAAGAAGACGTTGTTTTACCTCTTAAAAAAGTCATCCGTATGGCAGATGATAAAGATAAAGTGACGGTGGATGAAAACAAAGACAACGCCGCAGAAGCTTACCGGGTTTGCGAAAAGAAAATCCGTGAACATAAATTGGACATGAATCTTGTGGATGTCGAATACACGTTTGATCGTAACAAAGTCATCTTCTACTTTACGGCTGATGGCCGTGTGGACTTCCGTACATTAGTCAAAGATCTTGCGTCTGTCTTCAAGACGAGGATCGAACTGCGCCAAATTGGTGTCAGGGATGAAGCGAAAATGCTCGGGGGGATCGGTCCATGTGGACGGATGCTTTGTTGCTCAACGTTTTTAGGTGATTTCGAACCTGTTTCTATAAAAATGGCCAAGGACCAGAACTTATCCTTGAACCCAGCGAAAATTTCTGGACTTTGCGGCCGCTTGATGTGTTGTCTCAAGTACGAAAATGATGATTACGAAAATGCGAAGAAAGAGCTTCCTGACCTCGGTGAAAGCATTGCGACTTCCTTTGGTAAAGGAAAAGTCGTCGGGCTTAATATGCTGGAGCGTATGGTGCAGATTGAATTCCGCGACAAAGAGCGCGTCCTTGAATACTCTCTGCAAGAGCTGATCGATGAAGGAGTTCTTCAAACCGAAGCCTCAGAATAAAGGGTGGAGTCGAGCGTGAAGAAGAAAGCCATATTTGAACAAGTATCCCATTTTGAAAGTCAAATCGGTGAGCTCTATGAACAGCTCGGCGATTTAAAAAAACAGCTGGCCTATCTCTTAGAAGAAAACCAGCATTTATCGCTTGAAAATCATCACTTGCGACAACGGTTAGAGAAAGAGAATGAAAAAGAACAATCTTCCTCAGGATCCAAACAGGACAAGGGTGCGGTCGTCGGGGAAGGCTATGATAACCTCGCGAGGTTATACGAAGAAGGCTTTCATATTTGTAATCTTCATTTTGGCAGCCCGAGAGACGAAGATTGTCTGTTTTGCTTATCTTTCTTGAACAAAAAGAAATAATTCCAGGTCCAAGCCTTTCCTTGCTCGTTCGAGGAAGGGCTCTCTTTATATCATGGCTGAGTTCGGTTGATTTTTTCATAAGAGAATTATTAAATAATCTGGCAGGATTGTGGAAGACTCAGTTTCGAGACTTTTGTTGAGTGGATGGGGGCTGCGGGGAATGGCTCGCTTTCCGCGGGAGCGCGGTGAGCCTCCTCGGACTTTGTCCTGCGGGGTCTCACCATGCACTTTTTTCCCGCAGGAGTCTCTCCATTCCCCTCCGCCCCTTTGCCATGTAATTGTCTCGAAACGATTTCTGGAAACGCTGCAAGCAAATATAATACTCTACCCAGTAGTCATTCCAAGTTCGAAAGCCTGATATAGAGCCCCTTATGCCTGCTTCTGAGGAGGGTGTGGAAGACGCACCATCTTAGTATAGGGGTTCGTTTCTCTTCCACATGGAATGGGGTTGTTGGGAAGCTGCGAGACTCCCGTGGGAGAAGGAGATAGACGAGATTCCGCAGGACGAAGTCCGAGGAAGCTCGGCGCTCCCCCACAGGAAAGCGAGTAGCTTCCCAACCACCCCTGCCTCCTAATACGGCTAACGAACCCCGGTTATCTTGAAACTGAGTCTTCCAGAATAGGGAGCTAATAGTGATAGAAAATAAAGCGAGAAATAGAAAGGAAAGCGGAAATGGTTCAATTATATGGAGATGAAAGAATTGACTTTTTATTAGCGAAAGAAAACATGCGGATTATACAAAGCCCGAGCGTATTCGCTTTTTCGTTGGATGCGGTGTTACTCGCTGATTTTACTTACGTACCAAAAACGCGCGGGAAAATCCTTGATTTATGTACAGGGAATGGGGTCGTCCCTCTTTTTCTTTCCACCCGCTCAAATGTTCCGATTACCGGGGTGGAAATTCAGGAGCGGCTCTATGACATGGCTCTCCGTAATATAGAGCTGAATGATCTCGGAGATCAACTTGATATGATTCATGGGGATTTGAAGGACATGCCCGGCCATTACGGCAATGACAAATTCGATCTTGTCACATGCAATCCTCCTTATTTTCCTACTCCAAAAGTGGATGAACAGAACTTGAATGAGCATTTGGCGATCGCCAGGCATGAAATCCATTGCAGTTTAGAAGACGTTGTAGAGTCTTGCAGCAGGCTTGCCAAGTCCGGGGGAAAAGTATCTATGGTTCATCGCCCTGAGCGCATGGTAGAAATTATTCAACTATTCAAGAAGTACAAGTTGGAACCGAAACGGATGCGGCTCGTATATCCGAAAGAAGGAAAAGAGGCGAACATTCTGCTGGTTGAAGGAGTCCGGGACGGAAAGCCAGGACTGAAATTTTCACCTCCGTTGTACGCCCTTACGAATGATGACGAATATACCCAGGAACTAAAGGAAATTCTTTATGGAGAATAGTCATTTCGTCTATATGCTCAAATGTAAAGATGGGACCCTTTATACCGGTTACACCAACAATTTGGAAGCTAGACTAGATAAGCATCAGAGAGGCAAAGGAGCCAAGTACACGAGAGGAAGGGGCCCACTAGTATTAGAAGCGTATGAGGTGTATGAAACGAAGTCAGAAGCCTTACAACAAGAATATCGGTTGAAACGGATGACAAGGAAAGAGAAAGAATACTGGATTGAACAAAGAAAGGAAGGGGTGAGCGTGGATGAATGTACAAAAAAGTTTCATGGATCATGAACAAGGGACGCTTTATATTGTCCCCACTCCCATTGGGAACCTGGAAGATATGACCTTCCGTGCCGTCCACACTTTAAAAGAAGTGGATATGATTGGCGCTGAGGATACGAGAAATTCTAGAAAATTGCTCAATCACTTTGAGATCTCTACAACACTTGTTAGTTACCATGAACATAATAAACATACGAAAGGGCCGGAGTTGATTGAGAGACTTCGCGCTGGTGAAAATATCGCCATCGTCAGTGATGCCGGCATGCCGGGAATATCAGATCCTGGAACAGACCTCGTCCAAAGAGCAGTGGAAGCAGATGTGCCAGTCGTTGTTCTACCTGGGGCGAATGCCGCCTTGCCTGCCCTCGCCGGATCAGGGCTTCCCACAGAAGGGTTTTATTTTCATGGGTTTCTTCCTAGGAAAAAGAAAGATCGCGCTGCCGTTTTAGAGCAGCTTCAATCCATTCAAGCTACTCTGATCTTTTATGAATCCCCTCACCGATTAAAAGAGATGTTGAGCCATGTCCATGAAGTGCTTGGGGATAGAAAGGCCTCGTTAGTCCGGGAACTGACGAAACGGTATGAAGAATATGTCCGTGGGGATTTGGGAGAATTAGTCGATTGGTCTCATACTGAACAAGTTCGTGGGGAATTTTGTGTAGTGATTGAAGGGGCCGACGATGTAGAACCTGCGGATGGCCAGTGGTGGGCCAGCTTATCGGTCGTCGATCACGTCGAGCACTATATCGAAAACGATGGAATGAGGAATAAAGAAGCGATCAAGCAGACGGCTTTAGACCGGAAGCTCCCGAAACGGGAGGTCTATCAGGCTTATCATGTAGAAGAAAAATAAAAAAAGCATCAAAAAACCCCTTACTGTCAGGCCTGTGAACAGTAAGGGGTTGCTTTAACATATGTCTTTTTTCTCTCTATTACCAGTCAATCGTCTCTTTTCTATTTATCTCTAAATCTAATTTATTTTAGGTTGTCTTGTAGTTCTGAAAGGAGCATTTGCGCGCCTTCCTTGCTTAGGACTAGGTTGCCGTTTGCCAGTTTCATATTTTCATCTGAAACTTCCCCTGTGACATGGCAAGTCATGTTGGGCTTATATTTTTTTAGAACGATGCGGTCATCGTCCACATAAATCTCCAACGCGTCCTTTTCGTTAATTCCTAGTGTGCGGCGAAGTTCGATCGGAATAACCACGCGACCGAGCTCGTCGACTTTACGTACAATACCTGTAGATTTCATATTTCTGTCTCCCCTCAATCAAAAGTTTAGCTGTCATGTTTCGACATATGTCTCGACAATATAGTACCAACCATTCCCAGACGTGTCAATTACTTAAAAAGGGATAAGAATTTCCAACTCCACATACTGGTGCAGGTATTGAAAATGGGTGAGTGTAGCGTTTCATCCAGGCCTCTTTCCAACTCAACCCATCCCTTTCATCCCATATCTGGTTGGTTTATCCAACCTGTCTATATACATTTTATTTTACCAGAGTATTTACAGATGTGAAATTATAATGTTTGGTTCTTTTGACAGTTTTACGTAAAATTCGGTATATTTTAATGTTAGGAATGGAAATAAAGGAGATAAATCGATAGAATGATACCATGACCTTTTATGACTTATGGTATGAAGATTTTGAGGAGGGAAAAGAATGCCTGAGGAAAACAAGACGTTTTATATAACGACACCTATTTATTACCCTAGTGGTAATTTGCATATTGGACATGCCTACACGACCGTAGCGGGTGATGCGATGGCACGCTACAAACGTTTGCGGGGCTATGATGTCATGTATTTGACCGGAACGGATGAGCATGGGCAGAAGATCCAGCGGAAGGCAGAGGAAAAAGGAGTGTCCCCACAAGCTTACGTTGATGATATTGTGAGCGGAATTAAGCAATTATGGGATAAACTCGATATTTCCTATGATGACTTCATTCGTACAACGCAGAATCGCCACAAAGTAGTGGTAGAGAAAATTTTCGATTACTTAATGAAAAAGGGCGACATTTATTTGGATGAGTACGAAGGTTGGTATTGTACTCCGTGTGAATCCTTTTTCACAGAGCGTCAGCTGGAAGACGGCCGCTGCCCGGATTGTGGCGGGGAAGTGGAAAAAGTAAAAGAAGAATCCTACTTTTTCAAGATGAGCAACTATGTGGATCAATTGCTTGAGTTCTACGAAAAGAACCCTACATTCATCCAGCCGGAAAGCCGTAAGAATGAAATGATCAACAACTTTATTAAGCCAGGCCTTGAAGACTTGGCGGTATCCCGGACCACATTCGATTGGGGAATTGGTGTACCAGGAAATGAAAAGCACGTCATTTACGTTTGGATCGATGCTTTGAGTAACTACATTTCAGCGCTCGGCTACGATAGTGATGATGATTCTAAATACCGAAAATACTGGCCGGCAGATGTCCAGCTTGTCGGGAAGGAAATTGTACGTTTCCATACGATCTATTGGCCGATCATGCTGATGGCTCTGGATCTTCCTTTACCGAAGCAGGTATTTGCCCACGGTTGGATTTTGATGAAAGATGGAAAAATGTCCAAATCCAAGGGAAACGTCGTGGACCCGGTCCAACTGAGCGATCGTTATGGTCTGGATGCGCTGCGTTACTACTTGCTTCGTGAAGTACCATTCGGTTCTGATGGGGTCTTTACACCAGAAGCATTCGTTGAGCGCACGAACTATGACCTTGCGAATGATCTGGGGAACCTGTTGAACCGTACGGTCGCGATGATCAGTAAATATTTCGATGGTGAAATTCCAGCACTGACACTAGGTGAAGATGAATTTGACCAAAGCCTTGAAAAACTTGCCCAAGAGACGAGAATATCTGTAGAAGATTCTCTCGAAAACATGGAGTTTTCTGTGGCTCTTGCAGATCTTTGGAAATTCGTCAGCCGTACGAATAAATATATTGATGAAACACAGCCTTGGGTGCTGGCTAAAGATGAAAACCAAAAAGAACGCCTTGGTAATGTGATGGCTCACCTGGCTGAATCTCTTCGGCAAATCGCCGTCATGCTTCAGCCGTTCTTGACGCAGACGCCTGAGCGCATCTTCCAGCAGCTTGGTGTCACAGCAGATGAGCATAAAGCATGGGAGAGCCTAAGCGAATTCGGCATCCTGCCAGCAGGAACGAAGGTTCAAAAAGACCAGCCGATTTTCCCGCGTCTCGATGCGGAAGAGGAAACTCAAATCATCAAAGACATGATGAAGAAATCAGCTCCTCAACAAGAAGAAAAGAAAGAGGAGAAGAAGGATCAAGCAGAAGAAGTAACGATCGATGATTTCATGAAGCTTGATTTCCGTGTCGCCGAAGTCACGAAAGTCGACAAGGTGAAAAAAGCAGATAAGCTGCTGAAAATCCAACTTGATCTCGGATATGAGCAGCGCCAAGTTGTTTCTGGGATCGCTGAACATTACACACCGGAAGATCTTGTGGGAAGAAAGGTCATTTGTGTAGCCAACTTGAAGCCGGTCAAACTCCGTGGCGAATTGTCTGAAGGGATGATTCTTGCGGGTGAAGATGACAATGGCCTATCTTTAGCATCCGTGGACCAGACGTTGAAGAATGGTACGAAAGTGAAATAACATGCCAACAAAAAGGGAAAGCTCTCCATAGTGCTTTCCCTTTTTTTACATGACGATTATTTGATGAAGGTGGGAGAATGAATGTTGTTTGATACGCACGTCCACTTGAATGCAGATCAGTTCGAGGAGGACTTGGAAGAAACGATTGAAAGGGCTCAAGAAGCTGGTGTTCAGTATATGACCGTTGTAGGCTTTGACAGGAAAACGATCCCGAAAGCGATGGACATTGCCGAGCGGTATGAAAACATTTATGCCGCTGTAGGCTGGCATCCGGTTGATGCTATTGATATGACGGATGAGGACCTACAATGGATCGAGGAATTGTCACAACACCCTAAAGTCGTCGCGATCGGGGAAATGGGACTGGATTACCATTGGGATAAATCACCGAAAGACGTCCAAAAAGAAGTGTTCCGTAAACAGATCCGTTTGGCAAGGAAAGTGAAGATGCCTATTGTCATCCACAATCGTGAGGCGACCGATGATATCGTTGAAATTCTTAAGGAAGAGAATGCGGCGGAAGTCGGCGGCATCATGCACTGTTACAGTGGGCCTGTCGAAACGGCGCAGGAATGCATCGATATGAACTTTATGATTTCCTTAGGAGGTCCTGTCACTTTTAAAAATGCAAAATTACCGAAAGAAGTGGCCAAAGCGGTGGACCTTGAGCATTTGTTAGTAGAAACAGACTCCCCTTTCCTTGCTCCGCATCCGAACCGCGGGAAGCGAAATGAACCTGCATATGTGAAGCTCGTTGCGGAACAAATCGCTGAATTGAAGGGGATTTCCTATCAAGAGGTCAGCGAAACCACGACCTCGAATGCCCTCGAATTCTTTGGAATCCAGTCGCAATAAAGGGGACCTTGGAAGGTATATTACAAAACTCATCCAATTGTATGGGAACTGTAACATGTTTGTTATGTTAATCGTCTAGGTATAATAGCATAATAGAGGAGTCAGTGATAGTCATGCTGACTCCTCTGTTTTTGTTTAAAGGAGATCCATTTGACATGAGTTTGTCACTTGACTACAATAAAACGCGTGCTTTAGAAAGGAGGCCAAAGGATGAAAATAGGAAACCTGTTAAAATCAGCCATTAGTCACATGATGGTATGGGCAACTGTGATTGCCGTCCTATGCATCGCCTTTTTAGTAACCGTTTCGTATGAAGCTACTAAAGCTTCTGTGCAAGTGACACAAAATGGGCAGAAAGAACTGATACGCACTCATGCTGATACTATCGATGAATTATTATCAGAGCTCGATGTCACTGTGCAACAACATGATGAATTATCGCATAACTTATCCGATCCGGTTGAATATGGAATGGATGTCACGTACATAGCATCTAAGTCTATCAATCTAGCCATCGATCGTAACCATACAGAAGAATACTATACAACAGCCTCGACGGTGGAGGAATTCTTTGAGCAGGAGGGTCTGGAGTTCAACAAGCGGGATGAAGTTTCCCATAATCCTGATGCTCTCATTAAAGAAGGCATGGACATCGAAGTCCAGCAGGCCTTCCAAGTGATCGTCAATGATGGCGGGGAATCCGGAAAAATCTGGACGACCGCATCCACGGTTGACGAATTGCTTCAAGAAGAGGGAATCACCCTGAACGAACTGGATGAGTTGAATCTAAGTGAAGAAGAAGAGCTCTCCTCTGATAAAAAGGTCATGATTACTAGAGTTGAAAAAGTGACCGACATTGTGGAAGAGGAAGTGGACTTCACAGTGAAAACAAAGAAGGACGACTCCCTTCCAAAAGGGGAAAAGAAAGTCGTTTCCAGTGGTGAAAAAGGGTTGATTACGAAGGAATACGAAGTGATTTTGAAAAACGGCGAGGAAGCAAGCCGTGAACTGATCAAAGAAACGGTGGAACAAGAGAGTAAGACAGAAGTGGTTGCTCTTGGAACGAAAGTAGAGAAAAAAGCGACAGCTGCTGCTTCAAGTTCATCCAACTCGTCTAGCTCTTCCCGTTCTACTTCCAGTCAAGCTTCTACGACGGTTTCGCGTAACGATACAAGTGAAGCGAAGACTTTATATATGCATGCCACGGCCTACACCGCTAATTGTGCAGGATGTTCCGGTATTACAGCTACAGGCATCAACTTGAAAGCGAATCCTAACCAAAAAGTCATAGCGGTCGACCCGAGCGTTATTCCACTTGGAAGTCGCGTCTGGGTAGAGGGATATGGGTATGCCGTTGCCGGAGACACAGGCGGAGCCATAAACGGAAACCGAATCGATCTATTCGTTCCTTCCAGGAGTGAAGCTCTTAAATTCGGGTCTCGTAATGTAAAAGTTAAAATATTAGATTAATGGAGATAGCAGAGGAATCGTTCCTCTGCTTTTTTCCGTGTATAGACTCATGGTATGCTATGGAAAGATGATGAAGGGAACGCAACAGGAGGAAAGACAGTGAAAATTAAAGAAGTGATTGTCGTGGAAGGGAAAGATGATACCGCCCGAATTAAATCGGCCGTGGATGCAGATACCATTGAAACGAATGGCTCTGCGATTGATGAGAGCGTTCTTGAGCAAATCCAACATGCACAGGATAAAAGAGGGGTCATCATTTTTACTGATCCCGATTACCCCGGAGAACGGATCAGGCATATCGTAAGCCAACACATTCCTGCGTGCAAGCATGCCTTTTTACCAAAACATCGTGCGCGTGCGAAGCATGATAAGGGAATCGGGATTGAGCATGCGACGATTGCTGATATCCAGGAGGCACTTTCTGCGGTTTATGAATTAGTGGATATCCAAGAAGGCGAAATAGCAAAAGCTGATCTCGTCAACTACGGGCTCATCGGAGGGCCAAAAGCTGCCAAGCGCCGGGAAAAATTGGGACTCGCCCTCAGAATAGGCAAGACGAACGGAAAACAGTTGCTGAAGCGATTGAATATGTTCCACATTACATCCCACCAGCTAAATGAAGTGATGGATCAGATCATACAGGAGGAAAGAGATGAACAGTAAAGCAGTAGCCACACCGACAAGAACGAAAGAAATTTTACAGACCTACGGGTTCTCATTTAAGAAAAGCTTGGGGCAGAACTTCTTAATTGATGTCAATATCTTAAAAAATATCATTGCAGAGGCGGGAATCGACCGTTCAGCGAATGCGATAGAGATTGGACCAGGAATCGGGGCTTTAACAGAGCAGCTGGCTCAGCACGCTGACCGTGTGGTTGCCTTTGAAATCGACCAGCGCCTCCTTCCGATTTTGGAAGAAACCCTTGGGAGCTACGACAATGTCGAAGTCATCAACCAGGATATTCTCAAAGCGGATGTCGCGCGTGTCATCGCTGACCATTTCAAACCTGGTCAACCGGTTCGTGTCGTAGCTAACCTTCCTTATTATATTACGACGCCTATTCTGATGAAACTTCTGATGGACCAATTACCTATCGACAGCATTACGGTCATGATCCAGAAAGAAGTGGCGGATCGTATGGCTGCTGAACCGAATACAAAAAGTTATGGTTCCCTTTCCATTGCCGTCCAGTATTATACAGAAGCAAGTGTCGTCTTGAATGTACCTAAGACCGTCTTTATGCCCCAACCAAACGTTGATTCTTCCGTTCTGCATTTAGAAATGAGGGAGAAACCACCCGTGGAGGTAGAGGATGAAGAGTTCTTCTTCGACGTCGTAAAAGCGACGTTCGGTCAACGCAGAAAAACGTTAATGAACAACCTAGCCCGTCATTTTAAAGGGGAAATGGATAAGGAAGAGCTCAGAAGCCGGCTGGAAAAGATCAATATCGAACCATCTCGGCGTGGGGAATCTTTGTCGATGAAGGAATTTGCTGACCTGGCCAACGTTTTATATAAGTAGCGGTAAAGAGACACAAAGCCCATGCTCACACATACACTACAGTAGTGTATAGAGTGAGGTGGGGAAGTGATGATATCAAGTGGAGACCTTGTAACACGGAAATCCTATCAGCACGACATCATTTTTCGAGTAAAGTCAGAGAAGGGACCGCTCTTAAAATTGATGGGCGAGCATGTACGACTCGAGGCCGACGCCCCTCTCGATGATCTTGAAAAAGTAACCGGAGCTGAGTATCACCGTAGAAAAAGTGAAGTCGATGAGAAAGAAGCCTATTCCTACCGATTGTTTCGTCAGGATTACAGGCTCCTCAAAGAAAAAAGAGAAGCAGAAGCGGGGAGCGGGTATGCAGAAAAGAAAGAAACCAATTACTTTCAAATACCACCCCGCATTCTTCATATAGATGGAGATCCATTGTTTTTGAAGAAATGTATTGCTTTATATGAACAACTTGGTTTGCAAGTCCATGGGCAATACCTTCATGAAAAAGAAATGCCGAACCAAGTCCTTTCTCTAATCGAAAAAGTGCACCCGGAAATTGTCGTTTTGACGGGACACGACTCTTACTCCAAAGCGAAAGGAACTGTCAGGGAGTTAGAGTCCTATCGCCATTCCAAATACTTTGTAGAAGCTGTCCGGAACATAAGGAGGAAATATCCGAACTTCGATCAAATGGTCGTCTTTGCGGGTGCCTGCCAATCCCATTTTGAGTCAATCATACGGGCAGGAGCGAACTTTGCGAGCTCCCCCGCCCGAGTTAACATTCACGCCATCGACCCGGTCTACGTCGCTGCTCGTGTGGCGTACACTTCGTTTATGGACCATATTAATATATGGGAAGTCATTCGTAATACCATCAGCGGAGAAGATGGCCTTGGCGGGATTGAAACCAAAGGATTGCTCCGGATCGGTATGCCCTACACTGAAAACCAAACAGAAGAGACTGAAGAACCATAAAAAAGCCGTCATCTCCCCATGACGGCTTTTTTATATTCATCTTCAACTAACTGGCAGGATTGTGGAAGACTTGATTTCGAGATGTTTCCGCGGTTCGTTGCTTGGTTAAGCGTCAGGGGTGGTTGGGAAGCCACTCGCTTTCCTGTGGGGGAGCGCCGAGCTTCCTCGGACTGCGTCCTGCGGGATCTCGCCTATCTCCTTCTCCCACGGGAGTCTCGCAGCTTCCCAACCACCCCATTTGTTTATAGGTGAGAAACGAACCCCACTCTCGCATGAAGCGTCATGCACACCTACTGCTTTCTAGTTGAAAATAGCTTTATGGCAAGCTTTAGTACGAATGACTGCCAGTATTAAAAGTGGGATCCAGGTACTTCCATTACAATAGAAAGTTACCTATTCCTGAAGGTGTTTCGAGACGCTTATTGGGCCAAAGGGCGGAGGGAAATGGTGAGACTCCTATGGGACGTGTGGGAAAGGTGAGACCCCGGAAGGCGTAGCCTGAGGAGGCTCACCGCCCGCCCCATGGAAAGCGAACTGTTTCCCGGAGCCCTAAACTCCAACAAAGATCTCGAAACTGAGTCTTCCACCATCGGGAGCTTTAGTGAAAGAGGTATATGTACGGGATTTGAAAACATGAAAAAAGGTTACATACTTTTCCTTGAAATGGATAAGCTAACCAGGACCGATTATTTATATCATTCTGTTGCATTGTGAATGCTCAGTTGGTATAATTAATAATTTTATTTGACTTTGTCCCAAGTCTGTGATAAACTAATTTACAGTGAGGTGGAGTGCAGTGGCTAAAACGTTAGTAGAAATCAAGCAATCCCTTGAAGGGCAAATTGGTAAACGCCTAACTTTGAAAGCAAACGGCGGACGCCGTAAAACAATCGAGCGATCCGGTGTATTGGCAGAGACATATCCTGCTGTTTTCATTGTAGAGCTTGATCAAGAAGAAAATGCTTTTGAACGTGTATCTTACAGCTATGCAGATGTACTTACAGAGACAGTCGAATTGAACTTCGACGACCTACAGACTATGGCACTTGAGCAGTGAACCAACCGTTTGCTGCTTTTTTTATTTTGTCTGCAAAATGGAATATCATTCACAAAGATAAAGAAGGAATCATTACCATCCTTACATACAACTCCCTTGCTTGTCCGTTACATGTTCCGCACATACTAACATTGTCGTAGCTGAGTGAAAGCGAAAGGAGCTGAAGACGATGGGACGTAAGCGTAGCATGATGTCCGATTCGTTGAAAGAAGAGATCGCGAAAGAACTTGGGTTTTACGACAAGGTAGAAAAAGACGGATGGGGCGGCATTTCTGGGCGGGATGCCGGCAATATGGTAAAACGAGCAATTCAAATGGCAGAAGAACAAATGGTGAACAACCAACAGTAAGCTTTTCCCCTGGCGCTTGATGCTCCAGGGGCTTTTTCCTTTCTCGTGCCCCTCACCAACCCATCAAGTATGGTACAATGCTTTCAGAATCAAATGGAAGATGAGGTGTTTGCATGCAAATACTTGAAAAAGCTCCTGCGAAAATTAATTTGTCTCTTGATGCTTTACATAAACGTGCAGACGGGTTTCATGAAGTAGAGATGGTCATGACAACTGTCGATCTTGCCGATCGCATTGAATTGACCCTCCTCTCTGACGATGAAATCAAAGTGGAATCGGAAAGCCGTTTTGTCCCGAATGATGAGCGTAACTTAGCCTACCGTGCGGCCCAATTGTTGAAAGATCGTTTCCGCGTGACTCAGGGGGTAAAAATCTTTATTGAAAAGAACATCCCTGTAGCTGCTGGGCTTGCAGGAGGCAGCAGTGATGCTGCAGCTGTCCTACGAGGTGTGAACCGGATGTGGGGGTTAGGTTTGAGCATGGATGAATTAGCTGAACTAGGATCGGAAATTGGTTCGGATGTGTCCTTCTGTGTGTATGGAGGAACGGCACTTGCGACCGGCCGCGGAGAAAAAATCCAACACCTTCCTGCCCCTCCTCCATGTTGGGTGGTCCTTTCCAAACCTACGCTTGGTGTATCGACCCAGTCGGTCTATAAGAACCTTGATTTGAGTGCTGCTCAGCATCCGAATACGGAAGCCATGGTAGAAGCTTTGAAAAAAGGAGACTACTACGGCATTTGTAAGAACGTCGGCAATACACTTGAGGGTGTGACGCTTCAGATGCATGAGGAAGTCGGTCAAATCAAAGAGCAGATGAAACAAGCAGGAGCTGATGCTGTTCTCATGAGTGGAAGTGGCCCCACCGTCTTTTCCCTCGTTGAACACGATGCACGGGCCCAAAGAATCTATAACAGTTTAAAGGGCTTTTGTACGGAAGTTTTCATGGTTCGTATGCTCGGATACAGAGAACCACTTGATAAATAACGTACGAATTTGTTATATTTAATGAAAACATTCGGATTTAGAGGTGTCTTTGTATGAAAAGAAGCGAAAGACTTGTCGCCATGACTCATTATATTCTAGATCGACCACGAGAGCTTATTTCTCTTCCTTTTTTCTCAGAAAAGTATGATGCTGCGAAATCATCTATCAGTGAAGATTTAGGAATCGTCAACAAAATGTTCCAACATGAGGGAATCGGCTATTTAGAGACGGTTTCTGGAGCAGCAGGGGGAGTGAAATATATCCCTGCTTTCTCAAAAGAAGAAAGCCATCGTTTCGTTGAAGAGTTATGTGAGAAGCTGGAGGATCCTGCGAGACTCCTCCCGGGTGGCTATTTATTTATGAGTGACTTGCTCGGTGATCCGGAAACGACGCGTAACATCGGCAAACTGTTCGCTTCTGCTTTTCGTGATAAAGACATCGATGTGGTGATGACGGTAGCAACGAAAGGGATTCCTCTCGCTTACGCTGTCGCTTCCTACTTGAACGTTCCCGTAGTGATTGCGAGAAGAGATCCGAAAATTTCCGAAGGATCAACGGTGAGCATTAATTACGTTTCCGGTTCGACACGGAAGATTCAAACAATGGTTTTAACGAAGAGATCTCTTCCTCAAGGATCAAGGGTATGCATCATTGATGATTTCATGAAAGCTGGTGGAACCATTAATGGAATGCGGAACTTATTAATGGAATTTGATGCTGAATTGGCAGGAATCGGTGTACTTGCTGAAGCAGAAGACGAAGAGGAAGATCGTGTTGTGGATGATTATTTATCGGTTGTGCAGATCATTAATGCAGATGAACGTAAATCCTCCATCGAAGTCCGACCTGGAAACTTGTTAGAAAATATATAAAAAATATGTTTTGAAAAGAGCCCTCATCCTTTTGTATGAGGGCTTTTTTCATGGTTTCACACTCGAATATACAGAATCAAAAAATTTTTTAGAAAAATTAGCAGGATTTTTTCCCGTTTTGTGGAATTTGTCTTACATAAGTTCTTTTGTATAAAAGGTGGTGAATCTAATGGAAGTAACTGACGTAAGACTGCGACGCGTGAATACTGATGGAAGAATGCGAGCAATTGCTTCTATTACCTTGGACCAGGAGTTTGTTGTCCATGACATACGGGTGATTGATGGCAACAATGGACTGTTCGTGGCGATGCCGAGCAAACGCACTCCGGATGGGGAGTTTCGTGACATTGCACACCCGATTAATTCAGGTACTCGTGGAAAGATCCAGGACGCTGTACTTGAAGCTTATCACCGTGCTGGTGATGAGGAAGAAGCTGAGGTGGAATTCGAAGAAGCCGGCGCTTCCTAATACTTACGCACAACACGAGTCTAACCGAACCAGGTTAGACTCTTTTTTTAATGCTAGAGCTTGGTGGGATTTCCGTCCGTGTTCCTCCTCTAAATGTTGAAATACGTGTTGTATTGAGATATGATTCAAAGTGGATATTTAGGATGGAGGTACGTTCATGACTAATAGATATGCTGTCGTTCTAGCCGCTGGCCAAGGTACACGTATGAAGTCTAAACTTTATAAGGTTTTGCATCCCGTATGTGGAAAGCCGATGGTTCAGCACGTTGTCGACCAGTTGAATACATTAGATTTGCAAGAGTTGATCACCGTTGTAGGTTTTGGCGCTGAAAAAGTCCAGGAACAGCTTGGTGAGGATAGTCATTATGTCATCCAGGAGGAGCAGTTGGGAACAGGCCACGCTGTTTTGCAAGCGGATGATATTTTGGCTGATAAAGAAGGGACGACCGTGGTTGTCTGTGGCGATACGCCGTTATTGACAGGGGAAACGCTTCAAAAGCTCCTGGATCATCATGATGCAGAAGGAGCGAAGGCGACGGTTCTGACGGCACATGCCGAAGATCCGCATGGGTACGGACGTGTCATCCGTGGCGGAAATGGCCAGGTGGAACGAATCGTTGAGCAAAAAGATGCCTCTGATGAAGAACAGGCGATTCAAGAAATCAATACAGGTACGTATTGTTTTGATAATGCTATGTTGTTTGATGCACTTAAAAACGTCTCCAATGATAATGTTCAGGGCGAATATTACCTGCCAGATGTCATTGAAATCCTGAAAGGTCAGGGCGAAACAATCAGTGCTTATCAAACACCGGAGTTTTCGGAATCTCTTGGCGTTAACGATCGTGTGGCGTTGTCAAAAGCAGAAAAGCTAATGAAACAACGGATTAACGAGCAACATATGAGAAATGGGGTTACACTTGTCGATCCTGAACAAACGTATATCGGTCCAGATGTGACCATAGGAAGAGATGTTGTCATCTATCCTGGAAGCGTTTTGGAAGGGTCAACGACCATTGAAGATGATGCTCTTATCGGGCCACATACGACGATTACAAACAGTTACGTGGGTAGTGAGACGACCATTAAACAGAGTGTCGCTGCTGATAGTAAAATCGGCTCCCGTGTCCAGATTGGGCCTTTTGCTCACATTCGTCCGCAATCTTCTTTAGGCGACGATGTGAAAGTCGGAAACTTTGTGGAAGTGAAAAAAGCCTCCTTCGGCGATGGAAGCAAAGCTTCTCACTTAAGTTATATCGGGGATGCTGAGGTTGGAAGTGGTGTCAACATCGGTTGTGGAACCATCACGGTGAACTACGATGGAGAGAACAAGCATCTGACGACGATTGGAGATGATGCATTCATCGGATGCAATTCCAACTTGATTGCTCCTGTCACCGTAGGAAAAGGTGCTTATGTAGCTGCGGGCTCTACAATTAACCAGGATGTCCCGTCCGAGGCTTTGTCGATTGCCCGTTCCCGTCAGACGAACAAAGAAGGCTATGCAAGTAAAATGAAATCGATCAAAAAAGATTAACGGAGGGTTCCATCCATGGCAACTGGATATAAGGATTCAAAACTGAAAGTATTCTCACTCAACTCAAATCCTGAGTTAGCGAAAGAGATTGCTGATAACATCGGAGTCGAGCTAGGTAAATGTACAGTCACGAGCTTTAGTGACGGAGAGATTCAAATCAACATTGAAGAAAGTATCCGTGGGTGTGATGTATATGTTGTCCAATCCACATGTGAGCCTGTCAACCAACACATCATGGAACTCCTAATCATGATCGATGCTTTGAAACGTGCGTCAGCAAAATCAATCAATATTGTCATGCCTTATTATGGCTATGCACGACAAGACAGAAAAGCGCGTGCCCGTGAGCCGATTACAGCGAAATTGATTGCTGATCTGCTTGAAACGGCAGGAGCTTCCCGCGTATTGATGCTTGATCTGCACGCACCGCAAATTCAAGGATTCTTTAACTTGCCGATCGATCACCTTGTTGGTGTTCCAATTCTATCCGACTATTTTGAGGAGAAGAACTTTGAGGATGTTGTCATCGTTTCTCCTGACCATGGAGGCGTAACACGTGCGCGTAAGATGGCGGATCGTCTAAAAGCCCCTATAGCTATCATTGATAAGCGCCGTCCACGTCCAAACGTTGCCGAAGTCATGAACATCGTCGGTAACATCGAAGGCAAGACCGCGATTTTAATCGATGATATTATTGATACGGCGGGTACCATTACACTGGCGGCCAACGCTCTTGTCGAGAACGGCGCCAAAGAAGTGTTTGCTTGTTGTACGCACCCTGTCTTATCTGGGCCTGCTATCGAGCGTATCGATAATTCAAAAATTAAAGAGCTTGTGGTTACAAACACGATTCCACTTGGCGAAGAGAAATCAAGCGAGAAAATTACAGAGCTGTCTGTAGCTGGCTTGATCAGTGAAGCCATTGTCCGTGTCCATGAACGTCAATCCATTAGTATTTTATTTGATTAATTTTGAATAATTAGGTTTAACTCTTGTTTTTAACGGGAAACTGGAATAATGATTGGTAAATTACTGGAGGTTGATTAATTTGGCTATTACATTAAAAGCAAATCAAAGACAAAATCTCAAGCAATCTGTAACCCGTGAACTTCGCCTGGAAGGTAACATTCCTAGTGTCGTATACGGGAAGGATAAAGAACCGATCACGGTTGCTGTTAACAGCATAGAGTTACTTAAAACCGTTCGTGATGAAGGTAAGAACGCAATTATCTCCCTTGATATTGATGGAAAAGACACCGTAGATGTCATGTTGCATGAATATCAAGTCGATCCATTGAAAGATGAATTGATCCACGCAGACTTCTATGTTGTAAACATGTCTGAGGAAATGGATGTCGAAGTTCCTGTCCATTTAGAAGGTGAAGCGGTAGGAAGTAAAGAGGGCGGCGTCGTCCAGCAGCCGCTTTACGATTTGGCTGTCCGTGCGAAGCCACGCGATATTCCTGAGGAAATCGTTGTTGACATTTCAGAATTGAATATCGGTGACAGCATCATGGTTGGTGACTTGAAAGAGTCAAGAAACTATGAGATTACCGAAGATGAAAATACGACGATTGTATCCGTTACTCCTCCGGAAGAAATGCCGGAAGACGAGCCGGATACAGATTCTGATGCTGAACCTGAAGTCATTAATGAGAAATCAGAGGATGCAGAAGAAGATTCCGAAGAAAAAGAACAGTAATGGGAAACACACAAAGGGCGTGGCCGAGCAGGCGCGCCCTTTTTAATCGTTCATCCTTTATATTCCTTTCCTGTAGGCATAAGCCAATCAATGGTGTTAAAGAAGCTTTAAACTGTTGATGGGCTTATGCTATTGTTGTACCAGTTTCGCTGTCCTGCGGTTAAGAACCCGGGTTATGGGGATTGTATAAACGGACGACAGATTAGGAGTAAGTTTTTGCATGTATGGAACGCATTTTGACATCTTTCCGCGTTTCCTTTTGATATAATGAATCAATAGTATAAAGACAGAAAAGGAAGTTATGTATGAAGTGTATTGTAGGACTTGGAAATCCAGGGAAAAAGTACGAAGAGACCCGTCACAATATCGGGTTTATGATTATAGATGAATTGGCTTCACGAAATCAGTGGTCCTTGAGTCAGAAAAAATTTAACGGTTTATTTACGATGGAGCGTTTCAACGGGGAGAAAATTATCCTTTTGAAACCCCAAACGTACATGAATTTATCCGGTGAAGCACTAAGGCCTTTGATGGAATTTTATGATATCGATATTGAAGATGTATTGGTGATCTATGATGACTTGGATTTGCCACCAGGGAAGATTCGTTTACGGAAAAAAGGCGGCCATGGCGGGCATAATGGCATTCGCAATATTATCGACCAGCTGGGAACAAAAGAATTCAAACGGCTGCGTGTCGGTGTTGGTCGTCCGGAAGGTTCAAAAACGGTCATCGATCATGTGTTAGGTGGCTTCTCTAAAGAAGAACAAGGGCCAGTAGAAGAAAGCATTGATCATGCGGTCAAAGCTTGTGAAGCATGGATAGAAAAACCGTTTAACGAAGTGATGAATGATTTTAATGTGAAGTGACGGGATTACTGTGTTCGTATAACAGTCCCGAATGACGGTAAAACTATCTACCATCAACCCCTCAAGGAGGATGGAAATGAAAATACGTTATTTTTGCCGTCATTGTGAAAATCAGGTCGGAGAATTAGATGCGAAACATGTGGATGTGTCCCAGTTGGGCTTTGATATCTTAAATGATCAGGACCAAGAGCAAATGGTTCATATGACAGCGAGCGGCGACATGGACATTCGAACCATTTGTGACTCGTGCAAAGAATCATTAGACGACAATCCACATTACCATGAGCTAGACTTTTTTATACAGTAAATCTTGGTTTCTGAATCGATCGGAAATCTGGGTGGTGGAGGAATTCGTTATGCAAGGTATTAAGGATTATTTATTTCCGCAGGATGATGTTCATTCTGTTGTCGAAGGCTTTAAATCGGGGATGAAAGAACAGATGGTGGCCGGATTGTCCGGGGCTTCAAGAAGTTTAATGGTTTCCATGCTTCAAGAGTCCTTGGAACGACCGGTCATCATCGTGACTCATCAACTGATTCAAGCGCAACAATTGTATGAGGATATGCAAGAATTGACCGATGCCGAACATGTTCACCTTTATCCGGTCAATGAACTGATCGCATCGGAGATCGCTGTTGCGAGCCCTGAACTGAGAAGTCAGCGTATCGACGCATTAAGTCAGTGGCTGTCTCAGGAAAAAGGGATTCTGATTGCGCCTGTGGCAGCACTAAAACGAATGATGCCACCGAAATCTTACTGGGAGCAAAGTCAGCTCCCTTTTCGTGTTGGGGAAGAAATCAACCTCGACGAATACTTAGAACGCTTGGTGAACATGGGGTATGACCGTACAGAGATGGTGGCCACACCGGGGGAGTTCTCTCTGCGCGGTGGAATCATGGATGTGTATCCACTGACCGCTGAGTTTCCGTATCGGATTGAGTTGTTCGACACTGAAGTGGATTCAATACGAACGTTTGATTCCGAGACGCAACGCTCTCATGACAAACTAGATGCGATCCAAATCGGTCCGGCAACGGAACTGCTGCTCAAGGATGAAGATTTTGCCAGAGCCCATGATCGCCTGGAGAACGCCCTGAGCCATTCCTTGAAGAAACTGACCAAACAGGATGCGAAAGAGACGCTCGCTCAAGTAGTCGAGCATGATTTGGATCTTTTGAAAGCCAAAGAGCATTTCCAGGAAATTTATAAGTACATTGGATACTTCTATGAAGAACCTGTAAGTCTACTAGACTACCTGCCGGAAACGGGTCTTGTCATTCTGGATGAAATGAGCCGGATCCAGGAAACGGCCAATCGTCTCGACCAGGAAGAAGCAGAATGGCACAACAGTATGCTGGAAGCTAACCAGACCGTACGAGAGCTTCATCTATCATTCGACTGGCAGGATGCCTGGATGAAGATCGAGCATCCTCGTCTCTATCTGTCTGTTTTTATGAGGCATATCCCTAATACGCAGCCACAGAATATCGTGAATATCTCGAGTCGTCAGATGCAGCAATTCCATGGGCAGATGAATTTATTAAAAAATGAAATGGATCGCTGGGAAAAGCAGGATTACTCTGTCGTAATCCTCGCTCCCGATGAAAATAGGAAGTCCAAGATCGAAGGTGTGCTTCGTGACTATGATATGGAAGCGGTTATTGCGGAAGGAGACGTCCAGCTTCCATTGGTGAAACCGACCATTATCACAGGCAACATCAGTCATGGGTTCGAATGGCCGATGCATAAGCTTGCGGTCATGACCGAAAATGAGCTGTTCAAAAAAAGGACCGCTAAACCGAAACGTAAACAGAAAATGTCGAACGCCGAGCGGATTAAAAATTATCAGGAATTGAAGGTCGGCGATTATGTCGTCCACGCCAGCCACGGAATCGGGAAATATTTAGGAATTGAAACGCTGAAAATGGGCGGAAACCATAAAGATTTTCTTATGGTCAATTATTCTGGAAATGACAAGTTGTATGTGCCGATCGACCAAATCGATCTGATTCAAAAATACGTGGGTTCGGAAGGGAAAGAGCCGAAAGTTTATAAGCTTGGCGGCAGTGAGTGGAAAAAGGTGAAGAGCCGAGTCCAATCCTCGGTCGAAGATATTGCCGATGATTTGATTCAACTCTATGCCGAACGCGAAGCTTCCAAAGGATTTGCCTTCAGTGAAGATGGAGAAATGCAAAAAGACTTTGAAGCGGCCTTCCCATACGAAGAAACGGAAGATCAAATCCGTTGTATCGAAGAAATCAAATCGGATATGGAACGTGTGCGTCCGATGGATCGTCTGCTTTGTGGAGACGTTGGTTATGGAAAGACAGAAGTCGCGATTCGTGCCGCTTTCAAAGCAATTGTCGATGGGAAACAGGTGGCTTTGCTTGTCCCTACGACGATTCTTGCTCAGCAGCACTATGAGACCCTTCAAGAGCGCTTCCAGGGTTTTGGGATTAACATTGGTCTTATGAGCCGCTTCCGTACGAAAAAGCAGCAGAAGGAAACAACAGATCGTCTGAGGAAAGGCCTCGTAGATGTGGTCGTAGGCACACACCGGATTTTATCCAAAGATATGCAGTTCAAGGACTTAGGATTGTTGATCGTCGATGAAGAACAACGCTTCGGAGTTAAACACAAAGAGAAGATCAAGCAGTTGAAAAACAATGTGGATGTGCTGACGTTGACGGCGACCCCGATCCCGAGAACGTTACACATGTCCATGCTTGGGGTGAGGGACTTGTCTGTCATCGAAACACCTCCTGCCAACCGTTTTCCTATTCAGACGTATGTGCTTGAATACAATCCGATATTCCTTCGGGAAGCGGTGGAACGGGAGATGGCCCGGGGTGGACAGGTATTTTTCCTGTTCAATCGTGTGGAAAACATTGAACGGATGGCTCAGCAAATTGCTGAACTCGTCCCTGAGGCGAGAGTCACTTCTGCCCATGGACAGATGAATGAGACCGAGCTTGAGAATGTTATGTTCTCCTTCCTTGAAGGTGAATTTGATGTGCTCGTCAGTACGACAATCATTGAAACGGGTGTCGACATTCCGAATGTGAACACACTGATCGTTTATGATGCCGATCGTATGGGATTAAGTCAGCTGTATCAACTGCGTGGTCGTGTCGGAAGGTCGAATCGAGTGGCGTATGCGTACTTTACTTATCAAAAGGATAAAGTGCTCACAGAAGTTGCCGAGAAACGATTGCAGGCCATTAAGGAATTCACGGAACTCGGATCCGGATTTAAAATCGCTATGCGTGATTTATCCATCCGGGGAGCGGGAAACCTTCTCGGAGCGCAGCAACACGGATATATCGACTCTGTCGGATTCGATATGTATTCACAGATGCTGAAAGACGCCATCGAAGCGAAAAGACAAGGAAAAGAACCGGAGAATGTCCAGCCATTCCAACCGGAGCTTGATATGATGCTGGATGCGTATATTCCGGATGAATACATCGCTGATGAAAAGCAGAAAATCGACATGTACAAAGTGTTCCAGGCGATTGAAACGATCGAGGATATCCATGACTTGCGAGATGAATTGATTGACCGCTTCGGGGACTATCCGCAAGAGGTTGATAACTTATTCCGCGTTTCCTCTATTCGTCTGCAGGCAAAACGCTCAAGAATTGAGAACGTGACAGAGAAGAAAAAGAAAATCGAAATGTTGATGGAAGCCGAGCAAAGTCAGCAAATTGATGGAACCAAACTGTTCGAATTTGCTAATAAATATGGCCGTATGGTTCAACTGGGAACGGAAGATTCCCGGTTGAAAGTGACCTTTACATGGGACCGTAAGACAGAATTTAAACGATATGAACTTGTTGAAGAGTTTATCAGTAAACTGCCTGAAATGATGAGAGAAGTATCAACCGCTTGATTGTACCTCACCCCTGCATAGGGGTGAGGTTTTTCTTATCTATTCAATTAAATTCAGCATTCATACCTGGTACAAGGTCCATGTCGGCCGGTACCAGGTACAGATAAGAAAGAATGTTATTCCTGGTACAGGGAAAAGCAATGGAGAGGGTATCAGTCCGCTTCGTAGGTGAGATGATCCAGCGTGTCTTGTCTTATGCTTGTCGTGTCTAATCAGTCGCCTCCACATCCGGTGAGATCCAGTTCCTGTGCCTAGCTTCTCGAGGTCATATGCAAATCATCTTTGTGAGGAAAAAGCACCTCACAAAAGATGCTTCGCATATGCTTGTCGAAGCTGCCCAAGGCACCTCCACATTTCAAATCGTCCAGTTCCGGCTCCCAGACACTCGAGACATAAGTCAATCCACTACGTGGAGAAAGTTCGCTCCACTGCGTGTTTTGACTTATGCTTGTCGTGTCTAACCAGTCGCCTCCACATCCGGTGAGATCCAGTTCCGGTGCCTAGCTTCTCGAGGTCATATGCAAATCATCTTTGTGAGGAAAAGCACCTCACAAAAGATGCTTCGCATATGCTTGTCGAAGCTGCCCAAGGCACCTCCACATTTCAAGTTTACATTTTTTATGAAAAAATCCATCCAAAGGGTGTATAGGTTTTTATTGCTGTATCATACTATCTTTAATCACCCGCTTGTTCTGCTTGCGCTTCAACAGGTATAGATAGGCAGTCATCACAGAAAAGGAGGCAGCATAAAGAATGAAAGCAACTGGTATTGTACGACGTATTGATGATTTAGGACGTGTTGTTATCCCGAAAGAGATCCGCCGTACGCTGAGGATCCGTGAAGGTGATCCTTTAGAGATTTTTGTAGACCGTGAAGGTGAAGTCATACTTAAAAAGTATTCACCTATCAGCGAGTTGGGTGATTTTGCAAAAGAGTACGCAGAAGCGCTCAGTGAGTCTTTAGAAGCTCCTGTGTTGATTTGCGATCGTGATGAGTATATAGCGGTGGCGGGAAGTGCGAAAAAGGATTATATGAACCGATCGATCGGGTCTAAGATTGAAGAAGTCATGGATTCTAGAACAATGTCTTTTGAGAAGCATCCGGAGCCGGTTGAATTGACTCGGGGTCAGGAAGAAGATGTGATATCATATCTTATTTATCCTATCATTGCGCAAGGGGATCCCATCGGCTGCGTCGTCGCCTTCAACAAAGAAGGTTCTCCATTGGAAGACGGGGTCAGTAAAGCTGTACAGACAGCCGCTAGTTTTTTAGCCAAACAAATGGAGTAGCAAGTAAGGTCAGATCCGGGCGGGTACGGGGTCTGACCTTTTCCTATGATATAATGAATGTTCTGAATACATATAAATTAGAAAGGGTCCAAAATGACCAAATTACGTTCACGCTCTGTTTTACAAGGGGCATTCATTCTAACACTAGCCGGATTGATCAGTAAGGTGATCAGTGCGGGATATCGAGTCCCGCTTCAAAACTTAACCGGAGATCTTGGCTTTTATGTCTACCAACAAGTGTATCCCATTCTCGGCATCGCTCTTATCCTTGCCTTGTATGGGTTTCCAGCAGCCATTTCGAAAATCGTTTCTGATATCGGCGATGAATCATCCCCTTTATCCATCCCGTCGTTTTACCTACCTGTTTTCTGGTGGGTGATGATGGCATCTGGACTGATTTTTGCTGCTGGATTTCTATCCTCCTCATGGATTGCTTCTGTCATGGGGGATGAAAAATTAACAGCTTCACTAAAGACGGCATTTTCTGTCTTCCTGCTTGTTCCTTTTGTTTCAGTCGTTCGAGGCGCGTTCCAAGGAAAGAATGATATGGGCCCTACAGCTGTATCCCAAATCATCGAACAAGTCTTCAGGGTCGGAATCATTATAGGTTCTGCTGTTTTAGTCATGCGGGGAACAGATGTTTATACAATAGGAATAGGGGCGTCACTAGGTTCAATGGCAGGTGCAGTCGCTGCGTTCTCCGTTCTTTTTTATTGGTTGATGAAAAAGGGGGACATGTGGACATGGCGCAGGTGGGACAAGCAGGTTTCATACAAACGGACAATTTTTCTGCACGGCATCCTTATTTGTTTAAACTATATGCTGCTTTTATCTTTGCAGCTCGTTGATGCCTTGACATTGGTCCCCAATCTCCAAAAAGCAGGGATAGCGCTTGAAGATGCGCGTATGTGGAAAGGGGTATTCGACAGGGGGCAGCCCCTTATTCAATTAGGGACGGTTCTTGCTTCTTCGCTTGCTCTCGCTCTCATTCCTTCTGTCACTAGATCAAGAATGAATCAGAATCCTGGTAAAGTGAAAAAGTCAGTGGTGAGCGCCGTGAAAATGACTGTCTTCCTTTGTGTTGGAGCGACGGCGGGGCTGATTTTCTTATTTCCCGCCATCAATCAATCCTTTTTCCAGGACGATCAAGGAACGAGTGCATTAAGAATTCTGATGCTCGTCATCCTTGGCAGTTCCCTGTCTATTACGCTCTCTTCCATTTTGCAGGGACTTGGTTATATGAAACAAACAGCCATGATGATTGCAGGGGGGCTGATCGTTAAATGGGCTGGAAATACGCTCTTGATTCCTTTTTTGGATTTACACGGAGCAGCAATCGCCTCAGTGATGGCTGTCGCTTTTGTTTTGATCGGAAATATCGTAACCTTAAGACATGAAGTTCCTTGGGGAAAATGGACCAGCCTCCCCTGGAAAGGGATCCTAATCTCTCTTTTAGGAATGTTGTTCGGACTATGGCTGGCTAAAATGCTTGCCTTTCTGGTTTTTGACTTAGATGCAAGATTACCTTTGTTCCTATATACGTTGTCTGTCACAGGATTTGGTGCTTTGGTTTATGCCGTCCTTCTCCTGAGAACGGGCAGCTTCACAAATGAAGAATTACATGTCATACCTTTTCGTAAGGTCGTATGGAAACTTTCGCCGAAAGGAATGGACCAATGAACACCATAACAATCATCGGACTTGGGGCTGCAGATATAGAGCAGCTTCCGCTCGGGATCTACCGTGAATTGACACAAAACCAATCCCATCTCTATGCACGAACTCTCGACCACCCAGTCATTCAAGCCTTGCAAAAAGAAGGGATCACATTTGAAAGTTTTGATTCCGTATATGAATCCCATGATCAATTTGAAGATGTGTACACAGAAATCGTCTCTCGTCTCCTTACCTTTTCTGGTGAACAGGATTTAACCTATGTCGTACCTGGGCATCCTATGCTTGCTGAACGAACGGTTCAATTGCTGATTCAAGCGAGGGACAGAGGAGAAGTTTCCCTTGATATCAAAGGCGGCCAAAGTTTTCTTGATGCCACGTTCACCGCGCTTGAAATTGACCCGATTGAGGGGTTTCAATTTGTAGACGCTACAGATTTGAAACGAGAAGAGCTTCAGTTTTTGAACCATCTCATCCTCTGCCAGGTATACGATTCTTTAGTCGCATCGGAAGTGAAATTGACATTGCTGGAAGATTTACCAGCCGATTATCCTGTAACCATAGTCACAGCTGCAGGAAGTGAACATGAAAAGATTACGACGGTCCCTCTGGAAGAGCTGGACCGCCGTGTGGAAGTGAATAATTTAACGAGTGTTTATATCCCGCCTGTCAAAAAAGAGGCTCTCAATCACCAATTCTTCCGCCTGAGAGAAGTCATCAAGATTCTGAGGAGTCCGGAAGGCTGTCCTTGGGATCGCAAACAGACGCACGAATCACTAAGGAAATACATGATTGAAGAAGCGTATGAGTTTATTGATGCCGTCAACCGTATGGACGACGACCATATGGTAGAAGAGCTTGGAGATGTGCTGCTTCAAGTCATGCTGCACAGCCAAATTGGGGAAGATGAAGGATATTTTACAATCGACGACGTAATAGTATCCATAACGGAAAAAATGATTCGCAGGCATCCTCATGTGTTCGGTGAAATCACAGTGGATTCCTCAGATGAAGTGGTCACCAACTGGGAAGCCATTAAAGCAGAGGAAAAAGGGGAACAGCCTGATTCCATTCTTGATTCGGTTCCCGAAAGTTTTCCCGCCCTCCTTCAAGCAGAAGAGTTGCAGAAAAAAGCGGCTAAAGTGGGATTCGACTGGGATACCGTTGCTCCTGTCATTGAAAAAGTGGAAGAAGAGTGGCAGGAATTTAAGGAAGCACGCGACTCCGGAGACCGTGAAGAGATGGAAAAAGAATTCGGAGATTGGCTGTTTACGATCGCTAATCTTGCAAGGCACTACAAGATCAGTAGTGAAAATGCGCTTCAGCGGACGAACCGTAAATTCAGGACCCGTCTTTCATCCATGGAAAAGGATGCCCTCGCAGAAGGACGCCAATTAAAAGATTATGATTTAGATTCATTAGAGGAATTGTGGGTAAAAGCGAAAGCAAAACATAAAGGAGCGGAATGACACATGCGTTTGGATAAATTTTTGAAAATCTCCCGTTTAATCAAAAGACGTACGCTGGCGAAAGAAGTAGCAGATCAAGGGCGCATCAGCATCAATGGTGCTCAAAGTAAAGCGGCAAGTAATGTAGCGGTCGGGGATGAACTGACAATTCAATTTGGACAGAAAGTACTGACGATTGAAGTGAAATCATTAAAAGAGAATGTCACGAAAAATGAAGCGGCGACTCTTTATGAAATCAAAAAAGAAGAGCCTGTCAATCAATCCTGACAAAAACCACTGCCAGCTTCGGCAGTGGTTTTTCTGCTTTTATGTATTTCTTTTATATGCCTGACCCTGGCGCAGCTCTCATTGGTGCCAGGCACCGCCCGTGTATAAAAGGGTGCCAGGCACGGCATACATCTGATTGACTTGTCGTCGGGGCTGCCTAAGGCGCTTCCGCATTCTAGAGTTCTAATCTCTTCTTTTTTCTCATAGCTTGTACTAGAGAAGGGGGCTGTGATGAGATGGAAGGTTATGAAAAGAATCAAGGGATACGCAGTCAGCAACCAGTGGAGCATAATGTGAAAGTATGGAATAGAAGAAATATAGAAATCTCAGGTGTGAAAGAGGTGGATAGCTTCGATAGTGAAGAATTCCTCCTCCAGACATCGATGGGGTATCTTGTTGTCCGTGGACAAAACCTGCAAATGAAAAACCTGGACTTGGATTCTGGAGTCGTATCGATCAAAGGGAAAATGTATGAAATGACCTACTTGGACGAGCATCAAGGGGAGAAAGCTAAAGGCCTGTTTAGCAAGCTGTTCAAATGACCCTTACCACTCAGTTCATAACGATTCTTGCCATGATTGGGGGAGGGATGTTTGTCGGCGCTTCACTGGATACGTTTGAGCGCTTTTTCGGAAAAAGAAAGAGGGGCTGGCTTGAAATCATTTATCAACTGGGCTTTTGGCTCTTTCAAGCCTCTTTTCTCTTCTATTTGCTGTACCTCGCTAATTATGGAGAGTTGCGGGTTTATGTTTTCGTGGCGATCGTTTGTGGCTTTGCCGCGTATCGTGCGTTGTTTCAGAACCTTTACTTAAAAACACTTGAAATGTGGATACGGATCAGCATGGCTGTTTTCCGTTTTTTGAAAAAGACCGTGTATTATTTAATTTTTATACCCTCGAAATCCATCATTTTCCTTATAATTTCTTTACTTCTTGGCGTTTATAAGATACTTTTAAAGGGTACCATTATATTGTTTCTTGTCGTATTTTATCCGATCCGGCTAATTTTTCGAATCATTTGGCGACTCTTGCCGAAAAACATGAAAAATTACTTAAGGGATTTAGCAGGGTTTCTGGATAAAATGAAGAATACAATGAACAATTGGATGAAACGAATCAAGAAGTAAAGGAGGCCTACTTTCATGGCAAAGAGACAAACGGAGTCTGTGGCACGTCTGGATTCTACATACATGAAGCACTACGATGCCTATATGGACAGACACCAACGTAAGAAAAAGCGATTAGTCCGCCGTCTCGTTATGTTTGCCCTGTTAGTGTCGATCGTTGCTGGCTCCATGGTGTTTTATTCTATGAAACAACAGTCTTTGTATGCAGATAAGCAGGAGAAATACGAACAGTTGCAACAAGAGATGACCGCTTTGAAAAAAGAGGAAAAAGGTTTAGAGCAGGAAATTGAACTTCTTAAGGATGAAGAGTATGTGCTGCAGATTGCGCGGACGAACTATTTCTTCTCAAAAGAAGGAGAAATTATATTTAAAATGCCTAATGAGGACCCGTCATATTGACACTCTTTTCAAAGCTTATATATAATATATAAGAAGGATAATTTTTTTATCGAAAATTTAAGGAGGAGCATTTTTTTTATGTCAATTGAAGTAGGCAGCAAGCTGCAGGGTAAGGTAACGGGTATCACTAATTTCGGAGCGTTCGTCGAGCTTCCAGATGGTAAGACGGGGTTGGTTCACATTAGTGAAGTTGCCGATAACTACGTAAAGGATATTAATGAGCACTTAAGCCAGGGAGACCAGGTGGATGTGAAAGTCATTAATGTCGGAGATGATGGGAAGATTGGTCTTTCCATTAAGAAAGCAAAAGAGAATTACGGTCGTCGCCCACAGAAACCTCGTAAGCCGGCTGAATCATTCGAACAGAAAATGAACCGATTTATCAAGGATAGTGACGAGCGACTGGCATCACTGAAGAAGCACACGGAATCCAAACGTGGAGGTCGAGGTGCTAAAAGAGGATAGCTTGCTGTCTAGGACAATGAGTAAAAGGTGCACGTCTTCATAAATAAAAAGCAGATCCATAACGGATCTGCTTTTTTGTATGCCATCATTTCCTCCACTAAAGCTCCCTTTAGTTGAAGACTCAGTTTCGAGATGTTTCCGGGATTCGTTGTCCTGTTGGGCGTCAGGGGTGGTTGGGAAGCTACTCGCTTTCCTGTGGGGGAGCGCCGAGCTTCCTCGGACTACGTCCTGCGGGATCTCGCCTATCTCCTTCTCCCACGGGAGTCTCGCAGCTTCCCAACCACCCCATTCGTATAGGTGAGTAACAAACCCCTTTACCAAGTTGGATTTGTCTTCCACTATCCCACTGTTAGAAACATAAAGCGCGCTGTATTAAGTTTTCAGGATTCTAACACCTGAGCGTGGGAGTTTTTCTTCCAATTCCATCAAACTGAATGGCTGCTTACTCTAGAAGTGGTTTCGAGAGACTACACATGGTAAAGGGGCGGAGGGGAATGGCGAGACTCCTGCGGGAAAAAAGTGCATGGTGAGACCCCGCAGGACGCAGTCCGAGGAGGCTCACCGCGCTCCCGCGGAAAGCGAGCCATTCCCCGTAGCCCCCATACACTCGACAAAAGTCTCGAAACTGAGTCTTCCACAATTCTGCTATATTGTTTAAGAAGTATAATTTATTTAATAAAGAAAAAAGTCGCGTCTCTGTAATAGAGACGCGACTTTTTTAGGACAAGAATGTTTCTGATGACCCGTACGGGATTCGAACCCGTGTTACCGCCGTGAAAGGGCGGTGTCTTAACCACTTGACCAACGGGCCAATATGTATGGCAAAAAATAATGGTAGCGGCGGAGGGGATCGAACCCCCGACCTCACGGGTATGAACCGTACGCTCTAGCCAGCTGAGCTACACCGCCATTTAATTGAATGCTCTCTCGGAAGCACAAAAAATATATTACACCATGATAAATAAACTGTCAACAAGGAATAAAAATATCAGATAACTCTGTCTATTTCGCTAGGGAATGAGGAAGATTTTTGGAAAGTAGAGGGATGCGGTTGGGGAGATTTTGTAGAAACGACCTTTCTTCTTGTGAAAACCATCGAAGTTTTTGTTTCTGCTCTCCTGTTGTTTTGACAAAATGCTTGTTCTGGGTGTGGTTTAATAGGTTTCACAAAGAAGGAGTGATGAAAATGTTAGGAACTGTATCAAAACGAGAAAGTCGTCCATCAGCCGTCCGAGGATCCGGGATCGTGAGAGGGTTACAAAAGGCTTCATTCGGTACGTTTTCCTTTATGGCAAACAAAGGGGTTTTCCACATGGTGCTGGCGTTATTATTAGGACGAGCCATCATTCTATCGTCCATGGCCCCTTTTGGCGTAGCATTTTTAGCGGTGATCTGGTGGCTAAAGCGTCCGCTTGTCATACCCGTCACAATTATGATGGCCGCCGGGGCTTCTACATACAGCTACGGTCATGCGGGTTTTATTGTAGGGGCGTCCACGACTTTTTTGCTCTTAAGTCTGGCATTGCGCAAAACAAGTCACCCCCAGAAATGGCTGCCGATGATCGCGTTGATGGCAAGCTTGATTCCGAGAACAGTGAGTCTCGCTCTGCTGGATCGTTGGCAGCTCTACGAACTTACTTTGATGGTGGCGGAAGGAGTACTAGCTTTTATCCTTGTACTCATCTTTATGCAAAGCATTCCGCTTTTAACACCACAAAGATATCAACCATCGTTAACAAATGAAGAAATTGTTTGTTTAATCATATTATTGGCCTCTGTTTTAACGGGAATGATCGGCTGGCAGGTACAGGGCGTTGCCGTCGTCGATATTTTTGCTCGATACTTAGTTATTTTGATGGCCTATACTGCCGGGGCTGCGATTGGATCAACGGTCGGTGTAGTGACCGGACTGGTTTTAAGCCTATCCAATATGGATCATATCTATCAAATGAGCCTGCTCGCTTTCTCAGGCTTATTAGGGGGGTTATTAAAAGAAGGGAAAAAGGCCGGGGTGAGCGTAGGACTCATCGTCGGTACTTTATTGATTGGTTTCTATGTGAGCAGTGGAGCTGATCTTCCATCTTCGCTATGGGCGTCGGCTTGTGCGGTGGTTTTGTTCATGCTGACCCCGAATTCGTGGGTCAAGCAATTATCACGATATGTTCCGGGGACGGATGAACACCATTCGGAGCAGCAAAAATACTTACAAAAAGTGCGAGACGTCACGGCTGTCAGGGTCGGGAAGTTTTCGGACGTTTTTCAGGCTTTATCAAAAAGTTTCACTCATTTAGAGTCTCCAAAGGAGGATAGCGGGGAAGCAGAGGAAGTGGACTATTTTTTAAGTCATGTCACGGAAAAAACCTGCCAATCATGTTTTAAGAAAGAAAAATGTTGGGTCAATCAATTCGACGACACCCATAACTTAATGACGGATCTTATGCATGAGTTGGATGAAAGAGGGGAACCCAGCCGTGTCATGCGAAAAAACGTCGATCAGCATTGCGTCAAGCCGCAAAAGTTGATTGATACGATGAATCATGAACTTTCTTTTTATCATGCCAATAAAGAATTGAAGCGCCAGGTGCACGAAAGCCGGAAGTTTGTAGCTGAGCAGCTCCAGGGCGTTTCTGATGTCATGAATAATTTTGCAAAAGAAATCGTGAAAGAGCGCGAACACCATGAGCACAAAGAACAGGTGATTTACCATGCGCTTGAACGAATGGGGATGGACATTCAAAAGTTAGAAATCTATTCCTTGGATGCGGGGAACATGGACCTCGAGTTAATTGTTGAGATTGATAATTATAGAGGGGAAGGAGCGAAAATCATTGCACCTGTCCTTTCGGATATTCTGGGAGAAACCATTGTTGTCACAATGGAAGAAATCTCTCCATATCCAAACGGAAGGTGTTATTTATCATTTGGATCAGCGAAGCATTACTCAATTGAATCAGGGGTTGCGCATGCAGCTAAGGGAGGAGGGTTCGTTTCAGGGGACAGCTTTACAATGATGGAGCTTGGAAGGGGGAAATATGCATTAGCGATTAGTGATGGAATGGGTAACGGCGAACGTGCTCATGAGGAAAGTATGGAAACGCTGAGGCTGTTGAAACAGATTCTTCAATCGGGCATCCAGGAGTCCGTAGCCATTCAGTCGATTAATTCCATATTGTCTTTACGGACGAATGATGAAATTTTTTCAACGTTGGACTTAGCGGTGATTGACCTGCATCAGGCGACGTCCAAGTTCATTAAGGTCGGCAGCACGCCGAGCTATATAAAACGAGGCGATAAAATTTTCACCGTCGAGGCCGGAAACCTGCCGATGGGAATCATCCCGGATGTCGACGTGGATATGAGGAGTGAACAATTGAAGGCAGGAGATTTCCTCATCATGATGAGCGACGGGATTTTGGAAGGTCCGAAGCAAATCGGTAATGTAGACATGTGGCTTAAGCGGAAGATCAGGGAAATATCAGATGAAGATCCCCAAGCGATGGCTGATCTTTTATTAGAAGAGGTGATACGGACCCAATCTGGAACGATCATGGATGATATGACGATTATCGTAGCGCGGATTGATCGTTATATGCCGGAGTGGACGTCGATTCCTTCGGTGAAAAAAGAGGCCTGATTGTAGTATAGAATTTCTCCTTTTCGGCGATGATGGAAGCAACGAATCAGGAGGGATATGCACAATGAAACCAGGCCGATTAAAGCAGATTCTTTTATTGACGGATGGATGCTCGAACCATGGAGAAGACCCTGTCGTCGTCGCAGCGCTTGCGAGGAATCAGGGAATAACGGTCAATGTGATTGGCGTTCTTGACGATCGGCAAAGTGGCAAGCCACAAGGGCTTGAAGAAGTAGAATCGATTGCTGAGGCAGGTGGAGGCGTCAGTCAAATTGTATATCAGAAAAGTTTGTCCCAAACCGTGCAAATGGTGACGAGACAAGCCATGACCCAGACGATTCAAGGGGTTGTTAATAAAGAATTACAAGAGATCTTAGGGAAAAAACAGACCATTGAAGAACTTCCTCCAGAGCAGCGGGGAGAAGTGGTTGAAGTGGTGGACGAACTCGGAGAGAGCTGCGACCTTGAGGTGCTTGTGCTCGTGGATACAAGTGCAAGTATGCATCATAAGCTGCCGACCGTGAAGGAGGCTCTTTTCGATTTGTCCCTTAGCTTGAATGCGAGATCAGGATCTAACCAATTCAGTGTATATGCCTTCCCGGATCCGAAGAAAACCATTACGAAAATGGTGGGTTGGACACCGGAATTGGGTGAAATACATGGGATTTTCTCCAAATTAAACAGTGGAGGATACACGCCAACGGGACCTGCGTTGAAAGAGGCGCTTTATGCGTTTGCAGGGAAACCTCTCGATGAGCGGTTGAGAAATGAGGAAGATCCATATGAAGAAACAGGTTTTTGACTTATCCCCTGGAAGTCGAGTAACCGGTAAATGGAGCAGGTGTACTTATACCATCATCAAAAAAGTGGGTGCTGGAGCCTGCGGAACTGTTTTTTTATGCCGTTCCCATCAAGGGGATACGTATGCCCTTAAGCTTGGGGAAGATAGTTCGCGAATGATGTTGGAAGTGAATATGCTCAAAAAATTCAGTAAGGTCCAAGGGGTGAAACTTGGGCCTTCTTTTGTTGATGTGGATGATTGGGTGGATGTGTCTGGCCGGACGCACCCTTTTTATGTGATGGAATACGTAGAAGGAACCCCCGTGACAGAATTTTTGAAAGGGAAGACGAAGGATTGGATTGGCATTCTAGCTATCCAATTACTCGCGGACCTTGAGAATCTTCACAAAGCGGGATTTGTATTCGGTGATTTGAAGACAGACAACTTGTTAGTATCCGGTTCAAAAGTCCGCTGGATCGATGTGGGCGGAGTAACGGCTATAGGTCGTGCCATTAAAGAATACACTGAATTTTATGATCGGGGCTATTGGAACATGGGCTCTCGAAAAGCAGAACCGACGTATGATTTATTTGCCGTCACGATGATCATGATGGAAATGGGCCACCCGAAGAGGTTTGAAAAAGGGAGTCACCCTCAAAAGACGCTGGAAAATAAACTGGCTTCATCACCGATCCTGAAACCCTATAGACGGGTGATTCAACAATGTTGGAAAGGGAATATACAAAATGCGACACAAATGAAAGACCACCTTTCCGGTCTACTGATGAAACGCAAAAGCCCACCGGCTTCGTCCCGTCAGAGGCGTGTGCACAATAAAAAATCTGAGAATGTCGAACTTGCTGCTTTAACGGTGGCATCGGGGGTGTTTTTTGCGGTGTCGATTGTAAGTTTCTTCTTCTAATCAGACCACCTTGTGAAGATGAGAACAGGTGGATAGGGGAGAGGATATCGTCTCCTTTATAAAAATAACGAGGAAATGGAAGCTTATCTTTTGAAGTGCTTACGAATAGTGATACGATAGGAAGAGATATACAGACAGAGACAGGGGGAAAACACCTGATGGATCATGCTGTCCATAACTTCATCTCGAAACACCAAATGATCCAGCCGCATGAGACCATATTGGTCGCTGTGTCCGGAGGGCCGGATTCGGTCGCTCTTTTGCATTTTCTTTGTGCGATGAAAGAAAAGCTTTCCCTTCGTTTAATTGCCCTTTCTGTCGATCATCAATTAAGAGGAGAAGAATCTCAAGCAGATCTTCGTTTTGTTGAGACGATGTGCGAAGAATGGGGAGTCGAATTTGTCGGAACCTCTGTGGATGTCCAGGCGTATAAGAAAGATACGGGGAAAGGGACGCAGGAAGCGGCCAGGGAATTGAGGTATGCGTTTTTTGAAAAGATGATGTATGCCTATGAAGCGGATGCTCTCGCTATGGGGCATCACGGTGACGATCAGGCAGAAACAATTCTGATGCAGCTTATGCGAAGTGCACGACCGGAAGCGGTTCAGGGGATGCCCGCCACAAGACGTTTTGCTTGCGGAAGAATCATTCGTCCATTCCTTACGGCCTCTAAAGACCAAATCGCTTCTTATCTGGAAGATCGAGCCTTAAAGGTAAGGATGGATCCATCCAATGAGGAAACCGAGTACACTCGGAATGCGGTCAGGCAGTACCTCTTGCCTTTTATGAAAGAGAGCAATCCGCAATTTCATAAGCATATGCAGGTGTGGAGCGAGAGAGCTAGAGAAGAAAGGTCATACATAAATGAGCAGGCCCAAAAAGTCTTGGAAACTGTCCATTTTTCTTCAAATGTTGAGAAATTCGTACAATTATCAAAACAAACTTTCAAAACATTCCCGCTTGCTTTACAAAGGACAGCCTTTCATCTAATATTGAACTATCTGTATGTGAACCAAAACGAAGACATTTCTTACTTGCATGAAGAAATGTTCATGAACCTTTTGAATGATGAAAAACCGAATGCTTCCCTGGACTTTCCGGAAGGGTTAAAAATCATCCGTGCCTATGATGACATCTCCTTTTCTTTTTCGAAAGAACAAGAATGGAAAGGGTACTCCTACATTCTCGAAATGGGAGAGGAGCTTCAACTTCCTGATGGGTCGCAAATCAGGGCGGATTGGTTCAGCGGGGACGGAACAGAAGATGCTCATACGTACCTATGTGATTCTCATCACGTAAATCTTCCTCTTGTCGTCCGCACGAGGCAGGAGGGGGACCGAATGCGTCTGAGAGGGATGAACGGATCGAAAAAAGTAAAAGATATTTTTATCGACCAAAAGATCCCGGCCCGTCTGCGCCCTACCTGGCCGATCGTTACAGATCAAGCAGGAAAGATTCTTTGGGTCGTCGGTTTGAAAAAAGGCGGGGAGCGTACCAGCCTTTCATCAGGTCCATGGCTTCGGTTACATTATAAAAACAAAGCAGACACGTAGGAGGAGCAATCATGCATAACGAAATTGAAAAGGTCTTGATTTCTGAAGAGGAAATTCAGGCGAAGTGTAAAGAGCTGGGAGCGGAACTTTCGAAAGAATATGAGGATCGTTTTCCTTTGGCGATCGGGGTACTGAAAGGCGCCCTTCCGTTTATGACTGATTTGCTGAAACGCATGGAAACTCATTTGGAAATGGATTTCATGGATGTTTCCAGCTATCACGGAGGTATGGAATCTTCAGGAGAAGTCAAAATTGTTAAAGACCTTGATACGAAGGTTGAGGGTCGAGACATTTTGATCATTGAAGATATTATCGATAGTGGTCGAACACTTGCCTATCTTGTCGACTTGTTCAAGTACCGTAAAGCTAAGTCGATCAAAATCGTTACACTGCTTGATAAACCGACAGGACGAAGCGCGGATATCAAAGCAGATACAGTCGGGTTCGAAGTTCCTGATGAATTCGTTGTAGGGTATGGCTTAGACTATGAAGAAAAGTATCGTAATCTTCCGTACGTCGGAGTCTTGAAGCCTGAGGTTTATGGAGGCTGAGGGTCAACCTGCGATGGCAAGTTTGAAAGTGTCCATGTCAAGGGTAATTAGTTGTGTCGGCCGTTTTTGGTATGGTAGTATTTACTATAGTTTTTCTCGTTTGGGAGGAGGTAGGCAATGAACCGGATCTTTCGTAATACCATATTTTACTTACTTATCTTCCTCGTGGTTATCGGCGTGGTCGGTCTATTCCGAGGTCAAGGTGATCCGCAAACAGAATATAATGTCAATGAATTCTACAATAAATTGAATAATGGTGAAATCCAGGAAATGACGATTCAGCCTGTCAATGGGGTGATTCGTGTAACTGGTACAGAACAGGGAGCGGAAGAGGGCGAAACTTTCGTCGCGCAACTTCCAGCTAATGATGAAGTGATTGCTCAAATCACACAGACAGCTCAAGAACAGAGTAATCTGACTGTTGAACAAGAAGAGCAGCCTAGCGCATGGGTGACTTTTCTAACGTCCATCATCCCGTTCGTCATTATCTTTATTTTGTTCTTCTTCTTGCTTAATCAGGCGCAGGGCGGCGGAAGTCGTGTCATGAACTTTGGTAAGAGTAAGGCGAAGATGTATTCAGAAGAGAAGAAGAAAGTGCGCTTCAAAGATGTTGCTGGAGCAGATGAAGAGAAGCAGGAGCTTGTCGAAGTCGTTGACTTCCTTAAAGACCCTCGTAAATTCTCTGCTGTTGGTGCCCGTATTCCTAAGGGTGTCTTATTAGTTGGACCTCCGGGTACAGGTAAAACATTACTTGCACGTGCTGTAGCTGGTGAGGCAGGAGTACCATTCTTCTCCATCAGTGGTTCTGACTTCGTTGAAATGTTCGTCGGTGTCGGTGCATCCCGTGTCCGTGACTTGTTTGAAAATGCGAAAAAGAACGCACCGGGCATCATCTTCATTGATGAAATTGATGCCGTAGGTCGTCAACGTGGAGCTGGTCTTGGCGGAGGTCACGATGAGCGTGAGCAAACGTTGAACCAATTGCTTGTTGAAATGGATGGTTTTGGTGTCAATGAAGGAATCATCATCATCGCTGCGACCAACCGTCCGGATATCCTGGACCCAGCCCTTCTACGTCCGGGTCGTTTTGACCGTCAAATTACAGTTGATCGTCCAGATGTTAAAGGCCGTGAAGCAGTACTTGCTGTACACGCGAAGAACAAGCCGTTGTCTGAGAACGTCGACTTGAAGACGATTGCGCTCCGTACACCAGGCTTTTCTGGTGCCGACCTGGAAAACTTATTGAACGAAGCTGCTCTAGTAGCTGCGCGTGGAGATAAGAAGAAAGTCGATATGGATGACGTAGATGAAGCGATTGACCGCGTGATTGCAGGGCCTGCCAAGAAGAGTCGTGTGATTTCTAAGAAAGAACGCGATATTGTTGCCCACCACGAAAGTGGACACACAGTAATCGGTATGGTGCTTGATGATGCGGACATGGTCCATAAAGTTACGATTGTTCCTCGTGGGCAGGCGGGAGGATATGCCGTCATGCTTCCTAAAGAAGATCGTTACTTTATGACGAAACCGGAATTGTTCGATAAGATTACAGGATTACTCGGTGGTCGTGTAGCTGAAGAAATCATCTTTGGTGAAGTAAGTACTGGAGCTCACAATGACTTCCAGCGTGCAACCAGCATCGCACGCAAAATGGTCACAGAGTATGGCATGAGTGAAAAACTCGGTCCACTTCAGTTCGGCTCTAATTCTGGCGGACAGGTCTTCCTTGGACGTGATATCCAGAATGAACAGAACTACAGTGATCAAATTGCCTATGAAATCGATCAGGAAGTGAAGAACTTCATTCAGTACTGTTATGACCGTGCGAAAACGATCCTTACTGAAAATAAAGACAAGCTTGAGTTGATTGCGAAGACACTATTAGATGTCGAAACACTTGATGCAACTCAAATTCGTTCTCTATTTGATAAAGGTCGTCTTCCGACGGATGAAGAGCTTGAAGAAATCGCACGTGAACACAATGCGAAAATCAAGAACAACACGTCTTCCAACAATGAGGATGTCCGTGTGACTATTCAATCCAAAGAAGATGAACAAGAAGAAGAGACAGAAACTCATGAAGAAACGAAGAAAGATTCAAAAGATGAAGATTCATCTGATTCAGAGGATCGTCGTTCTTAAAGGTTCATGAGCAAAGCCACATCAGCCCGGAAATGGGTGGTGTGGCTTTTTCTGTGTGCTAAAAGAGCGTAACGGCGGGTTCATGTGATATGATGGTAGCCGAAGGAAATGACACGGGAGGCTTCATGTATGAATTTTGTCCTTGATGTGGGAAATACCAATACTGTACTAGGCGTATTTGAAAATGACTCTTTGAAATATCAGTGGAGGATCAAAACCGATCGTCATAAAACAGAAGATGAGTTCGGAATGTTAATTAAATCACTCTTCGATCACGAAGGGTTGCGTTTCGAAGATATGGACGGCGTAATAATTTCGTCCGTCGTACCTCCGATTATGTTTGCACTTGATCGTATGTCTCGATATTATTTTAAAAAGCAACCGATGATCATAGGTGAGGGGATGGTGGATCACGGATTGCCGATGAAATATCCAAACCCGAATGAAATCGGAGCAGATCGAGTGGTCAATGCGGTAGGTGCCATTGATGAGTATCCACTTCCTTTAGTCATCATCGACTTTGGAACAGCGACAACTTATTGTTATATTAATGCTGAAGGGGAATACCTTGGAGGTGCCATTGCCCCAGGGGTTAATATCTCGATGGAAGCTCTTTACGCGAAAGCAGCCAAACTTCCAAAAATCGAAATTAAGAGTCCGGAACATGTGATTGGTCAAAGCACTGTTGAAGCCATGCAGTCCGGCGTCTACTATGGATATGTAGGTCAGGTCGATGAAGTCGTTCGTCGTATGAAGGAAACATCCGATCAGACACCGACGGTTATCGCTACAGGCGGTCTTGCCAATTTAATTGCCGGTCAGTCAAGGACGATCGATCATGTCGATCCTTACTTGACGTTGAAAGGTCTTCATAAGATATATCAAAGGAACAAAGAGAAAAAAGCGTTTAAAGGAGAATGAATAGCATGTCAGATTATTTAGTGCGTGCCATAGGTTTCGACGGCCAGGTGAGGGCTTATGCCATTCAATCAACAGAAACAGTCGAAGAGGCAAGACGCAGACAAGATACGTGGGCAACGACATCAGCAGCACTAGGACGTACGTTAACCATCAGCGGCATGATGGGAGCGATGCTTAAGGGGAATGATAAGCTCACAGTGAAGGTCGAAGGGGACGGTCCTGCTGGCGCCATTATCGCAGATGCAAACTCTAAAGGGGAAGTTCGTGGATACATCAAAAACCCTCATGTGGATTTCGAATCAAATGCCCAAGGGAAATTGGATGTGGCCCGAGCTGTTGGAACGTCAGGAACGTTAAGTATCGTGAAGGACTTGGGTATGAAAGACCACTTTACAGGTCAAGTCCCCCTCGTTTCCGGCGAGATCAGTGAAGACTTCACTTATTACTTTGCAAACTCTGAGCAAGTGCCTTCAGCTGTTGGAGCTGGGGTGCTTGTAGATACGGACTATTCCATTCTTGCTGCCGGGGGATTCATTGTCCAAATGATGCCGGGAGCTGACGAAGAGACGACCAGCCAAATTGAAAAGAGACTTTCAGAAATGCCTGCGATTTCTTCTCTCGTACGCGACGGCAAAACCCCAGAAGAAATTCTGTACACGGTTCTTGGAGAAGAAAATGTGCGTGTACTGGACACGGTGCCAGTGAAGTTTCAGTGCCACTGTTCACGAGAACGGGTGGAAATGGCCATTGCGAGCCTGGGGAATGAAGAAATTGAACGCATGATCAACGAGGATCAGGGAGCAGAAGCGAAGTGCCACTTCTGTAACGAAGATTACCAGTTCAATGTAGACGACCTAAAAGAGCTGCAATCTCAAGATACGGATTCCACATCATAAACGAAAACCAAAAATGATATAATAAAAGGCGAAACCACGGTTTCGCCTTTTCCTTTAATGATGCATGATTGAAATGTTTGACAATTGTCTTCTTATTCAGTACATTAGGTTTAAATCCTATTAAAATACTTGGTTTTGGGAGTGAGTGTATTGAGAATCGTAAATAACGTAAGCGAATTAGTTGGGCAAACTCCATTGGTCAAACTGAACGGAAGCGCGGAGGAAGACAGTGCAGATATTTATCTTAAACTGGAATATATGAATCCGGGCAGTTCCGTTAAAGACCGTATTGCTCTTTCCATGATTGAAGAAGCTGAAAAAGATGGAAGTCTCAAAGAGGGAGATACTATTGTTGAACCGACGAGCGGGAATACAGGGATTGGTCTGGCTATGATTGCAGCGGCCAAAGGTTACAAAGCCATACTCGTTATGCCAGACACGATGAGTCAAGAACGTCGTAACCTTCTGCGTGCCTATGGAGCAGAACTCGTTCTTACTCCAGGGAGTGAAGGGATGAAAGGCGCCATTAAAAAGGCAGCTGAACTCCAAGAACAGAAGGGCTACTTCCTGCCTCAACAGTTCAACAATGAAGCAAACCCACTCATTCACGAAAAAACGACCGGACCGGAAATTGTCGAGCAAATGGGTGACCAATTGGACGCATTCGTTGCGGGTATCGGAACAGGTGGAACCATTACGGGCGCGGGTAAAGTGTTGAAGGAGAAATACCCGGACATCAAAATTTATGCGATCGAACCGGAAGAATCTCCGGTCTTATCCGGCGGAGACCCTGGTCCACATAAGATCCAAGGAATCGGGGCAGGCTTTGTACCTGGTATCCTGAATACGGAAATCTATGATGAAGTCATTAAAGTGACGAAAGAAGATTCATTCGAAGCTGCGAGGGAAGCCGCTAGAAAAGATGGAATTCTGGGAGGAATCTCTTCCGGATCCGCTATCCACGTTGCGAAGCAGGTAGCCAAAAAGCTTGGCAAAGGGAAGAAGGTTGTAGCGATTATCCCTAGTAATGGTGAGCGTTATCTATCTACTCCTCTTTATCAGTTCGACGAAGAATAAGGTTAGGCAACTGCACCTCTATGGGGTGCAGTTTTTATTTGTGTTTCCAACCGTGCACGTGTGATAGAAATTTTTAAATGATGTAAGATAGGGGAAGAGAATGATGGAAACGAGGGAAACTTATGAACACCAAATTAAGAACTTCTGAAAAAACGTTCGACCTAACAAAGGAAACTCTTGTGATGGGGATTCTTAATATTACGCCAGATTCTTTTTCTGATGGAGGGCTTTATTTTGATCTCGATCACGCTGTCAAACAAGCGAAGATGATGGAAGAAGAAGGCGCGCATATCATTGATATCGGCGGTGAATCCACACGTCCCGGCCATCAACCCGTAACAGCTGAGGAGGAACTGGAACGAGTCATCCCTGCGATCCAGGCGGTCAAAAAGGCAGTTCCCCTTCCTCTTTCCATTGATACTTATAAAGCAGAAGTGGCTGAGAAGGCGGTCGAGGCAGGTGCCTCGATCATTAATGATGTATGGGGTGCGATTAAAGAACCCGCTATTGCTGAAGTCGCTGCCCGTTATGGTGTACCTATCATCCTTACCCATAACCGGTCAGACAGAAATTACGAATCTTTAATGGATGACATGAAAAATGATCTCCGAAAAAGCATTAAGATAGCCAAGGATGCGGGTGTTAAAGATGAGAACATCATCCTCGATCCAGGTATCGGTTTTGCGAAAACCCAAGCACAAAACTTGGAGGTCATGCGAAATTTAGCAGAATTAAAGGAACTCGGTTACCCGATTTTATTAGGAACCTCCAGGAAATCATTTATCGGTACAGCCCTGGATCTTCCGAAAGAGGAACGGATGGAAGGGACAGGTGCAACTGTCTGTTATGGAGTGGCACAAGGCATTGATATTGTAAGGGTGCATGATGTAAAGCCCATTGTACGAATGACGAAAATGATGGATGCTATTCTCGGGAAGGGTGAAGGAATTGGATAAAATATATGTGAATCAAATGGAGTTCTGGGGTTATCACGGTCTCTTTCCCGAAGAGAACAAACTCGGACAACGGTTCTATGTGGATCTTGAGCTTGAGTTGGACTTGAGGCCAGCAGCAGAATCTGATGATATGACAAAATCGATTGATTACGGTGCCATTTACGAGGTCACTGAAAAAACAGTGGAAGGAAAACACTATAAACTCGTCGAAACAGTGGCGGAAAAACTAGCCAATGAACTTTTCGGAGAGTTTCCCCTGTTGGAAGGGTGCCTCATAAAAGTATATAAGCCTGACCCTCCAATTCCTGGTCATTATAAATCGGTTGCGATCGAGATCTACCGGAGACGGGAAACATGAATATCGCGTATATTGCTTTAGGGTCGAATATTTCACCACGGGAAGCATTTTTGAAAGATGCGATCTCGCTGCTAGTGGAGCATGAGGATATAACAGTCCGAAAAAAGTCAGCGGTCTATGAAACGGCCCCTGTCGGATACACAGAACAAAACGACTTTTTAAATATGGCCATTCAAGTGGAAACGGATTTGTCCCCTCCCTTATTGTTGGAGTACTGCCAGGGCATTGAACAGGAACTTGGGAGAAAGCGCGTGATAAAGTGGGGGCCGCGTACGATCGACCTCGATATATTACTTTATAACCAGGACGATATGAAAACAGAGCAATTAACGATCCCCCATCCTCATATGCACGAACGGGCGTTTGTGATGGTCCCTTTAGCAGATTTGAATGCTCAAGCTTTCCTTCCTCATTTACAACAAACAGCGGGAGAAGTTCTTGGGTTGCTTCCGTCAGAAGAAGTGAGAAGCATGAAGAAGTGGGGAAGAATATAGTGATATCGTGCAAGGTCAAATAGAAGGGGCTTGGTATTCGATGGCTGTTGAAATAGGGGAGTAAATGCAAGAATCCTTACCCTTTCAACATTGACACGCTCATAGTACTTTTTTATACTAAACGATAGTTAGATGCTGCCAGTCCCATGCTGGCAGTTTTTGTTATTGTAACGGTAAGTACCCAAAAAGATCAGGGAATGGAGTGATAGCAATGACGGAAGAACTTAATGAACATATGCGGGTGCGTCGCGATAAGATGAATACTCACCGCGAACAGGGCATCGACCCATTCGGTGACAAATTCGACCGCACAGACTACGCCCAAGACTTAATAGAGAAGTACGATCAATATACGAAAGAGGAACTGGAGGAAAAGCAGTTCCCAGCAACCATTGCTGGACGAATCATGACGAAGCGTGGAAAAGGAAAAGCAGGTTTTGCACATATTCAGGATCTGACCGGCCAAATCCAACTTTATGTTCGTAAAGATGAAATTGGAGAAGAAGCTTACGACAATCTGTTCAAATCTGCTGATTTAGGAGATATCGTAGGAGTTTCCGGCGTGATGTTCAAGACTAACGTTGGAGAACTTTCCGTGAAAGCAGCAGACTATCAATTGCTTACGAAGTCTCTACGCCCACTTCCTGAAAAATTCCATGGCTTGCAAGATGTCGAACAACGTTATCGCCAGCGTTACTTAGACCTTATTACAAACCCTGATAGTAGAGACACGTTTGTACTGCGTAGTAAGATCATTCAGTCTATGCGCCGTTATCTAGATGGTTTAGGTTTCTTAGAAGTAGAAACTCCATTGATGCACGGGATCGCAGGTGGAGCTTCCGCCCGTCCTTTCATTACACACCACAATGCACTGGACATGCAGTTGTATATGCGTATCGCTATCGAGCTGCACCTGAAGCGTTTGATCGTAGGTGGTTTGGAAAAAGTATATGAAATCGGACGTGTATTCCGTAATGAAGGAATCTCAACTCGTCACAACCCTGAGTTTACGATGATTGAGCTGTATGAAGCTTATGCCGATTACCATGACATCATGAACCTGACGGAAAACATGGTTGCTCATATTGCTAAAGAGGTTCTTGGTACAACGAAAGTCACTTACAATGAACAAGAAATCGATTTAGAGCCAGAGTGGACACGTCTTCATATGGTAGATGCCATCAAAGAACACACAGGGGTGGACTTCTGGGAGCAAATGACTGATGATCGTGCCAAAGAGCTTGCTAAAGAGCATGGCATTGAAATTAAAGATACGATGACATTTGGTCATATTGTGAATGAATTCTTTGAACAGCGCGTAGAAGAAAAATTACTTCAGCCTACCTTTATTTATGGCCATCCGACAGAGATCTCTCCTCTTGCGAAGAAAAATCCAGAGGATGGAAGATTTACGGATCGTTTCGAATTGTTCATTGTTGGACGTGAACATGCGAATGCTTTCTCTGAGTTGAATGATCCGATCGATCAAAGAGAACGTTTCGAAGCTCAACTGAAAGAAAGAGAAGAAGGAAATGATGAAGCACATATGATGGATGAAGACTTTCTTGAGTCCCTTGAATATGGAATGCCTCCAACGGGTGGTCTAGGAATCGGAATCGATCGTCTAGTCATGCTGCTGACAGATTCCCCTTCTATTCGTGACGTTCTACTGTTCCCGCAAATGAGAAATCGTGAATCATAAGGTTATCAATCCCCCCGGATTCTTCTGGGGGGATTGTTCTTTTATCTATAGGATCACTCACTATATGAAGGGCAATAATCTGAATTATCTTTTTACGAAAAACCTATTGCGTGGTTTTGGATCCCGTGATATATTATTACTTGTCGCATTAACAGAGCGGCCAGCCGCAAACGGCTTAACAAAATAAATCATAAAAAGTTGTTGACGAAAACAACTGCACATGATATATTAATTAAGTCGCTGTTTTGAAGCGGCACAGAAAATATTTGATCTTTGAAAACTGAACGAACCAACCAGTACGTCAAAACATTTCTTCTTTATAGAAGAGATTTGAAACAAGCACATTCGGTGTGCAAATGAGCAAGTCAAACTTAACTTTTATGGAGAGTTTGATCCTGGCTCAGGACGAACGCTGGCGGCGTGCCTAATACATGCAAGTCGAGCGCGGGAAGCGA